>DASXQQ010000365.1:0-48421 GCA_036507085.1 Piscinibacter sp. | reverse complement strand
CTGAGCCTGTGCCACTTCGGCTATGCCGCCACCGACGGCAAGCACTTCTGGCTCGCACCGCGCGTGCTGCGCCTGGGCCAGAGCTACCTCGGCGCGGCGCGGCTGCCGCGGCTGGTGCAGCCGTTCATCCAGCGGGTGTCGATGCAAAGCGGCGAGACCGTCAACATGAGCGTGCTCGATGGCCACGAGGTGGTGTACGTGGCGCGCAGCAACCCGCCGCGCTATGTGTCGATCGGCTACCAGGTGGGGGTGCGGGTGCCGGCGCATGTGGTCACGCCGGGCGTGTGCATCCTCGCGACCTACAGCGAGGACGCGCTCGACGCCTGGATCGCCGAGCATGAGTTCACCAGCTTCACCGCCCACACCGTCACCGACCCCGAGCGCTTTCGCGACAACGTGCACGCGGCGCGCGCGCTCGACTACTGGATGACCGACCAGCACCTGGACCCCGGTCTGCGCGGCATCGCGCTCGCGCTGAAGGATCGCAAGGGCGAGTGCCGCGGCGCGATCGGGATGACGCTACAGGCGCAGGCCTACGACAGCGCACGGATGATCGAGCAGCTGCTGCCGCTGCTGCGCGAGGGGGCGCAGTCGCTGCGGCCGTTGCTGTAGTCCCATCCGAGCCCATCAGGGACAACGAGCAGCCGGGATTTTTCAGATCTTGACCCGGGTCAAGAGCGTTTCGCCGCCTGGTTGTCGATCATGGCGACGCGCCTCATATGGCCGGGCCCCCTGTCAACCCCCGTGCATCAAAGGATAGTTCGCCATGATCCGAGAATCTGCCGCCATCGCCACACCCGGCCTGGCCATCCCCGCGAACGCGGCCACGCAGCACAAGTTCCACCGATGGGGCCAGTTGCTGATGGGCATCGTCTGCATGGCCATGATCGCCAATCTGCAGTACGGCTGGACGCTGTTCGTCAACCCGATCGCCGACAAGCACGGCTGGAGCCGGGCCGCGATTCAAGTGGCTTTCACGATCTTCGTGCTGACTGAAACCTGGCTGGTCCCGATCGAGGGATATCTGGTGGACCGCTTCGGTCCGCGTCCGGTCGTGCTCGTCGGGGGCATTCTGTGCGGCCTCGGCTGGGTGATGAATTCCTATGCGGACACGCTGACGATGCTCTACATCGCCGCGGCGATCGGCGGGATCGGGGCCGGCGCCGTCTACGGCACCTGCGTCGGCAATGCGTTGAAGTGGTTCCCCGACCGGCGCGGACTGGCCGCCGGACTCACCGCAGCCGGGTTCGGTGCCGGCTCGGCGCTCACCATCATTCCAATCTCCGCCTACATCAAGTCGCACGGCTACGAAGCGGCCTTCCTGTATTTCGGCATCGGTCAGGGCCTGATCGTGTTCCTGCTCTCCTGGGCGCTGACCCGGGCACCGGAGCACCTGAAGAAATCGCAAGGTCTGTCTGCCATCCATGTGCAACAGTCCCGGCGCGACTACAGCCCGACCGAGGTCCTGCGCAAGCCGGTCTTCTGGGTCATGTACGCGATGTTCGTGATGGTGGCGGCCGGCGGCCTGATGGCCACCGCGCAGCTGGCACCGATCGCCAAGGACTTCAAGATCATGGACGTCCCGGTCAACATCATGGGCCTGATCCTGCCGGCGCTGACCTTCGCGCTCGCGATCGACCGGGTGCTGAACGGGCTCACGCGGCCGTTCTTCGGCTGGGTGTCCGACCAGATCGGGCGCGAGTCGACGATGTTCATCGCCTTCGGCCTCGAATCGATCGGCATCCTGATGCTGTACCAGTTCGGCCAGAACCCGATCGCCTTCGTCATCCTGACGGGCCTCGTCTTCTTCGCATGGGGCGAGATCTACAGCCTGTTCCCCTCGACATGCGCCGACACCTTCGGTTCGAAGTACGCAGCGGCGAATGCCGGGCTGCTCTACACCGCCAAGGGGACGGCGTCGCTGCTGGTTCCGCTGTCCAGCGTGCTCGCTGCGGCCACCGGCAGCTGGCACGCCGTGTTCGTCGTCGCCAGCGTCATGAACGGCGTTGCGGCCCTGATGGCGTGGTTCGTGTTGCGGCCAATGCGGCGTGCCCACATGGACCGGGCGACTTGAGGTTGGAGAACACTGCGCGACGCCTGCCGAGGCTCACGCACACCCGTGTGCCGCTGACGCGCGAAGTCGAGGTCCTCGACGAGCACGGCGAGCGGCGCCGCATCCACATTCCGAACGAACGCCCGCTGACGGTGTTCGTCGACAAGCGCGAACTGGTCACGCTGATGACGCTCGGCGAGGCACCGGAAGCGCTGGTGCTGGGCTATCTGCGAAACCAGCGGCTGGTGACGGCGGTCGACGAAGTCGAGTCGATCAGCGTCGACTGGGACGTGTCGGCAGCAGCGGTGAAGACACGCCACGGCATCCACGCGCTCGAGCAGAAGACGGCGCACCGCGTCGTCACGACCGGTTGCGGGCAAGGCACGGTGTTCGGCGACTTGATGTCGCAGCTCGATGCGGTGGAACTGCCGGGCGCCGCCCAGGCGCGCATTCGGCAGTCGACCCTGCAGGCGATCCTCGAGGTGATGCGCCAGCGTGACAGCGTCCACCGCCGGGCCGGATCGGTTCACGGCTGCGCCCTGTTCCGCGACGACGAGTTGCTGATGGTCGTCGAGGACGTCGGGCGCCACAACGCGATTGACACCATCGCCGGCTGGATGTGGATGCAAGGCGGCGCGCAAGCGGTCGCCGGCGCAGACAAGATCTTCTACACCACCGGCCGGCTGACGAGCGAAATGGTGATGAAGGCCGCGCAGATGGGCGTGCCGATCATCGTCTCGCGAAACGGCGTCACCCAGATGGGCCACGAGTTGGCGACCCGGCTCGGCATGACCCTGTTCGGCCGTGCGGCCAATCGACATTTCATTTGCTACACCGGTTTCGAACGCTTCGACCCGCAGCCGCAGACCCGCGCCGATGCGGGGCAACCCCCATACGGCATTTTCGAAAAGTTGACCGCGGTCAAGCTGAATTTCTGAAGCCAAGTCGCAGCATTGGGGCACTGGGACCTCGGCAGAGATTCCAAACCAACGTGCACCTTAGACACACAGGAGACAGCATGATCAAGCGCCTCGATTCGCATTCCCATGGTCACGTCACCAAGGCCTGCGCAGCAGCCATGCTGGCGCTGGCGGCCGCAGCGCCTGCGCTTGCATGGGAGCCGACCAAGCCGGTCGAATTCGTGATCCCTGCCGGCACCGGCGGAGGCGCCGACCAGATGGCGCGGCTGATGCAAGGCATCGTCATCAAGTACAAGCTGATGAAAGAGCCGCTCATCGTCGTCAACAAGTCGGGCGGCGCAGGCGCCGAAGGCTTCCTCTCGGTCAAGGAAGCCAAGGGCGATCCGCACAAGATCATCATCTCGTTGTCGAACCTGTTCACGACGCCCATGGCCACCGGCGTGCCCTTCAGCTGGAAGGACATGACCCCGGTGGCGATGATGGCGCTCGACCAGTTTGTGCTGTGGACGAATGCGAGCGAGCCGTACAAGAACGCCAGCGAGTACATCGCTGCGGTAAAGGCGGCGGGCCCGAACAAGTTCAAGATGGCCGGCACCGGCTCGAAGCAGGAAGACCAGATCATCACGGTCGCGCTGGAAAAGGCCACCAATACCAAGTTCATCTACGTGCCGTTCAAGGGCGGCGGTGAAGTGGCGGTGCAGCTGGTCGGCGGCCATGTGAATTCCACCGTGAACAACCCGATCGAGGCGGTGGCCCAATGGCGTGCCGGCAAGCTGCGCGGGCTGTGCGTGTTCGACGACGAGCGCATGCCGTTCAAGGCCAAGGTCACCGACACGCAGTCGTGGAACGACATCCCCACCTGCAAGGAAGCGGGCGTGCCGACCAAGTACACGATGCTGCGCGGCATCTTCATGCCCGCCGGCGTGACGCCCGACCAGCTCGCGTTCTATGTGGACCTGCTGACCAAGCTTCGGGCCACGCCGGAGTGGAAGGACTACATGGAAAAGGGTGCGTTCAATCCGACCTTCCTGACCGGCGACGCATTCACGAAATGGCTCGAGGGCGCGGAGGCCACCCACCGCACCCTGATGACCGAAGCCGGCTTCCTGGCCGCCAGGTAGTCGAACGCCGAGCGGCGCATGGAAGCGCCCCCACCCGGCGCGGTGGGCGGCGTCGGCGCCCTGCCCGTTTTCACGACACACACGTTTGGGGGCTCCATGGAGCACGACGAGAATTCCGCTGTCCCGGGCCGCTCGGGCATCGCCACCCACCGGGTCGAAGCGCTGGTCGCGCTGATCCTGCTGATCATCGGCATCGGGGTGATTGTCGAGAGTCGCAGGTTGGGCGCCGGCTGGACGAGCGACGGCCCCGGACCCGGATATTTCCCCTTCTTCATCGGCCTGATCATCGCCGTCGCAAGCGCCGGCATCCTGCATCAGGCCCTGCTCGGCAATGCCAGGAAGACCGAAATCTTCGTCGATTCGCAGCAGTTGAAGCGCGTGCTGTCGGTGCTGGTGCCAGCCACGGTGTATGTCCTGGCCGTCGGCTTCCTGGGGCTGTACGTCGCGTCGGCGATCTACATCGCGCTGTTCATGATCGTCCTGGGCAAGTACTCCTGGGTGAAAAGCGTCATCGCCGCGCTGGTCGTCAACACGCTGTTCTTCCTCATGTTCGAAGCGTGGTTCAAGGTGCCCTTGTTCAAAGGCTCGCTCGATCCGCTGCGCTTTCTCGGCTACTGAATTCGGAGCGAACGCGAAATGGACGAAATCAGCGCCCTGATGCAGGGCTTTGCAGTGATCCTCACGCCGATGAATGTCGGTCTGATGTTCGTGGGAATCATCCTCGGGGTGCTGATCGGCGTGCTGCCCGGGCTGGGCGGTGCCAACGGCGTGGCGATCCTGTTGCCCCTCACCTTCACGATGTCGCCCACCTCGGCCATCATCATGCTGTCGTGCATCTACTGGGGCGCATTGTTCGGCGGAGCCATCACCTCCATCCTGTTCAACATTCCGGGTGAGCCGTGGTCGGTGGCCACCACCTTCGACGGCTATCCGATGGCGCAAAAGGGACGTGCCGGCGCGGCCCTGACGACCGCATTCACCTCGTCGTTCGTGGGTGCCTTCGTGGCCGTGGTGATGATCACTTTCCTGGCGCCGCTGGTGGCCAAGTTCGCGCTGAAGTTCGGCTCACCCGAATTCTTCGCCGTCTACCTGCTGACCTTCTGCAGCTTCGTCGGCATGGGCAAAGGCTCGCCGTTCAAGATCCTCGCCTCGATGGCGCTCGGCTTCGCGCTGGCCAGCGTCGGCATGGACACCGTGACCGGCCAGTTGCGCCTGACCTTCGGGCAGCCCGAGCTGATGCGCGGCTTCGACTTTCTGATCGCGGTCATCGGCCTGTTCGGCATCGGCGAGATCCTGCTGTCGATGGAAGAAGGCCTGAGCTTCTCCGGCCAGAGCGCCAAGATCGACCCCAAGGTGGTGCTGCAGACCTGGAAGCAGTTGCCGCAGTACTGGATCACGTCGCTGCGCAGTTCGCTGATCGGTATCTGGATGGGCATCACGCCCGGGGGGGCCACGCCGGCCTCGTTCATGAGCTACGGCCTGGCCAAGAAGATGTCGAGGAACGGCCCCAAGTTCGGCACCGGCGAGATGGAGGGGGTCGTCGCGCCCGAGACGGCCGCGCATGCCGCCGGAACCAGCGCGTTGCTGCCGATGCTCGCTTTGGGCATTCCCGGCTCGCCCACCGCGGCGGTGCTGCTGGGCGGCCTGCTGATCTGGGGTCTGCAACCGGGCCCGCTGCTGTTCGTCGAACAGAAGGACTTCGTCTGGGGGCTGATCGCCAGCATGTACCTGGGCAACGTCGTCGGCCTCATCGTCGTGCTGAGCACGGTGCCGTTGTTCGCATCGATCCTGCGCATTCCGTTCTCCATCATCGCGCCGGTGATCATCGTCATCTGCGCGATCGGCGCCTACACCGTGCACAACGCGATGCTCGACATCTGGTTCATGCTCGGCTTCGGCGTCGTGGGCTACATCTTCAAGAAGCTCGACTTTCCCCTGGCGCCGCTCGTCCTCGCCCTGGTGCTCGGCGACAAGGCGGAAGACTCGTTCCGCCAGGCCATGCTGGTCTCGCAGGGAGACCTCGGCATCATGTGGGCGAACCCGCTGGTCGGCAGCATCACCACGCTGGCCCTGACGCTGCTGTTCTGGCCGCTGATCTCGAAGGCGCTGGCCCTGATCAAACCCGCCAAGCCCGACGAATTCGCCACCGAACGGCCGGTGGATTGAGGCCCTGAAGGAATCAACATGCCTGTCATCGCAATGACCCAGGAGATGGGTTCTCTGGCCAAGGACGTGGCGCTGCAGCTTGCCCAATCGCTGGATCTCGCGGTCATGCGCCACGAGGTCATCGAGCACGTGGCCGACAAGATGCAGGTGCCCAAGAGCCTGATCGGCCGCCTGCGCGGCGGCAAGGCCGGGCTGGTGGAGCGCCTGACCACCGACCAGCGCAGTGTTGCCCTCTACACGGCGGAAGAATTGTTCGCATTGGCCGATCGCGGCGACGTGGTGCTGCGCGGCTGGGGTGCCACCTGCTTGTTGCGCCCGGTGCCGCATGTGGTGTGCGTGCGGGTCACCCGTTCGCTGAGGAAGCGGGTCGAATGGCTGATGGGTCATCTGGAAACCGATGACGCCGAATTCGCCGAGGCCGAGGTCCGTCGCAGCGACCACGCGCACGCCTCGCGCATGCATGACCAGTTCGGCGTGACCTGGGGCGACCCGGTCCTCTACGACGTGGTCCTCAACACCGATCGCGTTTCGGTCGAGAGCTGCGTGGAGCAGATCCGCCTGCTGGTGCAGAGACCGGAGTTCGCCGAGACCGCCGAGTCGCGCGCCCTGCTCGCCAACATGGCCCTGGAAGCGCGCGTTCGGGTCGCCTTGAAGGACCACGCGGCAACGCGCGACATCAACGTCACGATCGATGCGAACCAGGGCCAGGTCACGCTGCGCGGGATCGTCCTCAATGCGGAGGAACGCACGCACACTGAAAGCGTCGCGACCGGCGTGCCCGGCGTGGCCGGGGTCGACAACCAGCTGAGGTTGATGACCAGCTCGAGGCTGTTCGCATCGTCCAAGCAGACCTGAGCCGCGGCCAAGCGTCAGATCTTGCCGCTCTTCCTCAGCCGGCTCAGTGTCTCGGCCGAAAGATTGAGATAGGAAGCCAGTTCCTTGCTCGGAATGCGATCGACGAGTTCCGGGTGCTTGCGCATGAATCGGTGCACGCGACCGGGTGCGTCGAGC
Organism: Piscinibacter sp.; assembly: GCA_036507085.1. Lineage (GTDB taxonomy): Bacteria > Pseudomonadota > Gammaproteobacteria > Burkholderiales > Burkholderiaceae_C > Albitalea. The sequence goes on along the minus strand of DASXQQ010000365.1, from coordinate 41,150 downwards.
AGGTGCAGCGTGATGGTGTGCGCCATGATCTCGCTCATCACGCGCATGACGCTGTACTCGAACAACTCCTTGGCCTGCGGGTGACGGTTCAGGAACGCGATCCATTCCTTCAGCGGCAAGCTGGCGACCCGCGCCTTGGTCACGCACACGATGCCGTACGGCGTGGGCGTGCCCAGCCGCAACGCGGCATAGCTGGTGTCCATGTCGCGTTCATCGGCGAAGCGCAGGATCATCTCCTTGCCCTCCGGATTGCTCACGACCCGCTTGAGGATTCCGTCGAGGATGAAGTACTGCTCCATCTCGCGCACGCCTTGATGCAGCAGAAAGTCGCCCTTGTTGCCGTCGACGACGGCGAGATGGGTTTCCAGTTCGGCGCGATCGCTGTCGCTCAGGTCCTTGAGCAGGAGGTTCTGCCGGAGCTGAACGCGGATGATGTTTCTCTCCGGATGGTTTTCCAACAAGGTCATGGTCACCGTCTTGCTCGATTTCGAAACATCCGCCGATTCATCTGGATCGAACCGTTTTCCGGAAAATTGACCGCGGTCAACGGCTGAAAGCGTGGCCCCAAATCATAGTCTTGACTCGAACCTTGGCCATTCATCCAAAGCAGAAGGAGAGACATGTCTTCAGTCATCGCAACCAAGCCGGCAGTCACGACGGCCGACGACATGCTCAAGCCAAAGAGCCGGGATGCCAGCGTCCACCTGGTGGGCGACACCCAACCATGCGAACTGACCGACGGATTTCACCTCGTCATCGATGCGCTGAAGCTCAATGACATCGACACGATCTTCGGCCTGCCCGGCATTCCCATCACCGATCTCACCCGCATGGCGCAAGCCGATGGCATGCGCGTCATCTCCTTCCGCCACGAGCAGCACGCCGGCAACGCGGCGGCCGCCGCCGGCTTCCTGACCGGCAAACCCGGCATCTGCCTGACCGTGTCGGCCCCGGGCTTCCTGAACGGCTTGACGGCGCTGGCCAACGCGACGACCAACTGCTTTCCGATGATCCTGATCAGCGGCTCGAGCGAGCGCGAAATCGTCGACCTGCAGCAGGGCGATTACGAAGAGATGGACCAGCTCGCCATCGCCAAGCCGCTTTGCAAGGCGGCTTACCGGGTGCTGCACGCGCAGGACATCGGCGTCGGCGTCGCGCGCGCCATCCGCGCGGCGCTGTCAGGCCGACCCGGCGGGGTCTATCTCGACCTGCCCGCCAAGCTGTTCGCGCAGACGATGGACGCTGCAGCGGGCAAGGCTTCGCTGATCAAGGTGGTCGATCCGGCACCGCGCCAGCTCCCCGCACCCGATTCGGTCCAGCGTGCGCTGAACCTGCTCAAGGGTGCCAAGCGCCCGCTGATCCTGCTGGGCAAGGGGGCCGCTTATGCCCAGGCGGATGCCGACATCCGTGCGCTGGTCGAAAAGACCGGCATTCCCTATCTGCCGATGTCGATGGCCAAGGGCCTCCTGCCCGACAACCATTCGCAATCCGCCTCGGCTGCGCGTTCCTACGTGCTCGCGGAAGCCGACGTCGTGATGCTGGTCGGCGCTCGCCTGAACTGGCTGCTGTCGCATGGCAAGGGCAAGACCTGGGGCGAGCCGAACACAAAGCAGTTCATCCAGATCGACATCGCGCCGACCGAAATCGACAGCAACGTGGCCATCGCCGCACCGTTGATCGGCGACATCGGCTCTTGCGTGGCGGCGCTGCTGGCCGGCATCGACTCGAACTGGGTCAAGCCCCCCGCCGAGTGGACCGGCGCGATCGCCGATCGCAAGGACAAGAACCTGTCGAAGATGGCGGCCACGCTGGCCCTGAACCCCTCGCCGATGAACTTCCACAGCGCGCTGGGTGCGATCCGCGAAGTGGTCAAGGCCCGCCCGGATGCCATCGTCGTCAACGAAGGTGCCAACACCCTCGACTTCGCCCGCAGCATCGTCGACATGTATGAGCCGCGCAAGCGGCTGGACGTGGGCACCTGGGGCATCATGGGCATCGGCATGGGCTTCGCCGTCGCCGCCGCGGTGACCACCGGCAAGCCGGTCATCGCCATCGAAGGCGACAGTGCCTTCGGCTTCAGCGGCATGGAAGTCGAAACGATCTGCCGCTACGACCTGCCGATCTGCGTGGTCGTCTTCAACAACAACGGTGTCTATCGCGGTACCGACATCAACACCTCGGGCAGCGCCGACGTGGCGCCCACCGTGTTCGTCAAGGGTGCCCGCTACGACAAGATGATGGAAGCCTTCGGTGGCATCGGCGTGAACGCGACGACACCGGCCGAGCTGACCAAGGCCCTCAACGCGGCCCTCGCAACGGCCAAGCCGACCTTGATCAACGCCGTCATCGACGAGACCGCCGGCACCGAGAGCGGCCGCATCACGATGCTCAACCCGCAAACCGCAGCAAAGAAGAAATTAGCCTCTTCTACCTAGGAAACTCCAAATGACCAAAGCACTCGACGACATCAAGATCATCGACTTCACCCATGTCCAAGCCGGGCCCGCCTGCACCCAGATGCTGGCCTGGTTCGGCGCCGACGTGGTCAAGGTCGAGCGCCCGGGCTCGGGCGACGTGACTCGCAGCCAGCTGCGCGACATCCCCGATGTCGACGCGCTGTACTTCACCCAGCTCAACAGCAACAAGCGATCGCTGACCTTGGACACCAAGACCCGAGAGGGCAAGGAAATTCTCGAGAAGCTGATCAAGATATCGGACGTGATGGTCGAGAACTTCGGCCCCGGCGCGCTCGATCGCATGGGCTTCACCTGGGAGCGCATCCTCGAGCTGAACCCGAAGATGATCCTGGCCTCGGTCAAGGGCTTTTCCGATGGCCACCACTACGAAGACCTGAAGGTCTACGAGAACGTGGCCCAGTGCGCCGGCGGCGCGGCCTCGACGACGGGCTTCTGGGACGGCCCGCCCACCGTCAGCGCCGCTGCACTCGGTGACAGCAACACCGGCATGCACCTGGCTATCGGCATCCTGACCGCGCTGCGCCAGCGCGACAAGACCGGCCGCGGCCAGAAGGTCGCCTGCTCGATGCAGGACGCGGTGCTGAACCTGTGCCGCGTCAAGCTGCGCGACCAGCTTCGGTTGGACCGCCTCGGCTACCTCGAGGAGTACCCCCAGTACCCGCACGGCAAGTTCACCGACGTCGTGCCGCGTGGCGGCAACGCCGGCGGCGGCGGGCAGCCCGGATGGGTGCTCAAGTGCAAGGGCTGGGAGACCGACCCCAACGCCTACATCTACTTCACGATCCAGGGCCAGGCCTGGGCACCGATCTGCGAAGCGATCGGCAAGCCCGAGTGGAAGAACGACCCGGACTACATGACGCCGAAGGCCCGCCAGCCGCACATCACCAACATCTTCGCCACGATCGAGGACTGGCTGAAGGACAAGACCAAGTTCGAGGCCGTCGACATCCTGCGCAAGTTCGACATTCCGTGCTCGCCGGTGATGTCGATGAAGGAACTCTCGGTCGACCCGTCGCTGCGCGCCAGCGGCACCATCGTCGAGGTCGACCACAAGGCGCGCGGCAAGTACCTCACCGTCGGCAGCCCGATCAAGTTCTCGGATATGAAGGTCGAGGTCACCGGCTCGCCGCTGCTCGGCGAGCACACCGACCAGGTCCTGGCCGAGCTGGGCTACAGCATCGATAAGATCGCGACCCTGCACGCCGCCAAGGCGGTTTGACGAAAGGTACTCTCTTGCATCCCGATCTCGATCTGAAGCAACTCGTCGCCGGCGCGGGCGACGCGATCATCGTCTGTGATGCACGGGGCGCCATTGCGCTCTGGAACCGGTCCTCCGAGCGCATCTTCGGCTTCACCGAAGCCGAGGCGCTCGGCCAGTCTCTGGACCTGATCGTTCCGCAGCGCCAGCGGGAGCGGCACTGGGAGGGCTATCACAAGACGATGGCGACGGCCGTGACCAAGTACGGTGCCGACGTGCTGCGCGTGCCAGCGCTGCACAAGGACGGCCGCACGCTGTCGATCGCCTTCACGGTGTCGATGCTGTTTTCGAACGACCAGAAGGTCACCGGCATCGTCGCGATCGTGCGCGACGAGACCGCCCGTTTTGCCGAGCTGCGCGACCTGCGCAAGCGTCTGGTTGAACTGGAGTCTCGCAACGCTGAGGTCGCCCGATGAGCAAGGCACTGGACGGGGTTCGCATCCTCGATTTCACGCATGTGCAGTCGGGGCCGACCTGCACCCAGTTGCTGGCCTGGTTCGGTGCCGACGTGATCAAGGTCGAGCGGGCAGGCGTTGGCGACGCGACGCGCGCCCAGTTGCGCGACATCCCCGGCGTGGACAGCCTGTACTTCACGATGCTGAACCACAACAAGCGCTCGATCACGCTGGACACCAAGAAGCCCAAGGGCAAGCAGGTTCTCGACTCGCTGATCAAGCACTGCGACGTGCTGGTCGAGAACTTCGCCCCGGGCGCACTCGAGCGCATGGGCATCACCTGGGAACACATCCAGAAGCTCAACCCGCGGATGATCGTCGCCTCGGTCAAGGGCTTCGGTCCGGGCCAATACGAGGACTGCAAGGTCTACGAAAACGTCGCCCAGTGCGCCGGGGGTTCCGCGTCGACCAGCGGCTTCGACGACGGCCCGCCGATGGTCACCGGCGCCCAGATCGGCGACAGCGGCACCGGCTTGCACCTGGCGCTGGGCATCGTCGCGGCGCTCTATCAGCGCAACGCCACGGGGCGCGGGCAGAGGGTGCTGGCGCCGATGCAGGACGCCGTGCTGAACCTGTGCCGCGTCAAGCTGCGCGACCAGCAGCGCCTCGAGCGCACCGGCACGATGCACGAGTATCCGCAGTATCCCGACGGCAAGTTCGGCAAGGCGGTGCCGCGTGCCGGCAATGCATCGGGCGGCGGCCAGCCGGGCTCGATCCTCAAGTGCAAGGGCTGGGAGACCGACCCCAACGCCTACATCTACTTCATCACGCAAGCGGCGGTCTGGCCCGCGGTGTGCAAAGTGATCGGCGAGGAAGGCTGGATCGACGACGAGGCCTACGCCACGCCGGCGGCGCGATTGCTGCACCTGAAGCCGATCTTCGCGCGCATCGAGCAATGGACCATGACCAAGGACAAGTTCGAGGCCATGAACATCCTCAACGAGTACGACATTCCCTGCGGGCCGATTCTTTCGATGAAGGAAATCGCCGAGGATCCGTCGCTGCGCCAGACCGGCACCATCGTCGAGGTCGATCATCCGACGCGGGGCAAGTACCTGAGCGTCGGCAACCCGATCAAGATGTCCGACAGCGCCACCGAGGTCACCCGTTCGCCGCTGCTGGGCGAACACACCGAAGAGGTGCTGACGCAGCTCGGCTACAGCGCCAATGATGTCGAGTTGCTGCGAGCCGAGGGCGTGATCTGAGCATGAATCAACAGGTCATCCCGATCGCGGTGCTGCAGGTCGCCGACGGCAAACAGCGCAAACGCCAGGCGCCCAAGGGCCGCCGCGTCGACCCTGCGGCGCTCGAGGATGTGCAGCGCCTGCTCGGCAGCGAATCGCGCCAGCGCGACCTGTTGATCGAGCATCTGCACAAGATCCAGGACCGCTTCGGCCACCTGTCTGCCTCGCATCTGGCGGCCCTGGCGCAGGAGATGCGCCTCGCGCAGACCGAGGTGTTCGAGGTGGCGAGCTTCTATCACCACTTCGACATCGTGAAGGAAGGCGACGCGGCGCCGGCCGCATTGACCGTGCGGGTGTGCGACGGCCTGTCGTGCGAGATGGCGGGCGCCGGTGAACTGCTGAAGAAGCTTCCCGGCTTGCTCGGCCGGGAGGTTCGCGTGACCGCGGCGCCGTGCATCGGCCGCTGCGAGCAGGCGCCGGCCGCGGTCGTCGGCCAAAACCCGGTGCCGAACGCGAGCTGCGATGCGGTCGTCGCCCAGGTCGCGGCCCACGCGACACGCCATCAGCCTGAAGGCCACATCGACTACGCCGCCTACCGGGCCGACGGCGGCTACACGCTGCTGAAGCAATGCGCGTCGGGCGAGCGCGATGTCGAGTCGGTCATCAAGACGATGGAAGACTCCGGGCTGCGCGGTCTCGGCGGTGCCGGATTCCCGGCCGGCCGCAAGTGGCGCATCGTGCGCGCCGAGGCCGGGCCGCGCCTGATGGCCGTCAACATCGACGAAGGCGAGCCCGGCACCTTCAAGGACCGGGTGCTGCTGGAGCGCGATCCGCATCGGTTCCTCGAAGGCATGCTGATCGCCGCCTGGGCGGTGGGCATCGCGACGATCTACATCTACCTGCGCGACGAATACCACGGCTGCCGTTCGATGCTGGCGTCGGAGCTCGACAAGCTGCGCACCGACCCACCGCTCGCCGCCCTGCCGGAGATCATTCTTCGGCGCGGCGCCGGCGCCTACATCTGTGGCGAAGAGTCGGCGATGATCGAATCGATCGAAGGCAAGCGCGGCATGCCGCGGCTGCGCCCACCCTATGTGGCGCAGGTCGGCCTGTTCGGGCGGCCCACGCTGGAGCACAATTTCGAGACCTTGTTCTGGGTTCGCGAACTGGTCGAAAGTGGCGGTGACTGGTTTGCCGCGCACGGCCGCAACGGGCGCAAGGGACTGCGTTCGTTCTCGGTGTCGGGCCGGGTGAAGGACCCGGGTGTGAAGCTGGCGCCGGCCGGCATCAGCATCCAGCAGTTGATCGACGAATACTGCGGCGGCATGCTGGACGGCCACACGCTCTACGCCTATCTGCCGGGTGGTGCGTCGGGCGGCATCCTGCCCGCGAGCATGAACGAGATCCCGCTCGACTTCGACACCTTGCAGCCCTACGGCTGCTTCATCGGCTCGGCCGCGGTGATCGTGCTGTCGGATCACGACTCTGCCGTCGGCGCGGCGCGCAACATGATGCGCTTCTTCAAGCACGAGTCCTGCGGCCAATGCACGCCGTGCCGCAACGGCACGGCCAAGGCGTCCGCACTGATCGACAAGCCGAGCTGGGACCTCGAACTGCTGGCGGACTTGTCGGCCGTGATGCGCGATGCATCGATCTGCGGCCTGGGCCAAGCGGCGCCGAATCCGGTCGACTGCGTGGTGAAGTACTTTCCGCACGAGTTGGAACCCTCATGAATGCGATCACTCGCGCCGAAGCCGCATCGCTGGACGCGCCTCAAGTCACCTTCGAGCTCAACGGCCGACAGGTGACAGGCAAGGCGAACGAGACACTGATCCAGATTGCCGATCGCGAAGGCATCGCCATCCCCCGCCTTTGCTACAAGGAAGGGCTGGACAGCGTCGGCAACTGCCGCTCGTGCATGGTCGAGATCGCAGGCGAGCGTGTGCTGGCACCCTCGTGCTGCCGCGCTCCCACCGCCGGCATGAAGGTCACGACCGACAGCGAGCGCGCCGTCAAGTCGCAGAAGATGGTGCTGGAGCTGCTGCTGTCCGACGTGCCGGAGACGGCCTACACGCGGCACAACGAAGTCGACGAATGGGCGCAGCGGCTTCACGTCGGCAAGCCGCGCTTCGAGGCGCGGGAAGCGGTGGAATGCGACCTGTCGCACCCTGCCATCGCGGTGAACCTCGACGCCTGCATCCAGTGCACCCGCTGCATGCGCGCCTGCCGCGACGAACAGGTCAACGACGTGATCGGTCTCGCCTTTCGCGGCGACCACGCGAAGATCGTGTTCGACATGGACGACGCCATGGGCGCGTCCACCTGCGTCGCCTGTGGCGAATGCGTTCAAGCCTGCCCGACCGGGGCACTGATGCCCGCGCGCGAGGTCGCGCTCGCGGTGCCCGACAAACAGGTCGCGTCGGTCTGCCCGTACTGCGGCGTCGGTTGCCAGCTCACCTACAACGTCAAGGACGACAAGATCCTCCACGTCGAAGGACGCGACGGCCCGGCCAACCAGGGTCGCCTGTGCGTGAAGGGCCGCTACGGCTTCGACTATGCGCACCACCCGCATCGGCTGACGAAGCCACTGATCCGGCGTGCCGATGCGCCCAAGCGTGGCGACTTCACGATGGATCCGGACCGCGTGATGGACGTGTTCCGCGAAGCCAGCTGGGATGAAGCGCTCGAGTTTGCCGGCGGCACGCTGCGGCAGATTCGCGACCGCCACGGCAAGAAGTCGCTCGCCGGCTTCGGCTCGGCCAAGGGCAGCAACGAGGAAGCGTATCTGTTCCAGAAGCTCGTGCGCACCGGCTTCGGCAGCAACAACGTCGACCACTGCACGCGCCTGTGCCACGCCTCGTCCGTCGTCGCGCTGCTGGAGGGCATCGGCTCGGGCGCGGTGTCGAACCCGGTGATGGATGTGACGAAAGCCGAGGTGGTGATCATCATCGGCGCCAATCCGACGGTGAACCACCCGGTGGCCGCGACCTGGATCAAGAACGCCGCGAAGGGCGGCACCAAGCTCGTCATTTGCGATCCGCGCCGCTCCGATCTCTCGCGCATCGCGCACCGCTTCCTGCAGTTCAAGCCCGATACCGACGTCGCACTGCTCAACGCGATGATGAACGTCATCGTGACCGAGGGCCTGGTCGACGCCGAGTTCATCGCGAACCGCACCATCGGCTACGACGAACTGCGCAAGAACGTCGAGGGCTACAGCCCCGAAGCGATGGCGCCGATCTGCGGCATCGATGCCGACACGATCCGCGACGTCGCGCGGCTGTACGCCACGTCGAAGGCCTCGATGATCCTCTGGGGCATGGGCGTCTCGCAGCACGTTCACGGCACCGACAACGCGCGCTGCCTGATCGCGCTGGCGCTGATGACCGGCCAGATCGGCCGGCCCGGCACCGGCCTGCATCCGCTGCGCGGCCAGAACAACGTGCAAGGCGCGTCGGACGCGGGCCTGATCCCGATGATGTATCCCGACTACCAGCACGTGTCCGACAACGCCGTGCGCGCGCGTTTCGAGCAGGCCTGGGCCCTGCCGAGTGGGACGCTCGACGACGAGCCGGGCCTCACCGTCGTCGAGGTGATGCATGCGATCAAGAGCGGTGAAATCCGCGGCATGTACGTGATGGGCGAGAACCCCGCGATGTCCGACCCCGACGCGAACCATGCGCGCGAAGCGCTGGCCGTGCTCGATCACCTCGTCGTGCAGGACATCTTCCTCACCGAGACCGCCTACCTCGCCGACGTCATCCTGCCGGCGAGCGCCTTCCCGGAGAAGACCGGCACCTTCACCAACACAGACCGACTGGTGCAGATGGGCCGCCAGGCCATCAACCCGCCCGGCGATGCAAAGCAGGACCTGTGGATCATCCAGCAGATCGCCCAGCGCCTGGGCCTGGACTGGCAGTACGGCCATGTGTCCGAGGTGTTCGACGAAATGCGCCACACGATGCCCAGCATCGGCGGCATCACCTGGGATCGGCTGGAGCGCGAGCATGCGGTGATCTACCCGTGCCGCAACGAGGGCGACCCGGGCGAGGTGGTGGTCTTCACCGACGACTTCCCGCGCGAATCCGGCCGTGCGCGCTTCGTGCCGGCCGACATCATCCCGGCCGATGAACGCCCCGACGCCGAGTACCCGATGGTGCTGATCACCGGCCGGCAGCTCGAGCACTGGCACACCGGCAGCATGACGCGCCGCGCGACCGCGCTCGATGCGATCGAGCCCGATCCGGTGGCGCTCGTGCATCCGCTCGATCTCGCGGCGATGGGCGGCCAGCCGGGCGACCTGGTGACGATCGAATCGCGTCGCGGGCGCGTTGCGCTCTACGCCCGCGCCGACGACAGTTCGCCGCGCGGCGCCGTGTTCGTTCCCTTCTGCTACTACGAGGCGGCAATCAATCGGCTGACCAACGCGGCGCTGGATCCGTTCGCGAAGATTCCCGAATTCAAGTACTGCGCGATTCGGGTGTCGCTGGGCGGATCAGCGCCGGCGCAAGGCAGTTATGGCGGCGGCCAGGCGCTCGCCCGCGAACTGGCCCGGGCCGGGTACTGAGCGCCCCCAAACCTGCCGCTTCGCGTCAGGCCCCCCGAGGGGGTCAAGGAAACTTGGGAGCGGCCCGGCGTTTCCTTGAGAGAAAACGGTGGTGGTGAGGCGTCTGGCCTCTTTACCGCCTATCCATAACTCATCGTTGATGCTTTTTATAAAATACTTTCATTATCAATTATGAACCGGCCCGCATACATTGAGTCATCGGTATCTGAATCCTTCTCAGGAGATCACCATGACGCATGCATCGACGGACGAAACCGCTGAACTGGAGCGCAACGCCTATAACGCCGCGTTCTACGAACTGGGTCTGAGATGGCACTGGGACAGTGACACGTTTGCGACCCTGCAGGCCTTCCCAAAATCATGCGACCGCATCCGCAACTATCTGGAAACGCAACATCCGCACCTGCTGCGAGCCTATGACGCGGATTTTCTCGCCAACGCGATCGAAACCAAGAAGGACCAGTGCCGCAAACTCATGATGAATTCCAGCGCAGTCCATTCGACATACTTCAACTGGGCAGAAACCCGCGCCGCCGAACTCGGGGCGTGAGCGATCCGGATAACCAGGCCGCCGCATGAATATCCACGAACACCAGGGAAAGGAGCAGCGATGGGTCCGCTTCATCCACGCCGGCAAGATCCGATTCGGGGCCGTCGAAGGCACCGCCATCCATGAATACCGCGGCGACATGTTCGGCGACGCCACGCCGACCGGCGCGGTGCACGCGTGGGACGATGTCGGCTTGCTCGCGCCGACGCAGCCGACCAAGGTCATCGCGCTGTGGAACAACTTCCGCGCCCTCGGCGAGAAGCTGCAGCTGGCCGTGCCGGCCGAACCCTTGTACCTGCTGAAGGCGCCGAACTCCTATCTCGGCCCGAACGGCGTCATCCGCAAGCCCTTGTGCGACGGCAAGGTGGTGTTCGAGGGCGAGCTCGGCATCGTCATCGGCAAGACCTGCACCGCCGTGCCCGAGGCGCAGGCGCTGAGCCATGTGTTCGGCTACACCTGCGCGAACGATGTGACCGTCGCCGACATCCTGCACCGCGACCCCAGCTTCGCGCAGTGGGTCCGCGCCAAGGGCTTCGACACGTTTTGCCCGTTCGGGCCGGTCGTCGCCACGGGGCTCGACCCTTCGACGCTCGTCGTCAGGACGCTTCTGAACGGCGATGTGCGGCAGGACTATTCGATCAGCGACATGCGGTTCTCGGTCGAGCAGCTGGTCAGCCTGATTTCATTCGACATGACGCTGGTCCCGGGCGACATCATTTTGTGCGGCACGTCCATCGGGGTCGGCTCGATGAAGCCGGGCAGCCTCGTCGAGGTCGAGATTGCGGGCATCGGAACGCTCAGCAACCGCTTCGAGTAGTGCCGCCGCGAGGATTCTTCACTACAGGGGTTGAGCATGAAAGTGGCGATCATCGGAGCGGGCGCCATCGGCGGCCTGGTGGGAGCGAGGCTCGCGCTGGCCGGCGAGGACGTGACCTTCATCGTGCGGGGAGACAACCTGGCAGCGATTCGCAGCCAGGGCATCAAGCTCATCGAGAGCGACGGCCGCGAGCAGGTCGCGAGCCGGGTGAAGGCGACCAGCGACTATGCGCAGGCGGGAGCGCAGGACATCGTGATCCTTGCGATGAAGGCCCATCAAGTGGAGGCGGTCGCCAACGACGTGCCCCAACTGTTCGGCCCCGACACCGCGGTGGTGACGATGCAGAACGGCATCCCGTACTGGTACTTCCACAAGCACGGTGGCGCCCACGAAGGCGCTCGAGTGCGCAGCGTCGATCCGGGCGGCCAGGTCATCGACAAGATCCCGGCAGAGCGGGTGATCGGCTGTGTGGTCTACCCCGCGTCCGTGCTGGTCGCGCCCGGCGTGATTCAGCACATCGAGGGCGACCGCTTCCCGGTGGGCGAGCTGGACGGCAGCGCCAGCGATCGCGTCACGCGCGTTTCGGCCTGCTTCGCGAACGCCGGATTCAGGGCACCGGTTCTCGACAACATCCGCGCCGAGATCTGGCTCAAGCTGTGGGGCAACCTGTCGTTCAACCCGATCAGCGGCCTGTCGCATTCGACGCTGCAGGACATCTGCCAATACGCGCCGTCGCGCGAGCTCGCTGCCGCGATGATGCGTGAGGCGCAGAGCGTGGCGCACAAGCTGGGCATCGAGTTCCGCGTCTCGCTGGAGAAACGCATCGCCGGCGCCGAGAAGGTCGGCAAGCACAAGACTTCGATGCTGCAGGACATCGAGGCCGGGCGCGCGCCGGAGATCGATGCGCTGGTGGGTGCGGTGGTGGAACTGGCCCGACTCACCGAGACGCCGACGCCGCACATCGACACGGTGTACTCGCTGGTCAAGCTGCTCGCCAAGAACATGGAAGCGCAGCGCGGTCAGGTGCGCTTGCAGGAGGTCATCCAATGAGGCGTGAGCGCAGCGCCAAGATCGTCGCCACCCTCGGCCCGGCGAGCTCCGACGAAGCGGCGATACGCGCCTTGTTCGAGCGCGGGGTCGACGTCTTTCGCCTCAACTTCAGCCACGGCACGCAGTCCGATCACGCGGCGCGACTGACCACGATACGCAAGCTGGAGAAAGATTTCGACCGGCCCATCGGCGTGCTGCTCGACCTGCAAGGACCAAAGCTGCGGCTGGGCACATTCAGCGGCGGCCGAGCCCAGCTCGAGCCGGCCGCGCGCTTCCGCCTCGACCTGGACAAGACGCCCGGCGACGCCAGCCGCGCGCCGCTGCCGCATCCGGAAATCTTCGCTGCGCTGAAGACGGGCACCGAGCTCCTGCTCGACGACGGCAAGCTGCGCTTGCGCGTCGAGCGCCACGGCGCCGACTTCGCCGAGACGAGTGTCGTGGTCGGTGGCTCCATTTCGGACCGCAAGGGCGTCAACGTGCCGAGCGTCATCCTGCCGATCTCGCCGCTCACGCCGAAGGATCGCGATGACCTCGCCTTCGGCCTGGCACTCGGAGTCGACTGGGTGGCGCTGTCCTTCGTCCAGCGACCGCAGGACATCGAAGAGGCGCGCTCGCTGATCGGGGATCGCGCCTGGATCATGTCCAAGCTCGAGAAGCCGGCGGCCATCGAGCAGCTCGACGGCATCGTCGCGCTCTCCGACGGCATCATGGTCGCGCGCGGCGACCTCGGCGTCGAACTGCCGCCGGAGCAGGTGCCGGAGCTGCAGCGGCTGATCGTGCGCGCCTGCCGCAAAGGCGGCAAACCGGTGGTCGTCGCCACGCAGATGCTGGAGTCGATGATCGGCTCGCCGGTGCCCACCCGCGCCGAAGTCTCGGACGTCGCCACCGCCATCTACGACGGCGTCGATGCGGTGATGCTGTCGGCCGAATCGGCTTCCGGGAAGTATCCGCTCGAAGCCGTCGCGATGATGGATCGCATCATCTCGCGGGTCGAGAACGGCCCGTCGTATCGAAGCGGAATCGACGCTGCCCATACCGCTGCAGAGGCGACCACCGCCGATGCGGTGTGCGCGTCGCTGCGCGATGTCGCCGCCCTGCTCTCCCCGGCCGCAACGATCACCTACACCTCGTCCGGATTCACCAGCTTGCGGGCGGCGCGCGAGCGGCCCGCGGTGCCGATCCTGAGCCTCACACCGGCCGTCGCGACGGCGCGCCGCATGGCGATGGTCTGGGGCGTTCACGCCGTGCTCGTCGACGACATCCACGACGTCGGTGAGATGATCGAGTCTGCCTGCCGCACCGCGCGCAGCGAAGGCTTCGCCCGGCCCGGCGACAATGTCGTCGTCGTGGCCGGCCTGCCCTTCGGCCACTCTGGAACAACCAACCTCCTGCACGTATCGCGCATGGGATGAAAAACGCGACGCTGCGCCAGCTGAAGGTATTCGAATCGGTCGCGCGGTTGCTCAGCTTTTCGCGTGCGGCCGAGGAACTGCATCTGACCCAGCCTGCCGTATCGACACAGGTCAAGAAGCTCGAAGAGCACGCCGGCAATGCACTGTTCGAGCAGTTCGGCAAGAAGATCTACCTGACACCGGCGGGCACCGAACTGCTTCAGATCAGCCGCGCCATCATTCAGCAGTTCGAGGCGGCGGAAAACGCCATGACCCAGTTCAAAGGGGTCTCCGGGGGCAAGCTGAACGTCGGCGTGATCAGCGCGGGCGACTACTTCTTTCCGCGCCTCCTCGTGGAATTCGCGAGTCGCCATCGGGGCGTGACGCTGAACTTCACCGTCCACAACCGGGAGGAGTTGCTGACCCACATTTCAGAGAACCTCACCGACCTGGCCATCATGGTGCGCCCGCCCGAGGACCTCGACACGGTCAATCAGCCCTTCGCGCCCCACCCCTACGTCATCGTTGCCGCGCCGAGCCATCCGCTGGCCCAGCAAAAAGGCATACCGAGGGCGCGCTTGATGCGCGAACCCTTCGTCGTTCGCGAGAAGGGTTCGGACACCTGGAACTCGATGGAAGAGGGCTTCGGCGGCGATCTGCGCAACATCAATATCGCGATGGAAATCAAGAGCACCGAGACCATCAAGCAAGCGGTGATTGCCGGCATGGGGATCAGCTTCGTGTCCGCCCATACGATCAGCCAGGAGTTGCAGACCGGCAGCCTGAGCGTCCTCGACGTCGAAGGCTTCCCGGTGATGCTGAACTGGTACGTCGTGCACCGGCGAACCAAGCGCCTGCCGCCGGTGGCTCAGGCCTTCAAGGACTTCTTGCTCAGCGATGGTGCTTCGCTGATCGCGCAGATCGTTCCGTTCGGAAAGACTTCAGCGCGGTGACGAGGATGTAGAGCGGCGTCGCGGCGATCAAGTCGCGCAGCACCTCGGCCACGCGCGGCAGCGAGGTCGGCTTGAACGATTTCGAATGGAGGGTGGTGTGCGTCATGGTGGTGGCTCTTCGAGGGGTGGTGAGTCGCGGTCCATTCTAAGGGTAAACCCGCATATGAACAATCGATTCACCCTCTCTGCCACGCGGGCGGCACCGGTCCGCGATAGGTAGTGCGAGCCAGCCGTGGCGCAGGCAGCGGGACGGCCCAAGCGGCTTCGTTGATCCCCGCCCACAGGTCTTGCAAGGCCTGTGCCGGGTCCGACGCTTGAACGATCCCGCGCAGCACGGCGACGCCGGCGGCACCACAGCGCACCGCCTCCTGGCTGCGCTGCAGATCCATGCCGGCGATCGCCACCACCGGCTCGCGCAAGAGCCGGCACCAATAGGCGAGGTTGTCGGGGCCTTGCGGCCACCAGGGCATCTCCTTTGTCACGGTGGCGTAGATCGGCCCGCAGGCGATGTAGCTGGGCGCCCACGCATGCGCACGGCACACCTCCCAGTAGCTGTGCGTGCTCAGGCCCAGTCGCAGCCCCGCGTGGCGCAGTGCACCGAGGTCGGCTGTGAGGAGGTCCTCCTGCCCCAGGTGCACGCCATAGGCCCCGTGCTCCAGCGCCAGCTCCCAGTGGTCGTTGATGAACAACTGGGCGTCGACCTCACGCGCGGCACGGACGCTGCGCAGCACCTCCTGAGACAGTCGCTCGGGCGTGCCCTGCTTGATCCGCAGCTGCACCGTGCGCACGCCGCCGGCCAGCACGCGCTCGACCCAGTCGGCGCTGTCGACCACCGCGTACAGGCCGAGGCTGCGCTGCGACAGCGGTGCGAACGCCTGGCTGCTGAATTCGGCATCGGTGTGCAGCGCGGGCAGCAGTTCGGGCTGCAAGCCGAAGCCGCGCATCGGTCGCACCGCACCGGCGCCCTGCCCGGCCGCGGCGCCTTCGCGCAAGGCTTGCGTCGTGCTCATCTTGGCCACCACGGCCGCGTCGGCGGCGCAAAAGCCCAGCGCCAGCGCCGCGGCCAGCGACGAGGCGAACACGCAGCCGCTGCCATGGTTGTGTGCGCTATCGACTCGCGGCAGGCTCAGCCAGCCACGGGCCTCGGGCGTGTCGAGCCAATCGTTCGATCGCCCGCCACCGGCGTCGCCGCCGGTGACGATCACCGCCTGCGGACCGAGTGCGCGCAAGGCAGCCGCCGCCCTTTCCACGGTCGCCGCATCGGCCAGCGCCTGAGGATCCCAGCCGAGCAACCATGCCGCTTCGGCGCGATTCGGCGTGATGACGCTCGCACGCGGCAACAGTTCTCGCAGCAGCGCCTCGCGCAGGCTCTCGCTGCTCAAGTCGGCGCCGGTGCTCGCGCGCCAGACCGGGTCGACCACCAGCGCCAGCGGCGAATCGCGCCGCAGCCGGTCCACCCAGCCGGCGACGCAGCGAATGTTCGCGACACTGCCCAGCAAGCCGGTCTTGATGGCCTGCGGCGGCAGGTCGCTCGCCAGGGCGGCCAGTTGCGCGTCGAGCAGATCGGTGGCCACCGGCTCGACCCGTTGAACCGACACCGAGTTCTGGGCGGTGATGGCGGCGACCGCGGTGCAGCCGTGCACGTCGATCGCTTCGAAGGCTTTCAGGTCGGCCTGCAAGCCGGCGCCGCCGCCACTGTCGGACCCCGCGATGCTCCACACCACCGGACGCGAAACGTTCATCACGGTGCTCACAGATCGAAGGGCCGGCCGCCGACCGGCGTCGACGCCACGGCCATCTCCTGCGGTGCCAGCAGCCCGGACAGATGGCCGAGTCGCCCGGCCTCGATGGCGAGGCCGAAGGCGCGCGCCATGCCGACGGGGTCGGCGGCCTGGGCCACGGCGGAGTTGAGCAGCACCGCATCGAAGCCGAGCTCCATCGCCTGCACGGCGTGCGAGGGCGCGCCGATGCCGGCGTCGACGATCAGCGTCACCTGCGGCAGCCGCGCACGCAGCGTGCGCAGCGCCCACGGGTTGAGCAGGCCCTGGCCCGAGCCGATCGGCGCGCCCCACGGCATCAGGATGCGGCAGCCGGCGTCGACGAGGCGTTGCGCGCTCACCAGGTCATCGGTGCAGTAGGGGAACACCTCGAAGCCGTCCTTGACCAGTTGCGCCGCGGCCTCGGTCAGCTCCCACGGGTCGGGCTGCAGGGTGTGTTCGTCGCCCACCACTTCGAGCTTGATCCAGTGCGTGTCCAGCAGCTCGCGCGCCATGTGGGCCAGCGTGACGGCCTCGCGGGCGCTGCGGCAGCCGGCCGTATTGGGCAGCAGGCGCGCACCGCTCGCGCGGATGATGTCGATGAATCCGTTGTCGGTGCCGGTGCCGGCGAACTGGCGCTTGAGCCCGAGCGTCACCACCTGCGCGCCCGAGGCCGCGATGGCCTCGCGCAGCACCTGCGGCGACGGGTAGCCCGCCGTGCCGAGCAGGAAGCGGCTTTGCAGCGGCACGCCGGCCAGCACGAAGTCTTGCGATGGACTCAATTCAACCTCCCACGATGGGTGCGAAACAGCTCACCTGATCGCCGTCGCGCAAGACGCGGTCGCACCGGCTCGCGCGCGGCACGAACTCGCCGTTCACCGCCACCGCCACGGTCTCGGGTGCGTGACCGAGGCGGGTCAGCAAGTCGGCGAGGCGGGTGTCCTCACTCAGGGTGTGCGGGTCGCCGTTGACGACGACAGCGAGACTCATGACGTCGGCTCCTCGATGGGTGTGCGCTTCATCGCGGGCTCGTCGGTGTCGAACCCGCCCAGGCGCAGGGCGTCTTCCACCAGCGCCGGCGCCAGCAGCCAACCGTGGCGGAACAAGCCATTGATGCGGATGAGCCCGGGCTGGATTTCCAGGCACGGCAGGTTGTCGGGCAGCGCCGGACGCAGGTTGGTCTCGGTGTGCACGACCCGCGCCTCGGCCAGCGCGGGCAGCACGCTGTGGGCCGCGCTCAGCAGACCGAGCAGCGTGCGCACCGACACCGGCGAGCGGTCCTCCGATTCGATCTCGCTCGCGCCGACCACGACGATGTCGCCCGGCCGCGGCACGAGGTAGACCCGCGAACGCGGATGCATCACACGCAGCGCTCGACGCAGGGACAAGCCGGGCGCGTGCAGCCAGACGATCTCGCCGCGCACGCCGCGCAGCGGCAGGTCGGGCCGCGCGCCCAGCCCGCGCACGTCGAAGACGGCGTCGAAGCGCTCGCCGTCGATGCGACCCGGCGCCAGCTCGCGCACCGCATGCGACCAGCGCCAGCGCACGCCGCGCTGCGACGCCGCGTGCGCCAGCGACTGCATCGCCTGCACCGTGTGGATCTGGCCTTCGGTGCGCAGCAGCCAGGCATGCGCAGGACCCTGCACGTCGGGTTCGAGGGCGTGGATTTGCGCGAGCGTCAGCCGCTCGGGCACGAGGCCCGGCGGTGCCTTCGGGGCGATCTGCGCCAGCAGTCGCTGCGCGCTCGCGAGATCGGCGCCGTGCGCCAGCAGCAGGCTGCCGTCGCGCCGGAAGTCCACCGGCTGCGGCAGCTGCGCGACGATGCCCGCCCACAGATCGAGCGAGCGCAGGCCCAGCTGGGCCACCCGCGCATCGCCGCACTCCAGCTCGGCCAGCGGGCTCAGCATGCCCGCCGCCGTCCAGCCCGCGGCGCCGCGCGCCTCCCCGTTCGGCGCGGGGTCGAAGACCGTCACCCGGTGCCCCCGGCTCGACAGCTGCCACGCGAGCAGCCGGCCGAGCAAGCCGGCACCGGCAATGCCGATGTGCTGGCCGGCCATGGCTCAGGCCTGCTCGGTGGCGGCGCTCGGGTGGATCGGGATATAGATCTCGCCGCCCGCCTTTCTGAACTCCTCCGACTTGGCCTGCAGGCCCTGCTGCAGCGCGGCGTCCTCGCTCAGGCCTTGCGCGGCCGCGTAGTCGCGCACTTCCTGGGTGATCTTCATCGAGCAGAACTTCGGCCCGCACATCGAGCAGAAGTGCGCCTCCTTGCTCGAGTCCTTGGGCAGCGTCTCGTCGTGGAAGTCGCGCGCGGTGTCGGGGTCGAGACTCAGGTTGAACTGGTCATGCCAGCGGAACTCGAAGCGTGCCTTCGACAGCGCGTCGTCGCGCGCACGCGCACCCGGGTGGCCCTTGGCGACGTCGGCCGCGTGGGCGGCGATCTTGTAGGCCACGATGCCCGCCTTCACGTCGTCGCGGTCGGGCAGGCCGAGGTGCTCCTTCGGCGTCACGTAGCACAGCATCGCGGTGCCGAACCAGCCGATCATCGCCGCGCCGATGGCGCTCGCGATGTGGTCGTAGCCCGGCGCGATGTCGATCGTCAAGGGCCCGAGCGTGTAGAACGGCGCCTCGTGGCAGTGCTTCAGCTGCTCTTCCATGTTGGCCTGGATCAGGTGCATCGGCACATGGCCCGGCCCTTCGATCATCGTCTGCACGTCGTGCTTCCAGGCGAGCTTGGTGAGCTCGCCCAGGGTGCGCAGCTCGGCGAACTGCGCCTCATCGTTGGCGTCGGCGCCCGAGCCCGGGCGCAGGCCGTCGCCGAGCGAGAAGCTCACGTCGTAGGCCTTCATGATGTCGCAGATGTCTTCGAAGTGGGTGTAGAGGAAGCTCTCCCGGTGGTGCGAGATGCACCACTTGGCCATGATCGAGCCGCCGCGCGAAACGATGCCGGTGCGCCGGTTGGCCGTCAGGTGGATGTAGGCCAGGCGCACGCCGGCATGGATGGTGAAGTAGTCGACGCCCTGCTCCGCCTGCTCGATCAGGGTGTCGCGGAAGATTTCCCAGGTCAGGTCTTCGGCGACGCCGCCCACCTTCTCCAGCGCCTGGTAGATCGGCACCGTGCCGATCGGCACCGGCGAGTTGCGCACGATCCAGTCGCGCGTGGTGTGGATGTTGCGGCCGGTCGACAGGTCCATCACGTTGTCGGCGCCCCAGCGGATCGCCCACACCAGCTTCTCCACCTCTTCGTCGATGCTCGAGGTCACCGCCGAGTTGCCGATGTTGGCGTTGATCTTGACGAGGAAGTTGCGCCCGATCGCCATCGGCTCGATCTCAGGGTGGTTGATGTTGGCCGGGATGATGGCCCGCCCGCGAGCCACCTCGTCGCGCACGAACTCGGGGGTGACGATGCGCGGGATCTGCGCGCCCATCGGGTTGCCGCGCAAACGCGTTTCGCGTTCGGCGTCTGAAATGTATTCGGCCATCCATTCGCGCTTGCCGTTCTCGCGGATCGCGACGAATTCCATCTCCGGCGTCACGATGCCGCGGCGGGCGTAGTGCATTTGCGTGACATTGGCGCCGGCCTTGGCGCGGCGCGGCGCGCGTTGCAACGCAGCGGCTTCATGGCGCAGCGCGGCCAGCCGCGCGGCTTCGCGCTCCTCGTGCTTCGTGCCATCGTCTAGCGCCTGCCGGGTGCGACCCTCGTAGCCCTCGGTGTCGCCGCGCGCTGCGATCCACGGCGCGCGCAGCGGCGCCAGCCCCTTGCGCACATCGATCGCGGCTTGCGGATCGGTATAGGGTCCCGAGGTGTCGTACAGCGCGACCGCTTCGCCATTGGTCAGCGTGACCTCGCGCATCGGCACGCGCACGCCGGCATGCAGGCTGCCGCTGGCGTAGACCTTCTTCGAGGCGGGGAACGGCTCGCGCGTCAGCGCCAGCAGGTCAGCGAACTTCTCGGTGTCGAGCTTGTCGGGGGCGTTCATCGGGGCATCCTTTCCGGTAGGCTGGGTGGTGCTCCGGAAAGTGCCCCTGCGACCGATGCATCCGGGCCAAGGCCGTGGATTCATCTTGCAGGCGGATCAGCTCTTCTTCCGCCGGTACTAACCGGATCAAGTTCGTCGGGTTTGGCGCTTGCCATCTCAGCATCGAATGCACCCCGGAGCAGTGGCGAGTGTAGCGGCTTGGATTCGCGCTCGACTACGCGTATTTTTGTAAAAGGAGTCCTGACCGGAGATCGCCATGAATGAAGAAGCCCTCAACCTCAGCATCCGCAAGTTTCTGAAAATGGTCGGTGTCAGTTCACAGCGCGAGATCGAGCACGCGGTCGCGAAGGCACTGGCTTCCGGCGCCATTGCCGGCACGGAGACTTTTACCGCCAAGGTCAACCTGGAAGTTGCCGGTCTGAGCCTGAGCGTCAACTTCGACGGCGAGATACGCCTCGGCTGAGGGCTCTCAATCTCGCAGGGCCGTCCGCCCTGGCTGTGACGGGGCCACGCCAGCCATTGGCTGCCGCCGCCAACGCGTCGCAACCCGTGGTGCAACTGCCCACGGTGGTTGTCACGGGCCACCGGCTTCAGCCTTCCGAGGCCCCGATCGATGGGAATCCGGTGGCCACGGCGATCGTCTTGGCGGCGACAAACGCAGCCAAGTGATCGAGGCGCCGCGAAGAGCGATTTATCGCTGAAGTCATTGATTGAACGGGAATTTGGTAGGCGCGATTGGACTCGAACCAAGACGGGGAAACGCGGAGCCATCAGCCAACGCACGAGCAGCGGCACCCCGGGCCGCCGCGCGTGATCCTCAGGAGCCGAGATTCGGGACAACCCTGAGACGCTTTTCCGAAAAGTTGACCGCAGTCAAGCGGATTTCGCGACAGACAGTTTCAGCATTCGAGCAGTGGGAGTCTCAGTTGACGCCGCGAGCAAAAGAAAAGCATGAGCGCTCAGTGCATCGGAGACAAACATGATCAAAGACCTCGTTTCGAGTCCCAGTCGTCCGGCACGGGCAACCGCGACCGCGTTGCTGGCGCTGATGATCGCCTCGCCCGTGTTCGCGTGGGAGCCGTCCAAACCGGTCGAATTCGTGATCCCCGCCGGCACCGGCGGCGGCGCGGATCAGATGGCGCGGCTGATCCAGGGCATCGTCGTCAAGCACGCGCTGATGAAAGAGTCGCTCATCGTCGTCAACAAGTCGGGCGGCGCAGGTGCGGAAGGCTTCATGGCCATCAAGGAAGCCAAGGGTGATCCGCACAAGATCATCATCACGCTGTCGAACCTGTTCACGACGCCTCTCGCGACTGGCGTTCCGTTCAACTGGAAGGAGATGACGCCCGTCGCCATGCTGGCGCTCGATCAGTTCGTGCTGTGGACGAATGCGGATGAACCTTACAAGAGCGCAAGCGAGTACATCGCTGCAGTGAAAGCCGCCGGCCCCAGCAAGTTCAAGATGGGCGGCACGGGATCGAAACAGGAAGACCAGATCATCACGGTCGCCATCGAGAAGGCCACCGGCACGAAGTTCATCTATGTGCCGTTCAAGGGCGGCGGCGAGGTCGCCGTGCAACTGGTGGGCGGTCACGTGAATTCGACGGTGAACAATCCGATCGAAGCGGTGGCCCAGTGGCGTGCCGGCAAGCTGCGCGCCCAGTGCGTGTTCGACCAGGAGCGCATGCCGTTCAAGGCCAAGGTCACCGAGACCCAGTCGTGGAACGACATCCCCACCTGCAAGGAAGCCGGTGTGCCGATCGACTACACCATGCTGCGCGGCATCTTCATGCCTCCAGGCGTCACGCCCGACCAGCTCGCGTTCTATGTGGACCTGCTCAACAAGGTTCGCGCCACGCCGGAGTGGAAGGACTTCATCGAGAAGGGTGCGTTCAACGCGACCTACATGACAGGTGCACCGTTCACGAAATGGCTCGAAGGTGCAGAAGCCACGCACCGAGCCCTGATGACCGAGGCCGGCTTCTTGGCCAAGTAGGGAGCGAAACACCCGCGCTGCGACGGAGTCCCTGAATGGCGCACGACGAGACATCCGAGCACAGTCGCGCGGGCATTGCGACCAACACGGTCGAAGCGTTTGTCGCCCTGATCCTGTTGATCATCGGCGTCGTGATCATTGTCGAGAGTCGCAAGTTGGGCGCCGGCTGGACGAGTGATGGCCCGGGGTCCGGATACTTCCCTTTCTACATCGGCCTGATCATTGCCATCTCCGGCGCTGGCATCCTCTATCAAGCCCTGTACGGAAAGAAGAGGAGAACCGAGCCCTTCGTCGACTCGCAGCAGCTCAGGCGCGTGATGTCGGTGCTGATCCCGGCCACGGTTTATGTCCTGGCCGTCCAGTTCCTGGGTCTGTACGTGGCCTCGGCGATTTACATCGCACTGTTCATGATCATCCTGGGGAAGTACTCCTGGGTGAAGAGTGTCGTCGCCGCGCTGGTCGTCAACACCGTCTTCTTCCTCATGTTCGAGGTGTGGTTCAAGGTCCCTCTGTTCAAGGGCTCGCTTGATCCTCTGCGCTTCCTCGGCTACTGACCGCCAAGACCCGGAGTCACGGAGCAGGCGCATATGCAAGAAATCGGCGCGCTGATGCACGGGTTCGGAGTGATCCTGACCCCGATGAACTTCGGTCTGATGTTCGTGGGAATCATCCTGGGCGTCTTGATCGGCGTCCTACCGGGCTTGGGCGGCGCCAATGGCGTGGCGATCCTGCTGCCCCTGACCTTCTCGATGTCGCCCACGTCGGCCATCATCATGTTGTCGTGCATTTACTGGGGCGCATTGTTCGGCGGAGCCATCACCTCCATCCTGTTCAACATACCGGGCGAACCGTGGTCGGTGGCGACCACGTTCGATGGCTACCCGATGGCCCAGCAGGGGCGTGCCGGCGAAGCCCTGACCGCCGCGTTCACCTCGTCGTTCGTGGGTGCCTTGGTGGCGGTGGTGATGATCACTTTCCTGGCGCCTCTGGTGGCCAGCTTCGCACTGAAATTCGGCCCACCGGAATACTTTTCCGTCTACCTGCTGACCTTCTGCAGCTTCGTTGGAATGGGCAAGGGATCGCCGTTCAAGATCCTGGCGTCGATGGCGCTCGGCTTCGCGTTGGCCGCCGTCGGCATGGACACGGTGACCGGTCAGTTGCGCCTGACCTTCGGGCAGCCTCAACTGATGCGCGGGTTCGACTTCCTCATCGCGGTCATCGGACTCTTCGGCATCGGCGAGATCCTGCTGTCGATGGAGGAAGGGCTGCAGTTTTCGGGCAAGAGTGCCAGTATCGATCCCAAGATCGTGCTGCAAACCTGGAAAAAGCTGCCACGGTACTGGGTGACTTCCCTTCGCAGTGCACTGGTCGGCATCTGGATGGGCGTCACCCCCGGTGGTGCCACGCCGGCCTCGTTCATGAGCTACGGTCTGGCCAAGAAGATGTCGAAGAACGGTCCGAGGTTCGGCACCGGCGAAATCGAGGGCGTCGTGGCGCCCGAGACGGCCGCTCACGCCGCCGGCACCAGTGCGCTGCTGCCCATGCTGGCGCTGGGAATCCCCGGCTCGCCGACGGCTGCGGTGCTGCTGGGCGGCCTGCTGATCTGGGGTCTGCAACCGGGCCCGCTGCTGTTCGTGGAACAGAAGGACTTCGTGTGGGGCCTGATCGCCAGCATGTACCTGGGAAACCTCGTCGGCCTCATCGTCGTGTTGAGCACGGTACCGCTCTTTGCGGCCATCCTGCGCATCCCCTTCTCGATCATCGCCCCCGTGATCATCGTCATCTGCGCCATCGGGGCCTACACGGTGCACAGCGCGATGCTGGACATCTGGTACATGCTCGGGTTCGGCGTGGTGGGCTACATCTTCAAGAAGCTCGACTTCCCCCTGGCGCCGCTTGTCCTGGCGCTGGTGCTGGGCGACAAGGCGGAGGACTCGTTCCGTCAGGCCATGCTGGTCTCGCAGGGTGACGTCTTGATCATGTGGTCGAACCCGCTGGTGGGCAGCATCACCACACTGGCCCTGACGCTGTTGTTCTGGCCACTGATCTCCAAGGGGCTGGCTCTGATGAAACCTCGGAAGAAAGCGGATCGAATACCCGTCGAGCGGCCGGTGGACTGATCGAGGAAAGACCATGCCTGTCATCGCAATGACCCAGGAAATGGGATCTCTGGCCAAGGACGTCGCGCTGCAACTCGGCCAGTCGCTGAACCTCGCGGTCATGCGCAATGAGGTGATAGAGCACGTGGCCAACAAGATGAATGTGCCCAAGAGCCTGATCAGCCGGCTGCGCGGTGGGAAGGCCGGGTTGGTGGAGCGCCTGACCACCGATGAACGCAGCATCGCCCTGTACACAGCCGAAGAAGTGTTCGCGCAGGCCGATCGCGGGAACGTGGTCCTGCGGGGCTGGGGAGCCACTTGCCTGCTGCGCCCGGTGCCGCACGTGGTATGCGTGCGGGTGACCCGTTCGCTCGCGAAGCGCGTCGAATGGCTGATGGGCCAGCTGGAAACGGATGACGCGCAATTCGCCGAGGCTGAAATACTTCGCAGCGACGATGCACACGCCTCGCGCATGCGCGACCGGTTTGGTGTGATCTGGGGCGATCCGGTTCTCTATGACCTGGTGCTCAACACGGATCGCGTGTCAGTGGAGAGTTGTGTGGAGCAGATCAGTCGCTTGACGAGTCGTCCGGAGTTTGCCGAGACCGCTGAATCACGTGCCTTGCTTGCCAACATGGCCCTGGAGGCACGCGTGCAGGCCGCCTTGAAAGAGCGTGCCGAGACTCGGGACATCAACATCACGGTCGAAGCGAGCAACGGCCGAGTCACTCTGCGTGGGATCGTTCTCAATGCCGAAGAGCGAGCCCAGACCGAAGGCGTAGCGACCGCCGTGCCCGGCGTGACCGGTGTCGACAACCAGCTGAGGGTGATGACCAGTTCGAGGCGCTTCGCTTCGGCCAAGCACTGAAATTTTTGCAGAAATTGACCGCGGTCAATCGCGGTCAAGCGCCTTCCATGCTAGTGGTGATTTAGACCGTTTGCGCGAAGGAGAGCCATGTCTTCAGCCATAGCACACCAGCCCGCAGCAAGCACTGCCGATGACACGCTCGTGCGCAAGAGCCGGGATGCCAATGTCATCTCCGGCGGCCACCTGGTCGCCCGGGCCCTGAAGAACGAAGGGGTCAATACGATCTTCACGCTGTGCGGCGGCCACATCATCGACATTTATGACGGCTGCGTCGACGAAGGCATCCGCATCGTCGACGTGCGGCATGAGCAGGTCGCCGCGCATGCCGCCGACGGCTACGCGCGCCAGACCGGTAAGCTTGGCGTTGTCGTCACGACGGCCGGGCCGGGCTGCACGAACGCGATGACCGGCGTGGCCACCGCGTTTCGCTGCGAAAGCCCGGTGCTGCACATCGGCGGCCAGGGCGGAATGAGCCAGCACATGATGGGCTCGCTGCAGGACCTGCCGCACGTCGACATGATGCGGCCGATCACCAAGTTCTCTGCCAGCGTGCGCTCGACCGAGCGCGTTGCCGACATGGTGTCGATGGCGGTGCGCGAATGTTTCAGCGGCGCCCCGGGACCGTCCTACCTCGAGATTCCGCGTGACGTGCTGGACCGCGAAATCGACGTCAGCAAGGCGGTCATCCCGCAGCCGGGTCGATACCGCGCCTCGACCCGATCGCTCGGCGATCCGGACGACATCGAGAAGCTGGCCGAGCTGCTCGTGAACGCCGAGCGCCCGGCGATCCTCTTTGGCCAGCAGGTCTGGACCGCGCGGGGGCACGAGGAAGCCATTGCGCTGCTGCGCGGGCTGGACGTTCCGGGCTACTTCAACGGCGCGAGCCGCGGCCTGTTGCCGCCAAATGACCCGCACCACTTCGACCGCACGCGCTCGCAGGCCTTTGCCAAGGCCGACGTGATCGTCATCGTCGGCACGCCGTTCGACTTCCGCATGGGCTACGGCAAACGCATCAGCCGCAATCTGAAGCTGGTGCAGATCGACATGAGCTATGCAACGGTCGGCAAGAACCGCGACATCGACCTCGGCATCGTCGGCGACCCCGGGGCGATCCTGAAAGCCGTGCTGCAGGCTGCATCGGGTCGGATCAAGGACGACAAGCGCCAGGCCCGCAAGGACTGGATGCGCGAATTGTCCGCTGCGGAGCAAGAGGCGACAGAGAAGCTGATGCCGCTGTTCAAGTCGAACAGTTCACCGATTCACCCCTACCGGGTGGCGCACGAGATCAACCAGTTCCTGGCTGACGACACCATCTACATCGGCGACGGGGGCGACGTCGTCACGATCTCGGCGCAGGCGGTGCGTCCGCATCGGCCGGGCCAGTGGATGGACCCGGGTGCGCTGGGCTCCCTGGGCGTCGGTACCGGGTTCGCCATCGCCGCCGGACTCGCCAATCCCGAGAAGGAAGTGCTCTGCTACTACGGCGATGGCGCTTTCGCCATGACCGCCTTCGACATGGAGACGGCGAACCGCTTCAAGGTGCCGTACGTCGCGGTCATCGGCAACAACTCGGCGATGAACCAGATCCGCTACGGCCAACTCGCCAAGTACGGTCCCGAGCGCGGCAACGTCGGCAATCTGCTCGGTGACGTGCCCTTCGGCCAGTTCGCGCAAATGCTGGGCGGCCATGGTGAGGAGGTGCGCGACCCCGCCCAGATCGCCGGAGCACTGGTGCGCGCTCGCGAATCGGTGCAAAAGACTGGGCGCTGCGCCATCGTCAACATCTGGGTCGACCCTTCGGTCTACGCCCCGGGCACGATGGCGCAGACGATGTACAAGTGAAGAGAAGAGCAGGAGGCATTCGATGAGCAAAGCGCTAGACGGCGTTCGCATCCTGGACTTCACGCACGTCCAGTCAGGCCCCACCTGCACGCAATTGTTGGCCTGGTTCGGCGCCGACGTCATCAAGGTGGAGCGTGCCGGCGAGGGCGACGCCACGCGCGGGCAACTGCGCGACATCCCCGACGTGGACAGCCTGTATTTCACGATGCTGAACCACAACAAGCGCTCGATCACACTCGACACCAAGCACCCCAAGGGCAAGCAAGTTCTCGATACGCTGATCAAGTACTGCGACGTGCTGGTCGAGAACTTCGCGCCGGGCGCGCTCGACCGAATGGGCATCACGTGGGAGCACGTTCAAAAGCTCAACCCCCGCATGATCGTGGCTTCGGTCAAGGGTTTCGGCCCCGGCAAGTACGAGGACTGCAAGGTCTACGAGAACGCCGCGCAGTGTGCCGGCGGCTCGGCGTCGACCACCGGCTTCGATGACGGCCCGCCGATGGTCACCGGCGCGCAGATCGGCGACAGCGGCACCGGCTTGAACCTTGCCCTGGGCATCGTCGCTGCCCTTTACCAGCGCAACACCACCGGGCGCGGCCAGAAGGTGCTGGCGCCGATGCAGGACGGCGTGCTCAACCTGTGCCGGGTCAAGCTGCGCGATCAGCAACGCCTGGAGCGCACCCACACGCTGCACGAGTACCCGCAGTACCCCGACGGCAAGTTCGGCGAGGCCGTGCCGCGCGCGGGCAACGCGTCGGGCGGCGGCCAACCGGGCTGGATCCTGAAGTGCAAGGGATGGGAGACCGATCCCAACGCCTACATCTACTTCATCACGCAGGCGGCTGTCTGGCCCGCGGTGTGCAAGGTGATCGGCGAGGAAGGCTGGATCACCGACCCTGCTTACGCGACTCCGTCGGCGCGCCTGTTGCACCTGAAGCCGATCTTCGCCCGCATCGAAAAATGGACCGTGACCAAGACGAAGTACGAGGCGATGGAGATCCTGAACCAGGTCGACATTCCCTGCGGGCCCATCCTGTCGATGAAAGAAATCGCCGAGGACGAATCGCTGCGCGCGAACGGCACGATCGTCGAGGTGGATCACCCGACGCGCGGCAAGTACCTGTCGGTCGGCAACCCGATCAAGATGTCCGACAGCCCGACCGAGGTCACCCGCTCTCCACTTCTCGGGGAACACACCGAAGAGGTTCTGGCGCAACTTGGCTACAGCAAGGACGACATCGCGACGCTGCGCAACGAGAAGGTGATTTGAGACCGTCAACCCACCGGGATGCAAACATCATGAACAAGGCCGAAGTCAGACAAGTTCTCGACGCAGTCAAGGCTGCCGGAAGAAACTCGCTCACCGCGCCCGAGGGCAAGCGGGTGTGCGACGCGTACGGCATCGCGGTGCCGCAAGAAGGTGTTGCGGCCGACGCCGCCGAGGCGCGCAAGCTCGCGGCCGCTATCGGATTCCCGGTCGTGATGAAAATCGTGTCGCCCGACATCCTGCACAAGACCGAGGCCGGCGGCGTGCTGGTGGGCGTGAAGAGCGCCGACGACGCGGCCAAAGGCTTCGACACGATCATCGCCAACGCGAAGAAGTACAAGGCCGATGCGCACATCCTCGGTGTTCAGGTGCAGCAGATGCTCAGGGGTGGCCAGGAGGTCATCATCGGCGCCGTCACCGACGACAGCTTCGGCAAGCTGGTCGCCTTCGGTCTGGGCGGCGTGCTCGTGGAAGTGCTGAAGGACATCACGTTCCGCCTGGCTCCCGCCACCAGGGATGACGCGTTCTCGATGCTCGACGGAATCCAGGCCGCCGAGATGCTGAAAGGGGTGCGCGGCAGCGAGCCGGTCGACCGCAAAGCGCTCGCCGACCTGATCGTCGGCGTGAGCGAACTCGTCAGCGACTTCCCGGAAATCGCCGAGATGGACCTGAACCCGGTGTTTGCCTCGAAAGACGGCGCGATCGCCGCCGACGTGCGCATCGTGGTCGACTTCGCCGCCAAGGAGCCGCGTTACCGTCCGGCGGAAGCCGACGTGCTGCGGGCGATGAACCGCATCATGCAACCGAGGGCCGTGGCGGTGATCGGCGCATCCGCCGAAGACGGCAAGATCGGCAACTCGGTGATGAAGAACCTGATCAACGGGGGCTACAAGGGGAACATCTACCCCATCCACCCGAAGGCAGCGGAAATTCTCGGCTACAAGGCCTACAAGAGCGTCAAGGACGTTCCCGGCGAGATCGACACCGCGGTGTTTGCGATCCCCGGAGAGTTCGTCGCCAGCGCGCTCGCCGAGTGCGGCGAGAAGAAGGTCGCGGGTGCGGTGCTGATTCCATCGGGGTTCGCCGAAGTCGGCCAGCACGCAATGCAAGAGGAGCTCGTTGCCGTCGGCCGCAAGTACAACGTCCGCATGATGGGGCCGAACATCTACGGCTTCTACTACACGCCGGCCAACCTGTGCGCCACGTTCTGCACGGCGTACGACGTCAAGGGCAGCGTCGCGTTGTCGTCGCAATCCGGCGGAATCGGCATGGCGATCATCGGCTACAGCCGCTCCGCCAAGATGGGTGTCTCCGCGATCGTCGGCCTGGGCAACAAGTCGGACATCGACGAAGACGACTTGCTGATCTTCTTCGAACAGGACCCCAACACCAAGGTGATCGCCCAGCATTTCGAGGACCTGAAGGACGGCCGGGCGTTTGCGGAAGTGGCGCGCCGGGTTTCGAAGCAGAAGCCGGTGATCGTGCTGAAGGCGGGCCGCACGGCCGCGGGCGCCAAGGCCGCCAGTTCGCACACCGGCGCGCTGGCCGGCAACGACAAGATCTATGACGACGTTCTCAGGCAGGTCGGCGTGATCCGTGCTCGCAGCCTGCGTGACCTGCTCGACTTTGCCCGCGCTGTGCCGATGCTGCCGACACCCAAGGGCGAAAACGTGGTCATCATCACCGGTGCGGGGGGTTCGGGCGTGCTGTTGGCCGACGCGTGCATCGACAACAAGCTGTCGCTGATGCCGATGCCCGACGACCTCGACAAGGCCTTCCGCAAGTTCATCCCGCCGTTCGGCGCGGCCGGCAACCCGGTGGACATCACGGGCGGCCAACCCCCGCAGACCTACAAGAACGCCGTTCTGCTGGGTCTGCAGGACGAGCGCATCCACGCGCTGGTCCTCGGCTACTGGCACACGATCATCACCCCGCCGATGACCTTCGCGAGGATCATTGTCGAAGCACATGACGAGATGCGCGCCAAGGGCATCGAGAAGCCGATGGTGGCGTCTCTCGCCGGTGATGTTGAGGTCGAAGAGGCCGCGCAATATTTGTACGAGCACGGCATTCCGGCGTATGCGTATTCGACCGAAATACCAGTGGCCGTCCTGGGTGCCAAGTACCAGTGGGCGCGAGGTGCCGGCCTGCTCTGACATGAACCACCCCCGAAGCGCCTTCGGCGCTCCCCCTCAAGGGGGCGACACCAGCGGACCGGCGGAGCCGGA
Organism: Piscinibacter sp.; assembly: GCA_036507085.1. Classification (GTDB taxonomy): domain Bacteria; phylum Pseudomonadota; class Gammaproteobacteria; order Burkholderiales; family Burkholderiaceae_C; genus Albitalea. The sequence goes on along the minus strand of DASXQQ010000365.1, from coordinate 10,414 downwards.
TCCGCGGTGTCCGCTTGGCTGCGGCTGGTTCATGCGCCGCGGGTCTGGCGCAGCGCGGTGGAGCAACTGACATGGACCATCCGGTCATCCCCATCGCGGCGCTGGAAGTCTCCAGGCAGCGCAAGCGCGAGGGGCCGCGAGGGCGTCGCGTCGATGAAGGCGCGCTCGCCGACGTGCAGCGGCTGCTTGGCGCCCAGTCGCGTCAGCCCGACATGCTGATCGAACACCTGCACAAGATCCAGGACAGTTTCGGCTGTCTGTCGGCAGCGCACCTCGCAGCGTTGGCGCAGGAGATGCACCTCGCGCAAACCGAGGTGTATGAAGTCGCCACCTTCTATCACCACTTCGAGGTGGTCAAGGAAGGCGAGTCCCCGCCGGCGGCGTTGACCGTGCGTGTGTGTGACGGCCTGGCGTGCGAAATGGCGGGCGCGCACGAACTGCTGGCCAAGCTTCCGGCACTGCTCGGCAAGGAGGTTCGCGTGATCGCCGCGCCCTGCATTGGTCGCTGCGAGCAGGCGCCTGCCGCTGTCGTCGGGCAGAACCCCGTGTCCCACGCGAACTGCGATGAGATCGTCGCCAAAGTGGCAGCCAACTCGGTTCGGCATGTCGCGCAGGGTCACCTCGACTACGCTGGCTACTGCGCCGCAGGCGGCTACACGCTGTTGAAGGAATGCGCCTCGGGAGCGCGCGATATCGAATCCGTCATCAAGACCATGGAAGACTCGGGATTGCGCGGGCTCGGCGGTGCCGGATTTCCGGCCGGGCGCAAATGGCGCATCGTTCGGGCCGAAGCCGCGCCGCGCCTGATGGCCGTCAACATCGACGAGGGCGAGCCCGGCACGTTCAAGGACCGCGTGCTTCTCGAGCGCGATCCGCACCGCTTTCTGGAAGGCATGTTGATCGCCGCATGGGCGGTGGGGATCGCCAGGATCTACATCTATTTGCGCGACGAGTACCACGGCTGCCGCACGATGCTCGAGACCGAACTGGAGAAGCTGGGGGCTCATCCGCCGCAAGCCGACATGCCCGAGATCATTCTGCGGCGCGGCGCCGGGGCCTACATCTGCGGCGAAGAGTCCGCGATGATCGAATCGATCGAAGGCAAACGCGGCATGCCGCGCCTGCGCCCGCCGTACGTGGCACAGGTCGGCCTGTTCGGCCGGCCGACGCTGGAACACAACTTCGAAACCTTGTTCTGGGTGCGCGAACTGCTTGAAAAAGGAGGCGCGTGGTTTGCCTCGCACGGCAGACACGGGCGCAAGGGACTGCGCTCCTTCTCCGTCTCAGGGCGCGTCAACGACCCCGGCGTCAAGCTCGCACCGGCGGGCATCACGATCCAGGAGCTGATCGACGAATACTGCGGCGGCATGCAAAGCGGCCACACTTTCTACGCCTACCTCCCCGGTGGCGCGTCGGGCGGCATCCTGCCGGCGGCGATGAACGCCATTCCGCTGGATTTCGATAGCTTGCAGCCGCATGGTTGCTTCATCGGTTCGGCGGGGGTGATGGTGCTGTCGGATCACGACAGCGCGGTCGGCGCGGCACGCAACCTGATGCGTTTCTTCAAGCACGAATCCTGTGGTCAGTGCACACCCTGCCGCACCGGCACCGCAAAGGCATCGGCCCTGATCGAGAAGCCGGAGTGGGACCTCGAGCTGCTCGAAGACTTGTCGATCGTGATGCGCGACTCGTCGATCTGCGGCCTGGGTCAAGCGGCACCGAACCCGATCGACTGCGTCATCAAGTACTTTGCGCACGAGTTGGCGTAGCCGGGACATGGCGATGGACACGCTCGTCACTTTCCAGCTCGATGGCCGCGATGTCACCGGCCGTGCGACCGAGACGCTGCTCCAGGTCGCCCAACGCGAAGGGATAGCGATACCGCACCTTTGCTACAAGGAAGGAATGCAGGCGGTCGGCAACTGCCGCTCGTGCATGGTCGAGATCGACGGCGAGCGTGTGCTGGCGCCCTCCTGCTGCCGCTCGCCGGCACCCGGCATGAAGGTGACGACCCACAGCGAGCGCGCCCTGAAGTCGCAGAAGATGGTGCTCGAGTTGTTGCTGTCCGACATGCCCGAGACCGGCTACACGCGCCACAACGAAGTCGATGAGTGGGCTCGCAAGCTGGCCGTCGGCAAACCACGGTTCGAAGCCCGCGACCAGCTTGCCGCAGACCTGTCGCACCCCGCCATCGCTGTCCATCTGGACGCGTGCATTCAGTGCACCCGCTGCGTGCGCGCCTGTCGCGACGAGCAAGTCAACGATGTCATCGGGCTGGCATGGCGCGGCGACCACATGAAGATCGTGTTCGACATGGACGACCCGATGGGCGCATCCACCTGCGTGGCCTGCGGCGAATGCGTGCAGGCCTGCCCGACCGGTGCACTGATGCCAGCGCGCGAGGTGGCGCTCGCGGTGCCCGACAAGCAGGTCGCTTCGGTGTGCCCGTACTGCGGCGTCGGCTGCCAGCTCACCTACAACGTCAAGGACAACAAGATCCTCTATGTCGAAGGGCGAGACGGCCCGGCCAACCACGAGCGACTGTGCGTCAAGGGCCGCTACGGCTTCGACTACGCGCACCACCCGCATCGACTGACGAAGCCGCTGATCCGCCGTGCAGACGCGCCCAAGCGAGGCGACTTCACGATGGACCCGGCCCGCACGACGGACGTGTTCCGCGAAGCGACATGGGACGAGGCGCTCGAACTCGCCGGCGGCAAGTTGCGGCAGATCCGCGACCAGCACGGCAAGCAGTCGCTCGCCGGCTTCGGCTCGGCCAAGGGCAGCAACGAGGAAGCGTACTTGTTCCAGAAGCTGGTACGAACCGGCTTCGGCAGCAACAACGTCGACCACTGCACGCGCCTGTGCCACGCCTCGTCGGTCTTCGCGTTGCTCGAGGGCATCGGGTCCGCCGCGGTGTCGAACCCGGTGATGGACGTGACGAAGGCCGAGGTGGTTCTGCTCATCGGTGCCAACCCGACGATGAACCACCCGGTGGCTGCGACGTGGATCAAGAACGCCGCGAAGCGCGGCACCAAGCTGATCGTCTGCGACCCGCGCCGCTCCGATCTTTCGCGCATCGCGCACCGCTTCGTGCAGTTCAAGCCGGACACCGATGTCGCGATGCTCAACGCGATGATGAACGTCATCGTCACCGAGGGCCTGGTCGACAACGAGTTCATTGCCAGCCGCACCATCGGCTACGACGAGCTTCGAAGAAATGTCGAGGGCTACAGCCCCGAGGCGATGGCACCGATCTGCGGCATCGATGCCGACACGATCCGTTATGTCGCGCGCCTGTACGCCACCTCCAGAGCCTCGATGATTCTTTGGGGCATGGGTATCTCGCAGCACGTCCACGGGACCGACAACGCGCGCTGCCTGATCGCCTTGTCGCTGATGACCGGCCAGATCGGACGGCCGGGCACCGGGCTGCATCCGCTGCGTGGACAGAACAATGTGCAGGGCGCGTCGGACGCGGGCTTGATCCCGATGATGTACCCGGACTACCAGCGTGTGTCCGACAAAGCGGCGCGAGAGCGCTTCGAACAGGCCTGGGGCCTGCCGGCGGGCATGCTCGACGACAAGCCCGGCTTGACCGTGGTGGAGGTCATGCATGCCATCGAGAAGGGCGAGATTCGCGGCCTGTACGTGATGGGCGAAAACCCGGCCATGTCGGACCCCGACGCGAACCATGCGCGCGACGCATTGGCCGCGCTCGATCATCTGGTGGTGCAGGACATCTTCCTGACCGAAACAGCGTACCTGGCCGACGTCGTGCTGCCGGCCAGCGCCTTCCCGGAGAAGACCGGCACCTTCACCAACACCGACCGGCTGGTGCAAATCGGCCGCCAGGCGATAGCTCCGCCGGGCGATGCGAGGCAGGACCTGTGGATCATCCAGCAGATCGCGCAGCGGCTGGGCCTGGCCTGGCGCTATAGCCACGTATCGGAAGTGTTCGACGAGATGCGCCGCACCATGCCGAACATCGCCGGCATCACCTGGGACCGCCTGGAGCGCGAGCACGCGGTGACCTACCCATGTCGCCACGAAGGCGACCCCGGCGAATCGGTGGTGTTTGTCGACGACTTTCCGCGTGAGGGCGGCCGTGCGCGCTTTGTGCCGGCCGACATCATCCCCGCCGACGAGCGCCCGGATGCCGAGTACCCGATGGTGTTGATCACCGGGCGCCAGCTCGAGCATTGGCACACCGGCAGCATGACCCGCCGCGCCACTGCGTTGGACGCAATCGAGCCGGATCCGGTGGCGCTGGTGCATCCGCTCGACCTGCTTGCGATGGGTGGCAAACCCGGCGATGTGGTCACCATCGAATCGCGCCGCGGCAGGGTGACGTTGTATGCGCGAGCCGACGACAGCTCGCCGCGTGGATCGGTCTTCGTGCCCTTCTGCTTTTACGAAGCGGCCATCAACAAACTGACCAATGCAGCGCTGGACCCCTACGCGAAGATCCCCGAGTTCAAGTACTGTGCCGTCCGTGTGGCGGTGGGGGGAGAGGCGCCTGTGCAGACGAGCTACGGGGGCGGCGGATAGAACACATCCAGCGTCGGGAAGGCCGCTCGGGCTCGGATGCAGTCCCACAGGTAGATGGCAAAGCCGAGGTCACCGGTCCAAAGCGAGTAGCGCATACGGCCATGCTGGCGCTCGTCCGCCTCGGTCTGCACAAGCCCATGCATGGCAAACGCGCGAGCGCGCGCCAGCCAATGCGCCTCACCGGTGCGCTGATACAGCTTGAGGAAGGCGTAGCCGTTGCCACCGGTGCCGTGGCACAGGTTCGAACCTTTCGTGAGCGGGCCGGCCGCCCAGATGGCGTCTCCCGCAGCGACCAAGATGTCGTCGAGCATGGAGCCGGGGAAGTCGGCGAGGCAGATCACAAAGCCCGGCGCGCCGTGGCAGAACTGCATGAGCAGACGCTGCGGTCGGTCGATCGGATCGATGAGGAGCGGGCGCCAATTGGCCAGGCCACCTTCGCGTACGACCGTCTTCTCGATCGTGTTCGCGATGGTGCGCTCCCAGTCCGCCCACTCGCCAGCCTCCAGGAGGTGGCGGCCGCGGATGAGCACGCTCGCGGTCCCGACAAAGCCATGTACGCCGTCGAGAAAGGTGAAGCGGCGGCCATACAGGTCTTGGGCCCAGTAGTGGCAAGCGTGGTCGTCGGACCACAGCAGCTGCGACCACAGGCGCGCCGCGGTGCGCCGGAAGCAATCGGGCCAGCGCGCGTCGCCGAAGCGTTCATGCAGGAACAACGCAGCCAACATGGTGCCCGGCGAACCCCACATGAGCTCGCGGGCAGAGTGGTCGAGGTTGCGCTCGATGAGGGTTGCCAACTGCTCGGCCCGCTCGTCCGTGGGGCGGTGGCCCTGCGCCATCAGCAGGATGGGCGTATGGCCCATCATGTAGGCGGCGGTCTCGTCGCCGGGCATCGACGACGACAGCCAGGCGCGGTTGCGCTCGAGGAGCGTGTCCAGGTGCTGGTCATAACGCGTCGAGGAAGTCACTGCACCCATCGCGTGCAGGTAGTGAACCGCCCACATGACCCCCGCTGCGCCGTGGTATAGCGGCGTCGCGGCTTGGGCGGCATCGTCCCCCGGTTCGAGATCCTTCGGATGCAGCGGCCAGAGTGCGTCGGCCGAAAACCGGCGCACGGTGTCACGGACAATGCGCTCGATGGTGTCGCGAGCACGTTGCTCGTCCCAGCCAGCGGGCTGCAGGGCTTCGTGGCGCTCGGGAGCGTGCAGCATGCGATGCGTAGGTGGTCACGCGGGTCGACTGAAGTGGGGTGCTTGTCCCACCGCTCACGCGGGCTTGGCGCCCGCGGCCACCAGCACCTCGGTGGGCGCCACAAATCCCGTCGGGGTGTCAAAGCGCTTGAGCAGCTCGGCGACCTCCGCCCATGCGGCCACCCTCACGGCCTCCGGGCAGTCACTGACGACGGCCCGATAGGCACCGGCTGCCTCCTGCAGCATCGTCAACGTCTGTGCTGCGGATGACATCGATAGCTGGAGTGCCACGGAGCGCTGCTCAACACCCACAAAGCCACTGTCGATCAACAACTGCACAAGCGCGCCGGGCGCACCGAGCGCAAATATCCCCGGTTGTCCCGGCCCCGGGGGCGGCTTGCCCGCGTGGCGCAGCAAAATCTGCATGGGTTGTGCCATGACCGCATTGGCCGCAGGCGTGGTGAAGACCACCAGCGAGACCTTTCCTCCGGGCCGCAGAGCACGCCTCACGACCGCGAGTGCTCGCGCCGGCTCACCAAAGAGCATCAGGCCGAGCCGACAGATGACCGCATCGAAGCTTTCGGCGGCAACGTCCAAGTCTTCGGCGGCGCCCGCCAGGGTGCTGACATTGGCCATCGCTGCGGCGCGGGCGTTCTCCCGCACGTGGTGCAGCATGGTGTCGGAGATGTCATTCGCGACCACCTGCCCCTGGGGACCGACAAGGCGGGCAGCCGCCAAGGTCTGGCTCCCAGCACCACTGGCGAGGTCGAGCACCCGGTCACCGGTGTCGATGCCCGCCATGGCTAGCATGGCCGCCGTGGCCGGCTCCATCCAGGCCGAGATACTCGCTTCCCAGCGTGCCCAACCCGGGGCGGCGTCTTCCCAGTGCTTGCGGATGTCTGCGTGTTGCATGACTGCCTCCATTCTGGCGAAGGAGCGACATCGAGGTACGTATCGTAGTACTCACGGTCACGCCACTGTGCGCGCGGGCCTGCCCATGTGGCTGGAAGGTTGACCGTCGGTTTTAGGGCGACAGGTTTGGTGAGGTGATGGACTGCTCAGGGTCGCTACGCAGAGCTCTCCATAGCGACACCTGCACGAACCGTCGCGAATCGGATGTCGACGGCGGGAAGCTGACGCTCAAGATGAGCGGCATAGAAGCTGTCACCCGCTGCATGCAGTCCCGGCCATCTGCGGGTGCTCGCGACCGTCCGGTTGAGGCGCCGAGAGGTCGACCTGCATCGAACCGGTCATATCCGGCAATCCCGGACACGCGCCACCTTCATGCGCTGGGCACAATCGCCGCATGCTCAATTTCGATGACTTCGCCGACGACGAGGCGCCGCGCGTGCGCTACCTGGACCTGCTCTCACGGGTGGTGGCGTACATCGACAGCCACCTCGCGGATCCGTTGGACGGTGACCTCCTGGCGGATCAGGCCGCCATGTCCCGCTTCCATTTCCAGCGCATCTTTCGGGCCTACTTCGGCACCACGGTGGCCGGCTACGTGACCTGGCGACGCCTGCGGCGTGCATGCGAGCTGTTGGCGGGCGACCCCGGCTCCGTACTCGATGTGGCGCTGGCGGTCGGCTACGACTCGTCGCAGGCCCTGGCCAAGGCGATGCGCCGCGAGCTCGACACCACGCCCACCGCGGTGCGTGCGGGCGCGGAGCCCGGTTGGCAGCGCCTGTTCGACCGCCGATCGGCGCAGCCGCCGACCGTGAATGATCAGCCGCTGTATCCACTGCTGGTGGATGTTGCGGAACTCTCTGTGCTGACGGCAACCGGTCGGGGCATGGAGGGTGGCAGTATGTTCCGCGCGGCAGAACAGGCCTTCGCCGAACTCAAGCCTGTCATCGAAGGCGCGGAACTGAGCCCGCGGGCCCGGAGCTGGATCGGCATCGTTCCCGATGAGCCGCAAGGCCCGGATGACGAGAGCATGAGACTGTTGATAGGCGCCATCTTCGACCACTCGTTGTCCGATCGCGACGGTCTGTGCACGCGCCCGCCGTGTCCCGTGACGGGAACCCTGGCATGGCATCAGCTGCCGGCGGGTCGCTACGCGGTGTTCACCCATCTCGGACCCTATCGGCAACTGCACCTCACATGGATCGCGATCTATCGTGACTGGCTGCCGGCGACCGGCTATGCCTTGCGCGACGCGCCACCGTTCGAGCACTACCTGTGCGATCCGCTCACGACCGCGCCGGAGAAGCAGCGCGCCGACATCTACATCCCCTTGCAATGAACGGAGTCCCGATGATCGAGTTGCACCAGTTCCCGCCGATGCTCGGGCTGATGAACGCGAGTTCGTTCTGCATGAAGGTCGAGGTCTTCCTGCGCCTGGCCGGGCTCGAGTACCGCGTGGTCTCGGCCGCGCCGCCGGGCCAGCCCAAGGGCAAGCTGCCGGTCGTGCGCGACGCGGGCCTCGTAGTCCCCGATTCCGAGGCCATCGTGGCGCACCTGCAGCGCGCGCACGGCGCGCGCATCCCGCGCGCGCTGGCCGCGCCCGAGACACCGCGGCAGCTCCTGCTGCGCCGGGTGATCGAGGAGCACCTGTACTTCGTCATTGCGTTCTTCCGCTGGTCGGAGGACGCCGGGTGGGTGCACACGCGCGGCTACTTCGCCGGGCTACCGGCGCCCCTGCGCGGCCTCGTCGGGGCGCTCTTTCGACGCAGGATGAGGCGCGCCCTGGCCGGCCAGGGCCTCGGCCGCCACCGTCGCGAGGAGATCGCGGCCAAGGGCGCGGCGGACCTCGACGCGGTGGCCGCCGAGCTCGGCACGTCGCCCTTCTTCGGCGGCACGGAACCGGCCGCCATCGACGCATCGGCCTATGCCTCGCTCGCCAACCTGGTCTACGTCCCGGTCGAGAACCCGTTGAAGGCGCATGTGCGGTCGTTGCCGAACCTGATGGCGTACTGCGAGCGGATGAAGGCACGCGTCGGGGCGTGAGCAAGCTGAATTTCGGACTTGTGAGCGCCGCCTTTGGGGCACGAAATTGGATCGCGCGAATGTCGCTGATGGGTCGATCACGCGCTTTGAAGGTCCGGTCTTCGGCACAAGGTCGACTCCCCTCGGCAGTCGCGCACGCTAACCTCCAACGCCGACCTTGATCATTGGCCCGGCGGTCTGATCGCTTCGGCTACTGACTCATGCAGGGTCTTCGGAGGTGCCCAGGATCACGGGTATCGGCCGCTGGTCTGCCGCACGGCCGGGATCAGATGACGTGGACGCCCTGCTTCATGTCGCGGCGCTGTTGGCCTGCCGCGCCTGCATCACCAACGCACCGAGACCCGCGATCAACACCATGAACGACACCAGAGCGCCGATCCACGGCACCCGTGCCAGCAGGGCTATCGCCAACATCGCGAGCGCTGCGGCACCGATGCGCCAGCCAACCCGCGACGCGTCCGCGACACGATAGCGCCGGAGCAGCCAGTCGCCGATGCCGATGCCTGTCATCGCGTAGCCCACCAGCAGCAGCGCGAAGTACAGCACCAGGGCAAGCAGCGCGAGGGGAATACCGATCAGAGTGAAGAGCAGGAGGATTGCGGCGACCGGAATGCACACCAGCGCGACGAAGCCAATCAGCAGGCTCATGCCGACGCGCATGTGCAATGTGGCCGCCACGCGCACGGTGAACGCCGGCAACGCAGCCACGAGCACGACCGCAATCAGCACCAGCCCGACGGTCCACAGCCATCCGCCGACGCGCCCCAGGGTGCGTTGCGTGTGTCCGTACGACCGGTCTGCAATGGGCGCACGTTCGACACCGCCTGTCACCTGAGCCGCCGGGTCACGCTTCAGTTCGCTGCGGCTCGCGTAACGCAGCTTGCCTGCGATGCGTGCGTTCGGGCCGAGTTCAATCGCGCCCGAGGTCGCCACCACATCGCCGCCGACGGGTCCATTGACCAGCACGCGTCGACCCGCCGCCTGGACGTAGCCCTTCACCGTGCCGTCGATGCGCACCTCACCGCCGCCGATGCTCACGTTGCCCGTGACAATGGCTTTGGGACCGATCTCGACACGGCCGCCGCCGATGCGCACGTTGCGACCCACCGTCCCGTCGAGCGTCACCTGTCCGCCACCGGAATAGAGCGAGTTGTTCACCGCACCACTGATGCGCACGTCGCCGCCAGCAAGGACGGCATCGCCGTTCACCGTGGCATCGACGTCAACCTTGCCGCCAGCGGCGATCAGATCGCCAGCGACTGGCTGCACGACGCGGATCGAGCGGCCGGCAGCGAAGTGGTCTGCGCCCAGGTTGTGCGCGGTGATGGAAGCACCGGACCTCTGAGCGCTCGACTCGGATTGAGCAGCGCCTGCCAGCGGCAGCGCCACCGCGAAGAAAGCCCAGAGGATGCGAGCGAGCATGATCTTCTCCCATCGAAGGTGCTGCCGCATTCTGCTCGCCGCAAAGCGACCCTCCGGATGGCCGGATCCCGCCCGCCGGTCATGCCGACCCCATGGGGCGCATCAGGGTGTCTCGCCAAGCGCGAAGGCGATCGCGTCGTGCCACCATGTCGCGTCGACGCGATCGGGCCAGTCGTTGTGATCGCTGGACTTGATCACCATCAGGCGCTTCGGGGCGCCGAGCGCGAGGTGCAGCGCGGTACCGAAGCGCGCCGGCACGATGCTGTCGCGCTCGGCGACGGCCACAACGACCGGGCGGTCGA
>DASXQQ010000364.1:0-8418 GCA_036507085.1 Piscinibacter sp. | reverse complement strand
CCGGCGTTGATGTCGAAGGGCTGGTCGAGGTTGTCGGCCTGCACGCGCAGGCGGTTGCCGTCCTCGCCGCGCTCGTAGAGCGTGAAGCTGTAGAACAGCCTGGACGGGTCGCCGCGCTCGAGCAGGTGCGGCCCGATCATGCCGGCGGCCTTGGCGTTCGCTGGCTTGCGCAACGCGAGCAGCCATTCGGTCACCGCCGCCTGCAGCGGGGCGTCGAGGCTGCTGTCGACGCTCAGGTCGAGCCGGTCGAGGTCGTACATCCGCGTCATGTCGAGCAGCGACGCGAGTTCGACGCGCACCAGGTTCGAGCCCTTGCGCGCGCTGAAGTCGTCGTTCGTCCTGGGGCCGATGTCGCTGCGCACGGCAGGGCGGAACTGCAAGGCCGCGTCGCGCAGCGCGGGTGCGATGACGCCGGCTTCGCCCAGCACGCGCAGGTAGCTTTCGGTGAGTCGGGCCAGCTGCTCCTGGCCGGCGCCGAAATAGAACGACGGCCGGCGCTGCGCGATCAACAGACTCAGCACCTGGCGGTAGGCGCGCGCCTGGGCGCGCAGCGCGTCGCCTTCGGCGTGGCTGCGGTGCAGCGCGCGATTGGCCGCGTCGAAGTCGGCGCCGTACCAGGCCCACAGGCCGTCGCCGATGCCGTTGACCTCGCCATAGCCGGGAAAGGCGCCGAGCGGCAGCGTGTCGAGGTACTCGGCGATGATGCGCTTGCGCGCCGCCACCGTTTCCTCGCCGTCCCGATAGGCGCGCACCGAGGCCGAGAACATCTGGCGGTACTTGTCGCGGATCGACGCGGTGCGACCCTCCGGTGAGTGGCGGTACTTCTCGATCTGAGTGGCGAGCGTGCTGCCGCCGGCCGCCGGATAGCTCGGGTCGACCGCGGCGACGGCCTGGTCGACGACGGCCTTCGCCAGCCGCGGCAACTCCACCGCGGGGTTGTGCCTGGGGTCGTGCGCCGCGAGCAGCTCGCGGTTCTCGATGAACGACAGCGTTTCCATCACCAGCGGCGGCACCGCGTCGTAGTCCGCGTAGACGCGGGAGGGGTAGCCCGCGCCGAACATCGGCGTGGCACGGCAATCGAGCAATTGCAAGCCGGCCTGCACCTTTTCCTGGTACGGCGGGAAGAAGCCGCGCTCGCCGAACTCGCGCAAGGGCTGCGACTGCCGCGCCTGCGCGACGACGCTGTAGCCGTGCAAGCGCAGCCGTTCGACGTAGGCGGGAATCTTCGTGTAGCCCAGGCGCTCGTCGAAGGGCCCGGACGTGGGGTAGCGGATCGCCGGGCTCGGGCCGGCCTCGACGCGGAAGTCGAGCGTCCTGGCCAGCTCGGTGAAGTAGCGCGCCTGCAAGGTCGAGGTGCGCAACTCCCAGGCCACGCCTTGCGCCAGCAGCGCCAGCAACAGCGCGACAAACGCCGCCCAGGCGAGCCAGGCTCGCCGCCACCCTGTCTTGTTGTGAGAGTTGCTGCTCACGGCACCCTCGGCACACACACCTGCGCACGGCCGGGACCCGCAAAAGACGGGTTTCCCCGGTAATTCATTCTCGCGGATTTGCGCGATCTGCGTCATGCCGCAATCGCGGGTTCCGATGCGGCGCCCATCCGCCACCGCACCGGCTCAGCCGGTCATGGCAAGCTTCGTACCCGGTGGGGGCAGGGGATTGACCACAGAGGACACAGAGATCACAGAGGAAGACCGGGTCTGGCCTTCTTCGTGTTCTCTGTGATCTCTGTGGTCCGTCTTCGGATCGCGACGCCGGGCTACGAGGTCTGCAGCCGCGCCCGGTGCCTGGCCAGCTGCGCGCGCACCTGATCCGGCGCCGTCCCGCCGAGCACGCTGCGCGCGTTCAGCGAGCCGCGCAGCGTCAGCACGGCGTAGACGTCGTCGGCGATCGTCGGGTTGAAGCCTTGCAGCGTGGCGAGCGGCAGCTCGCTCAGGTCCACGCCCTGCTGGATCGCCAGCTTCACCGCGTGGGCGACCACTTCGTGCGCATCGCGAAACGGCAGGCCCTTCTTGACCAGGTAGTCGGCCAGGTCGGTCGCGGTGGCGTAGCCCTTCAGCGCCGCGCGTTCCATCGCCTCGGGCTTGACGACGATGCCGCCGACCATCTCGGCCATGATGCGCAAGGTGTCGCGCAGTGTGTCGACGCTGTCGAACAGCGGCTCCTTGTCTTCCTGGTTGTCCTTGTTGTAGGTCAGCGGCTGGCCCTTCATCAGGGTCAGCAGCGCCATCAGGTGGCCGACCACGCGGCCGCTCTTGCCGCGCGCCAGTTCGGCGACGTCGGGGTTGCGCTTCTGCGGCATGATCGAGCTGCCGGTGCAGTAGCGGTCGGCCAGGTCGATGAAGCCGAAGTTCTGGCTCATCCACAGCACGATCTCTTCGGCGAGGCGCGACACATGCATCATCGTGATCGAGGCGAAACCGGCGAACTCGATCGCGAAGTCGCGGTCGCTGACCGCGTCGAGGCTGTTCTGGCAGACGCCGTCGAAACCCAGCGTCTTCGCCGCGCGCTCGCGGTCCAGCGGGTAACTGGTCCCGGCCAGCGCCGCCGCGCCGAGCGGCGAGCGGTTCACGCGCTTGCGCACATCGGCCAGCCGTTCGGCGTCGCGCGCGAACATCTCCACATAGGCGAGCAAGTGGTGCGCGAAGCTCACCGGCTGAGCCACCTGCATGTGGGTGAAGCCGGGCAGGATGGTGTCGACGTTCTTCTCGGCCACCTCCACCAGCGCGAGCTGCATCTGCGCGAGCAGTGGCGCCAGCGCGTCGATCTCGTCGCGCAGCCACAGCCGCACGTCGGTCGCGACCTGGTCGTTGCGCGAGCGGCCGGTGTGCAGCCGCTTGCCGGCGTCGCCGACGAGCTGCGTCAGCCGTGCCTCGATGTTCAGGTGCACGTCCTCGAGATCGAGCTTCCATTCGAAGCTGCCGGCCTCGATCTCCTGCGCGATCTGCGCCATGCCGCGCTGGATCGCGGCGAGGTCGTCGGCGCCGATGATGCCTTGCGCGGCCAGCATCTCGGCATGCGCCAGCGAGCCGGCGATGTCGGCGCGCCACATCCGCCGGTCGAAGCCCACGCTCGCGGTGTAGCGCTTCACCAGCTCGCTCATCGGCTCGGAGAACAGCGCAGACCAGGCCTGGGACTTCTTGTCGAGTTGGTTGGCGGACATGGGGGTCGGAGTTGGAGACAATGGCGGACGGTTCGATTCTATCGACGCCACCCATGACCCGAGCCCCCGCATCACCCGCCACGCTGCCCGGCGACACCGGCAGCGAGTGGCCCGACACGACAACGCGCCCGAGCGAGCTGCGCGGCAGCGCGTTCGGCAGCACGTTGTTCGATGCACTGGCGAGCGCGCCGCCGAAAGCGCCGTCGACCTTCGACGTTTGCCATGTCGGCGTGGTGCTGCGTGCCTTGCTGTTCGTCCATCTGGTGATGGCGGCGGGCGTGCTTTTCGTCGCCAGCAGCCTCGCGTCCTGGTTGGCCCTCGCGTCGGCCGGCTCGGCGGTGGCCCTGCCCGGCGTGCTGCTGTGGCTGCTGGTTGCCTGCCTGCTCAAGCACCCGCTGGCCGCCTTGCCCGAGGGCGCGCAGTGGTTCGCGGCGAGCGGCCTGGGCGCGGTGAGCGGGCTGTTCGGCTGGGGCCTCGGCTGGTTCAGCGGCCTCGATCTCTTCAGCGGCGTGCGCTGGCTTGCGCCGGTGCTCGCCGGCGCCGGCATGGCGGCGGCGATTTTTCACTGGCTGCGCTTGCGCGCGCGCGCGCGCCTGCCGGCCGACACCACGGCGCGCCTGATCGAGCTGCAGTCGCGCATCCGCCCGCACTTCCTGTTCAACACGCTCAACACCGCGCTCAGCCTGGTGCGGCTGGACCCGGCGCGCGCCGAGGGCGTGCTCGAGGACCTGGCCGAGCTGTTCCGGGTGGCGCTGGCCGACAGCGGCGAGTCGGTCACGCTGGCCGAGGAGGTCGAGCTCGCGAAGCGCTACCTCGCGATCGAGCAGATCCGATTCGGCCGCCGGCTGCAGGTGAGCTGGGAGCTCGACCCCGACGCCGGCAGCGCCCGCGTGCCGCCGCTGCTGCTGCAGCCGCTGGTGGAAAACGCGGTGCGCCACGGCGTCGAACCGGCGGCCGAAGGTGGCGTGATCCGCGTGCGAACGCGCATCAAGCTCGGCAACGCGGTGGTGTCGATCGCCAACAGCGTGCCCGACGCGCCGTCGCGCCCGGGCAGCGGCATGGCCTTGCGCAACGTGCGCGAGCGCCTGCGCCTGATGCACGACGTGACGGCGCAATTCGAAACGCGGCATGAACGCGGGATGTTCAAGGTGCAGATCGTGGTGCCGCTATGACGGCCGCGCTGCGCGTGCTGCTGGTCGACGACGAGGAGTTGGCGCGGGTGCGCTTGCGCAGCCTGGTGGAGGCGTGTGCGGCACCGAGGGCGACGGTGGTCGGCGAGGCGGCCAATGCGACGCAGGCACTGGTCTGGCTCGAGTCGCAGCCCTGCGACGTGCTGCTGCTCGACATCCACATGCCGGGCCGCGACGGCATGCAACTCGCCGCCGAGCTGCGCCAGCGCGCGCGCCCGCCGGCGGTGGTGTTCGTCACCGCGCACGCGGAACATGCGCTGCGCGCCTTCGACCTCGATGCGGTCGACTACCTGACCAAGCCGGTGCGCCGCGAGCGCCTGCAAGCCGCGTTGCAGCGTGTCGCACAGCGCCTCGCCCCGCAAGCCGCCGCGCCCGCGCCGCTGGCCGAGGCCGAACCGGTGGTGGTGGTCAGCGACCGCGGCCGTGTCGTGCGCGTTCCGGTGTCGCAGGTGCTGTACCTGAAGGCCGAGTTGAAGTACGTGACCTTGCGAACCGCCGATCACACCTATGTGCTCGACGACGCGCTGAGCGACCTCGAGCAGCGCCTCGGCCCGCGCTTCCTTCGCGTGCATCGCAACGCGCTGGTGGCGCGCCACGCGGTGCGCGCGCTCGAGCGGCGCGTCATCGCCGGCAGCGACGAAGAAGGCGGTGAGAGCTGGGCGGTGCGCGTCGCACCGGTCGACGAATGGCTGGTCGTGTCGCGCCGCCAGGCGACGGCGGTGCGCGAGGCGCTGGTGGCGGCGGGCTTGTAGGGTGGGCTTCAGCCCACGCGTCGCGCGGGCAGGGAACTGCACCACAGAGAACACAGAGGGCACAGAGAACACAAGTATTCACTCTGTGTTCTCTGTGCCCTCTGTGGTGGCTCTGGTTCAGGGCCGTGGGCTGAAGCCCACCCTACAGACCAAGGCCCATCGCTCGCGCGATGGGCGTCATCGCGAGACTACGGCTTGGTCGCCGTCCAGCTTCCGCTGTATCCGCTCGACGCTTGAGACCAGCTGCCCGATCCCGTCGTCGTGGTGAACGATCCGCTGAAGGTCGCGCCGCTGCTGGTCGCGCCGCTGGCGGTGAAGCTCGCGACACCGGTCGATGTCACCGAGCCGCTGACAACGAAGCTGCCGCCCAGGCCGGTCGAGGTGCACGAGCCGCTGACGTGTCCGACCGCGTCGATGGCCACGGCGCTGCACGAGCCCGCGTCCGAGCCCGTGTAGCTCGCGCTCCAGGTGCCCGCATAGACCGAGGGCGAGTCGCTGAAGGTCGGCGCCGCGATGCCCAGCTGCGCAGCCAGTGCTTCGAACGCCACCTTGTTCAGGCGGGTCGTCGTCGAGTTGTCCGACTTGAGCTGCCAGCCGTAATAGACATGGCCGCTGCGCTCGACAAACACGCGGGTGAAGGTCTGCACGCTGGTCGCGTCCGGCAGGCCGGCGAACTTCATGATCGGCGTGCTGCCGTCGGCGGCGGTGCCGAGGACGTAGGTGCCGGTGCCGATGGCGCCGCAGTTGGTCTGTGCGCCGGTGCTGCTGATGTCGCACAGGTAGTAGGTGGCCGCGTTGCTGGCTCCGAAGGCGACGCGCAGCCGCTCCTGGGCACACGAGGTCGTGACGCCGCAAATCGTGTTGTTGTGTAGCCAGCCCATCGAGGCGGTGTTCGACGCCGTCGGTGTTGCCGGAACCGGAAAGGCCGCGACGAGGCCGGCGAGGGTTGTCACACCGGACCCGACATAGCCATCCGACACGCGGTAGGCAACCGGTGTTGCGGTGCTGACGCCCGTGTGCTTGCGGATCTTCGCGCCCGCGGGCATCGTGCCGGTCAGTGCGCTGGCATTGACGCCGTTGATGGTCGAGAACGTGTTGACGGTCGTGTTCTGCGCCATCGCGACGACCTCGGAGATCGGCATGCCGCTGACGTCGGTCTCGACCCGCGTGCTGCTGTAGACGTAGCCATAGCCCCAGGTCGATACGCTCGGGCTGCCGCCGGTGCTGGTGTTGGGCGTGGCGCCGTTGAACGACTTCCATCCGCTGGCCGTGGCGTACAGCGCCGTGTCGTACAAGCTGCTCGATGCGACCGGGCTGCCGTTGGACAACTTGATGCGCTCGTCGTAGTAGGTGTAGGTGCCATTGCTGTCAGGCACATTCGGCGTGTAGTAATAGCGCAGGTAGTAGTTGCTGGTGTCGGTGAAGTCCAGCTGCCGCGCCCAGTAATTGGGCGCCGACGCGACGGGCGCGCTCACCACCAGCGTCTCGCCGGCCTGCAGGCTCGACACGATGGTCGGCACCACGGCGACCAGGGCCGCGTTGTCGCCGCTCGAGGAGGCGACGTAGTTGTTGTACAGGCTCGTGGCCGCGACCTGCAGCTGCGCCGCGACGGCCGCTTCCGCTTCCGCCTGCGTCATCCCCTGCGCGACACCGGTTTGCACCAGTGTCGTGATCGGGCTGATCACCGCGCCCTTGCCGGCCGGTGCCGTCAGCGTGTAGGCGGTGCCGATGGCAACGCCGGGATTGCTGGCGTCGATGGCGGTCGCCGGGATCACCGCGATCAGCGGCGCGCCGGAGTTCACCTGGTCGGCGGTCAGGCCACCGATCGTGTAGTTGCCCTGCGCATCGGTCGAGGTCGACGTCGGCTCACCGGCGTCGCAGGCGCCGTTCTTGTTGAGGTCCAGGCAGACGGTCGCGCCCTGGATCGGGCCGTCGATGACGACGCCGCTGACCGACTGGTTCGCCGGTTGTGTGGTGGTCCCGCTGCTGCCGCCACCGCCGCCGCACCCGGCGAATGACAGAACGGCGGCAGCCACGGCGGCAATCGCCCACGGGCACGTACTGCGTGAGATCTCCAAGCGCATAGCTATCCCTCTGAGTGATGTCGATTGTTTGGAAATTCCCGGGCCCGGGTCCATTCCTGCCGGCGCGGGAAGTACTCCGGCGTGGCCGAAGCCCGCGCAGTTTAAGCGCGACATGTGTCGCCGGTGCGATGAAAAGTACCGGACTTGCCGCCTTGCTCGTCAGCCGGTGTTGCGCAGCCCCGCCGCCAACCCGTTGATCGAGATGTGAATCCCGCGCTGCACCCGTTCGTTGCCGGGGTCGCCTTCGCGCCGGTGCCGATAGCGGCGCATCAGCTCGACCTGCAGATGGTTCAGCGGGTCGAGGTACGGAAACCGGTGTTCGATCGAGCGCGCCAGCGAGGGGTTCGACGCGAGGCGCTGCTTCTCGCCGGTGATCAGCGACAGCGCATCGTTGGTGCGCTGCCACTCGGCACGGATCAGCGCGAAGATTTTCCGGCCCAGGCGCTTGTCCTCGACCAGCTCGACATAGCGCGCGGCGATGCCGAGGTCGCTCTTGGCGAGCACCATGTCCAGGTTGGACATCAGCGCGCGAAAGAACGGCCACTGCTTGTGCATGCGCTGCAGCAGCGCGAGGCGTTCCTTGCGCTGCTTGGGATCGGTGCCGAGGACCGCCTCGATCGCCGAGCCGAAGCCGCACCAGCCGGGCAGCGCGACGCGGCACTGGCCCCAGCTGAAGCCCCAGGGAATTGCACGCAGATCCTCGATCGCGCGGCTCGCCTTGCGCGACGCGGGCCGCGAGCCGATGTTGAGTTCGGCGATCTCGCGGATCGGCGTGGCGCTGAAGAAGTAGTCGGTGAAGCCCGGCGTTTCGTACACCAGCTTGCGGTAGGCCGCGTAGCTCGCGTCGCTGATCGCGCCGGCGGCGTCGATGAAGCTCTTCGGCGCGCTCTTGGTCGGGTGCAGCAGCGTGGCCTCGAGCGTCGCTGCGACCAGCGTTTCGAGATTGCGTCGGCCGATCTCCGGGTGCGCGTATTTCGACGCGATGACTTCGCCTTGCTCGGTCAGGCGGATCTGCCCGTTCACCGTGCCCGGTGGCTGCGCGAGGATGGCTTCGTAGCTCGGGCCGCCGCCGCGCCCGACGGTGCCGCCGCGGCCGTGGAACAGCCGCAGCGTGATGGCGTGCTCGCGAGCGAGCTCGCCGAACAGCTCGACCAGCGCGATCTCGGCGCAGTAGAGCTCCCAGTTGCTGGTGAAGCTGCCGCCGTCCTTGTTGCTGTCGCTGTAGCCGAGCA
>DASXQQ010000363.1:0-7326 GCA_036507085.1 Piscinibacter sp. | reverse complement strand
ACCGGCCCTTCGGGTGATCTCAGCAAAGCGGCGCCCGCCGCGTTGCAAATGCTCGACTGAGCTTGTCGAAGGCGACCGAGCATCGTGAGCCTGTCGAACGACGTAGACACCGCTACGTCTGCGCTTTGCGCCTTGCGGGCGCCGCTTTGCTGAGTCACGCGAGCCCTCCCATAGCGTTAACAGGCCCTACCCGAGCCGCACCCGGGGATCGACCCAGGAGTACGCGACGTCGATCAGCACGTAGCTCGCGATGTACAGCAGCGAACCGACGAAGACCATCGTGCGCACGATCGCGAAGTCCTGCTTGCCGATGGCCTCGATCACATAGGCGCCGAGCCCCGGGATGCCGAAGAAGCTTTCGAACACGAGGCTGCCGAGGAACACGTACGGCAGGTAGCCGCCGGCGCTGGTGATGATCGGGATCAGCGCGTTGCGAAGCACGTGGCGGAACATCACCACCCGCTCGGCCAGGCCCTTCGCACGCGCGGTGCGCACGTAGTCCTTGCCGATCTCCTCGAGGAACATCGCCCGGTACAGCCGCGCCTCGGTGCCCAACCGCGACAGCACCGACAGCGCCACCGGCAACACCAGGAAACGTGCCAGGTCGAGCCCCCCCGCATAACCCGAAATCGGCACCAGCTTGAGGACGCGGGCGAACAGGAACTGACCGACGATGATGTAGAACAGCGCCGAGATCGACAGCATCACCACGCACGCCACCACGCCCGCGAGGTCCAGCCGCGTGTGGCGGAACATCACCAGCAGCAGCGCGAACGAGACGCTCGCGATCACCTGCAGCACGAAGATGGGCGTCGCGAGCTGGATGCTCACCCACATGCGCCGCACCACCTCATCGCCGATATCGCCCGAGCTCTCTGCGTCGGAGCGGCCAAAGTGCAGCGTGAACAGCGAGACCGAGCGATCCCAGAAGATCGTGTCGGTCAATTTCTCGGTGCCTTGCGTGACGTCGTTCCAGTACAGCGGCTTGTCGTAGCCGCGCTCGGCCTTCCATTTTTCGATCAGCTCCTGGGTCACGCGCTTGCCGCCGATGTTCAGCCGCGCCATGTCGTCGGGCGTGTTGACAGTGAAGAAGAGGAAAAAGGTGGCCAGGTTGACCCCGACCAGCACCAGCACGCCATAGAGCAGGCGGCGGAAGATGTAGTTCAGCATTCGTTGGGGATTCGCGTCAGGTGGGCAGGAGCTCGCCGCGTGCGTTCATTCGCTCCCGGCGGCGCAGCGCGCCGCGCAGATAGAGCACGGCGGCGATGGCCAGTGCCGCCAGCGCGGCCAGCGGCCACCAGACCGGCTGGTTCCACTCGGCGAGCTTGGCCGTGCGCTGGGCCACGTCCAGGCGAAGGTAGCGCCCGTGGTCGCGGACCAGGATCGCCGGCTTCGAGTTGGACACCCAGCTCTGCACCGCCGCCGACGCATACGGGAAGAATCCCATGGTCCAGGGCGCGTCCTCCTGCAGGATGCGCACCATCTTGTCGATCACCAGCTGCTTCTCCGCTCCGTCGTCCAGCGTCTTCAGCTTCGCGAACAGCTTGTCGTACTCGGGGTTCTGGTAGTTGGCCGTGTTCTCGCCGTCCGAGACGCTTTTCGAATTCGGCCCATAGAACAGGAACAGGAAGTTCTCCGAATCGGGGTAGTCGGCATTCCAGCCCGACCAGAACACCTGGTGCTTGCCCTTGCGCACCTTGTCCTGGTACTGGTTGTTGTCGGTGGCCCGCACCTCGAGCTGGATGTCGATCTTGGCGAACTGCCGCACCACCCAGTCGATTTCCGGCTTGCGCTCGGGCGTCGGCGGCGCGTAGTAGTCGTAGTTGATCACCAGCGGCGTGCCCGTCTTCGCATCGCGGCCGCTGGGGTAGCCGGCCTCGACCATCAACTGTTTGGCTTCCTCGATCGAGCGGCGCACGGGCTTGCCGTCGACCACTTTGTACGTGAACGGGTTGACGCCCTCGGGCGTACCTTCGCGCGAGCCGAAGATACCGTCCGGCAGCGGGCTCATCGCCGTGACGCCGGCCTTCTTCGGGAATATCTTCGAGTACTCGTCCCAGTCGATCGCGATCGCGATGGCCTGCCTCAGCTTGCGGTTGCGAATGCGTTGCTGCGGCGTATCGCCCCAGCCGATCACCGGGTCGATCATGTTGAAGCCGATGATGTAGCTGTTGACGTCGGAGTACTGCGGGAAGTTGAAGCCCTTGCGCTCATAGTCGGCGCGCACGTCGTCGGAGTCCATCATCTCCACCAGATAGGACTTCCCCATGTCAGTGCGCTCGAACACCTCCAGGTCGTAGTAGCCGTCGCGGAACTTGTTGCGCTGCGAGGTGCCTTCGCGCTCGACGGTGGAGACGATGGTGTCGACGAATGGCGTCTTCTTGCCGCAGTCGACCAGCAGGCCCGCCTTGCGGTCCTGCTCCGTGCCGTCACAGGGATACGGCTCGCCGCGGTAGTTCGGGTTGCGCTTCATCACGATGCGGCGGTCCTTGTGGTACTCCGTCACCATGTACGGCCCGGTGCCCACCGGCCAGGTGTCCAGCGACACGCCGCGCTCTCCCATGCCGGGCTGGGCGTAGAACGCATCGGCTTCCCACGGCACCGGCGACAGGAAGGTCATCTGCATCCAGTACTTCCACTGCGGGTACTTGCCCTTGAGGCGGATGCGCAGCAGGTGCTTTTCGGGCGCCGTGGCGCCGGCCAGCGGCCAGCGGCGAAAGTCGAGGAAAGGCTTGTCCGGGCTGGCCTGATCCAGGCCTTGGCGCAGCTTCGCGTCTTCCGCCTTGACCAGCTCGCCGTACTCCTTCAGGCCCAGCACGTACTCCGAGAACACGCCGAAGATCGGCGTCGTGATGCGCGTGGTCGCGTGGCGCTTGATGGCGTAGACGAAGTCCTCGGCCACCAGCTCGCGCGTGCCCATGTACTTGAAATCCATCGGCGTGTGGTACGAGCCCCATTCGTCGGGCTTCATCGCGTGGTAGCGGTAGCGGCCGGCGTCATCCTTCGCGAACGCGGGATGCGGCTGGTACAGGACGCCCGGCTTGATCGGCACGTCGTACACGCTCTCGGCGATCTGCTCGGCCGGTGCGCTGTCGGGCAGACGCTGGCCGTCCTTGTCCAGGTAGACCGGCGCCACGACCCGTTCCGCCGTCTTCGGCACGAGTTCGAACGGGCGCTTGAAGTAGTGGTAGCCGTACGGCGGCTCGTACACCTGGTACGTGACCAGCGTGTCGTTGGACCAGTAGGACGCGGTCGGATCGAGGTGGCGCGGCGTGTTCTCGATCATCGCGGAGTAGATCGTGTTCGACGCCTCCGCTTTCAGCGGCCACGGGCTGTTATTGCATCCCGCCAGTACGGTGGTCAGGCCGAGCAACAGGCCTCGCAATGACGACGCCCCCCACCCCGTGCGCGAGCGCTTGATCCGATCATGACCGTGCATATGGCGGCCTTCCCCTTTGGCATTCACCTGCAGCAGGCTTACGCAGCAGATGCAAAAAAACAATGTGCCTCCGACGAACACCAGCTTGTGGCCGGGTCACCGTGAGGCAGGCGCGGATGATAAGGCAGATGGCCTAGGCCACCGCTCAGGGTTTCACCCGTTCGGCGAGCCTGTTAGAGGCGCCGCTCCAGGAAAGATTCACCAGCCGATCAGCGCGTCGCGGCCTTGCACCACGAGTTGCACGCGCGCACCGACCGGCAGCGTGACCTTGGGCTGCACATGGCCGAAGGGCAAGCCGGTGAGGATCGGCGTTTTCGTGAGCGAGCGCAGGTGCGCCACCACGGTCTTCAGCGAGTACCCCCGGTCCAGCGGCGACTTGCGCCAGCCGCTAAAGGCCCCCAGAACCACCGCCTTCTGCGCGTCGAGCACACCGGCCTGGTGCAACTGCAGCAGGCTGCGCTCGATGCGGTAGGGGTGCTCGTTGACGTCTTCGAGGAACAGCACGCCTCCCCTGGCCACCTTGGCCGGCCAGTGCGGCGTGGCGAGCAGCGAGTTGACCATGCACAGGTTGCCACCCCACAGGGTGCCGCGTGCCTGCAGGCCGTCGAAGCCGGCTTCGGTGCGAAAGCCCACCGCTTCGAGCTCGCCGCTCATCGCTTCGAGAAAGCAGGCTTCGGTGATCTCGTCCACCGTGTCGCCGCCGAAGTCGTCGCAGGCGAGCGGGCCGGCCCAGGTGATGCCCTTTGCATGGGCGAGCAGGCCGAGCTGCAGCGCGGTGACGTCGCTCTGGCCGACCCAGCGCGTGCCCTGCTCGACGCTGCGCGCGACGAGCTTCCAGTCGATGCGGTCGAGCAGCCGCGTGAGCCCGTAGCCGCCGCGGGTGGCGAGCGCGACAGCGGGCGCCTGCGCCGCGACCCGGTGCAGCGCGGCGAGCCGCGCATCGTCGTCGCCGGCGAATCGCTGGTGCTTGGCGAGCGTCGCCTCGTCGATGCGCACGTCGAAGCCATGGGTGGCGAGGCGCTTGGCCGCGCGGCGCACCGGCGCGGCGCTGGCCAACACGCCCGCCGGCGTGAACAGGGTCAATGAAGTCATGAGACTTTCAAGGTTCTTGATTGGCGACGAAGCTCAGCTTGACTCACGTCGCCCCCTCACCCTCCTTCGACAGGCTCAGGACAGGCCAAGCCTCTCCCCCGGGTACGGTGGAGAGGGAGCCCGGATGCTCCCTCTCCCGCCTGCGGGAGAGGGTTGGGGTGAGGGTGTGCGCGGCTCGCCAATGCATCGAGCTGAAGTTCAAGGTTTGGCGGGCGGGGCGTCGACTTCGACGACTTCGCCGGTGGGAATCGGCTCGTCGCCGGCGTCGATCGGACCGCCGATGTCGGCGAGCGCGCGCCGCTGCCGGTACTGCTCGCGCCGCTCGGCGAAGAAGTCGCGCAGCAGTTGACCGCACTCGTCGGCGAGAACGCCGGATTCGACCTGGGTGTGGTGGTTCAGCTGCGCCTGGCCGAACAGGTCGAGCACCGAGCCGGCGGCGCCCGTCTTCGGGTCCGGCGCGCCGAAGACGACGCGCTTGAGCCGCGCATGCATCAGCGCCATCGCGCACATCGCGCAGGGCTCGAGCGTGACGAAGAGCTCGCACTCGGGCAGCCGGTAGTTGGCGAGCAGCGTCGCCGCGTGGCGCAAGGCGACGATCTCGGCGTGCGCGGTCGGATCGTGCTCGGTGATCGGGCGGTTGTAGCCGGTGGCGATCACCTGGCCGGCGCGCATGATGACCGCGCCGACCGGCACCTCGCCGACGAGCCAGGCGTTGTGGGCCTGGTCGAGCGCGATGCGCATCGCATGTTCGTCGGCCGGGGTCATCCGGGCTCCCGCCGGGCCGCCCCAAGGGGGCCCGCGCCCCCTTGGGGGGCAGGAGCGAAGTGACGTGGGGGCCTCATCCTACTGATCGCTGCGTGCGGCGCGGTCGGCGCCTTGCTGCAGCGCGTTGTTGGTCGCGTCCCTGAACTGCTGCTGGATGTTCTGCGACTGCTGTGGCACCGTCAGCCCGGTGGTATCGGCCATGGTCGCGCCGGGCATGCCGCCGGGAATCGCGATCGTCGCGCCCTCGCGCATCCCAGGCAGTGGCATGTCCGCGCTCGCGCCGCTGGCCGCGCCGGACATTCGCGCCACGGCGTTGCCGGTGCTGCTGAGCGCCTGCAGCTGCTGCTTCGCCACCGATCCGATGATGGCCAGCGCGATCATCAGCGAGATGAGACCGAAGAACATTCTCATGGCTTACTCCCATTCGATGGTGGCCGGCGGCTTCGACGAGACGTCGTAGGCAACGCGGTTGATGCCGCGCACTTCGTTGATGATGCGGCTCGACACGCGCTTGAGCAAGCCGTAAGGCAACTCGGCCCAGTCGGCGGTCATGAAGTCGCTGGTCTGCACTGCGCGCAGCGCGACCACGTAGTCGTAGGTGCGGCCGTCGCCCATCACGCCGACGCTCTTGACCGGCAGGAAGACGGTGAAGGCCTGGCTCGTGAGGTCGTACCAGCTCTTGCCGGTGGCCTCGTCGCGGAAGTTGCGCAGTTCCTCGATGAAGATCGCGTCGGCGCGGCGCAGCAGCTCGGCGTATTCCTTCTTCACCTCGCCGAGGATGCGCACGCCCAGTCCCGGGCCGGGGAACGGATGGCGGTAAACCATGTCGTGCGGCAAGCCGAGGGCGACACCGAGCTCGCGCACCTCGTCCTTGAACAGTTCGCGCAGCGGCTCGAGCAGCTTGAGCCCCAGGGTCTCGGGCAAGCCACCGACGTTGTGGTGGCTCTTGATCGAGGTCGCCTTCTTCGTTTTCGCCCCGCCGCTTTCGACGACATCGGGGTAGATCGTTCCCTGCGCCAGCCACTTGGCTTGCTTGAGCTTCTTCGCCTCGGCCTGGAACACCTCGACGAACTCGCGGCCGATGATCTTGCGCTTGGCCTCGGGGTCGGTCACGCCGGCGAGGTGGCCGAGGAACTGGTCGGCGGCATCGACGTGGATCACCTTCGCATGCAGCTGGCCGGCGAACATCTCCATCACCATCCGGCCCTCGTCGAGGCGCAACAGGCCGTGGTCGACGAAGACGCAGGTCAGCTGGTCGCCGATCGCGCGGTGGATCAGCGCCGCGGCGACGCTCGAGTCGACCCCGCCGGACAGCCCCAGGATCACCTCCTCGCTGCCGACCTGTTCGCGAATCCGCGCCACCGCCTCGTCGATGTAGTTGCCCATCACCCAGTCGGGCTTGGCTTTGGCGATGTCGAGCACGAAGCGGTTGAGCAGCGCCCGGCCCTGCACGGTGTGCGTCACCTCGGGGTGGAACTGCACGCCGTAGTAGCCGCGCGATTCGTCGGCCATGCCGGCGATCGGGCAGCTCGGGGTCGAGGCCATCAGCTTAAAGCCGGGTGGAAGCTGCGTGACCTTGTCGCCATGGCTCATCCACACCTTCAGCATCCCGTGACCCTCGGTGGTGCTGAAGTCCTCGATGCCTTGGAGCAGCCGGGTGTGGCCGTGCGCGCGCACCTCGGCGTAGCCGAACTCGCGGTGGGTGCTGGCCTCGACCTGGCCGCCTTGCTGCACCGCCATCGTGAACATGCCGTAGCAGATGCCGAGCACCGGCACACCCAGCTGCCACACCGCCTGCGGCGCGCGCAGGTCGTGCTCTTCGTAGGTACTCGCATGACTGCCCGACAGGATGATGCCCTTCGGCGCGAACTCGCGGATGAACGCCTCGCTCACGTCGTTCGGGTGGATCTCGCAGTACACATGCGCTTCGCGCACGCGGCGCGCGATGAGCTGGGTGACCTGGGAGCCGAAATCGAGGATCAGGATCTTGTCGTGCATGGGATGCGCTCAGACGGAGGAACCGGCAGCTT
>DASXQQ010000362.1:0-9043 GCA_036507085.1 Piscinibacter sp. | reverse complement strand
CGCCTGGCCAGCCGGCTCGGCCCCGGCCTCATCACCGGCGCGGCCGACGACGATCCGAGCGGCCTCGCCACCTACTCGCAAGCCGGCGCGCAGTTCGGCGCCGGCATGCTGTGGACCTTGGCCTTCACCACGCCGTTGATGATCGGCATCCAGATGGTCAGCGCGCGCATCGGCTGGCTCACCGGGCAGGGGCTCGCCGCCAACCTCTGTCGCGTGATGCCGCGCCGCGCGGCGATGCTGCTGGTCGCGCTGCTGGTGCTCGCCAACACCTTGAACATCGCGGCCGACATCGCCGCGATGGGCGACGCGCTGGAGCTGGTCGTCGGCGGGCCCGAGCACGGCCACGCGCTGCTGTTCGGCGCACTGTGCTCGGTGCTGCCGGTGTGGCTGAGCTACGAGGCGATGGTGCGCGTGCTCAAGTACCTGACGCTCGCGCTGCTCGCCTATGTGGGCGTGGTCTTCATGCTGCACGTCGACTGGGAGCGCGTGCTGCTGCAGACGCTGGTGCCGAGCTGGCAGAGCAGCAGCGGCTACTGGACCATGATCGTCGCCGTGCTCGGCACCACCATCAGCCCCTACCTCTTCTTCTGGCAAGCGGCGCAGGAAGCCGAGCAGCGCCGGCGCATGGTGTCGCCGGTGGACATCGCGCGCCACCCGGGCTTTGTGCGCGAGCACCTGTACCGCATCAAGCTCGACACGGTGATCGGCATGGGCTTTTCCAACGGCATCGCCTTCTGCGTGATGCTGGCCACCGCGATCACGCTGAGCCAGCACGGCATCACCGACATCCAGACGACGAAGCAGGCCGCCGAAGCGCTGCGCCCGATCGCCGGCGACTTCGCGTTCACCCTGTTCGCGGTCGGCATCATCGGCACCGGTCTGCTCGCGGTGCCGGTGCTCGCCGGCTCGGCGGCCTACGCGGTCGCCGACGTCTTCCAGTGGCGCTCGGGACTCGACCACACGCTCGGCGAAGCCAAAGGCTTCTACGCCGTGCTCGTCGCCGCGACGCTCGCCGGCACGCTGGTCGACTTCACGCCGCTCGACCCGATCAAGGCGCTGGTCTGGAGCGCGGTCGTCAACGGCGTTGTCGCGGTGCCGATCATGGCGGTGATGATGTGGCTGGGCACGCGGCGCAGCATCCTGGGTGACTACACGCTGACTCGCCGGCTCCAGCTGCTGGGGTGGTTCGCGACGGCGGTGATGGGGGCGGCGGTGGTCGCGATGTTTTGGACGGTTTGAGGGCGGAAGCGACGAATTGACCCACACCCCCGTCGGTCAGATGATCGGCATCGGCCGCGCATCCAACATCCGAGCGGCTGCGTAAGAACGGATTCGCTTCACGCTGTCGCGCACAAGAGCCTGCGGTGAGGGCCTCTCTTCGATGCAGACGTCGATGACGAGTCGGCCGCGCGGGGCGTACTTGGGTTCCCTCATGGCCTTCAAAGGAGAGCATTCATGTTGAAGAGATCCATCCTGGTGGGTGCGGCGCTTGCGGCAGTGCTGTCGCTCGGTGGCTGTGCGACGGGTTCGATGCAAAGCCAGACCTTGTTTCAACGCCTCGGTGGCAAGGATGCCATCGTTGCCGTGGTTGACGACTTCGTCGGCAATGTCGCGGGTGATGCCCGGATCAACCGGCGATTCGCCAGCACCAACATCCCTCGGCTCAAGCAGATGCTTGTGGATCAGATTTGCGCCGGCACCGGCGGGCCTTGCACCTATTCCGGCCGCGACATGAAATCCGCCCACGCGGGCATGAACATCAGTGATGCCGAGTTCGGCGCCCTGGTCGAAGATCTGATCAAGTCCCTCGACAAGTTCAAGGTGCCTGAGAAGGAGAAGAACGACTTGCTGGCCATCCTTGGACCCATGAAAGGCGATATCGTGGGCCGGTAGCGGAGCCGGCCGGCAAGTGCCCTGGCCAGCCGTGGTCGACCCAGTAGCCGTTCGATTGAACGAAATGGCGTGCTCGGAGCGGACTGTGGCGACGTCCCCATCGCCGCGACTCTTACATGGCCTCGCCGTTGATGAACCGGACAGCGGCGCGATGCCGACATGGTCCGCGACGGCACCACCCAGCAAAGCTGATTGCGGCGAGGGCGGCGAGACCCAAGTGCGTGAGGATCTTCTCGATGACTGGCGCTTCCAGGATCGCGACCTCTACCGGACCGACGCGCATCACCGCCGCAACGAACTGAGTTGAACCAGCCTGAAGTGCTCGGGCAGGAGCGCATCGACCACGCCATGGCGGCCGGGCGATTCGAAATAGGTGGATGGATATTCCTGATCCGGATCCGTGCCCAGGCTCGCGGAAACCGAATCCAGTACGACCCGTTTCAGGTGCGCTTCGCCATCCGGGCGCGCGAATCGATCAGGGTTTTCCTTGGCGAGCCGCGCGGCGAGCTCCTGGATCAAGCGCTCACGGTGCCGTGCGATGTGGGCCAGCAGGTCTTGCGAATCGAAGCTGCCAACCAGCAGGCTGATGCCCTGCACGGTGAGCTCGGCAACGGGACCGGGGGCGTCGGGCGTTTCGCTGCCGACCCGAACCACCAGGGGGTTCTCCAGCAGGGCGAAGCTGCGTGCCGCCATGTCTTCGGACCTGTCAGCCGACGCTGAGCGGAGCAGGTCGGGATGCTGCTCCAGCAGGGCGAGCTTGCGCGCATACAGCTGGCGCTTCTGGGCCTCCGTCGCCGTGGTGGACGCGAAGCCGTGGCGAATCGATACGAGTTCGGCGCGCGGTTCGATCTTCTTGCCTGTGATCGACACGACGGCCCAGATCACCCCGGCCGCGATCAGCAACAGCAGCAACCAGAAGCCGATTCGCAACCGGTCGCGAGGAGGGTCGCGCGCGCGGTCGAAGCCGGCGCCGGGCCACGCCGCCTGATCGACAAGCGCCCCTTGCAGGGCGGCGCACTGGAGGCTGAGGTTGTACTCGGCGCGCTCGCCCGCATCCGACAGGATCCGGTAGGCCTGGACGATCGCCGCGGCGCGCGCGGCGACGGCTTCGTCACCCGGGTTCTTGTCGGGATGGAAGCGCTGAATCAGGCTCTTGTACGCAGCGCGGATGACCTCGGGGCTCGCGTTGGGGCTGACTTCGAGCGCGTCGTAGTGGTTCACGGCAGGCACGGTCAGTCCAGCCGCTCGAAGACGGTGACCGACCCATCTCGCTCGCGCAGTTCAAACCGCCGCTGGCCGACCGACAACACGGCGTTCTCCTCGTGGTCGAGGCGGCCTTCCATCTTGATGCTCCACACGATGCGCCGACCGTCAAGCTGCCACACGCCGAATTGCAGCACGCTGTCTTCCTCGGTCCTGATTTCCCACTCGCCGTTCTTGTACATGTGAAGCGGCGTTGCCAGGCGCGAGGATTTCCATTTGCCGACGAACTGCTCCTGACGCGGGGCGGACTGGCCGCAGCCTGCCGAGAGCAGGGCGATTGCAGCGGCGGCAACGAACGACCTGCGCCGCCGCGCGACGCTCGACAACACAGTGGTCGCTCCTCGCATCAGTGCCGCAGCGTTTCGCGCCATTGCTGCCGTTCCATTTCGATGCGCCGCTGCTCGGCTTCTTCCTTCGCGTGCTGCTCGAACTGCTTTTGCTGCCTTTCGCGCTCGGCTTCATAGCGAGCCTGCTCCTCGTCGCGGCGCAGCTGCTCGGACACTTCACGCCCCAACCGCCTGGACTCCTCTTCGAAGAGGCGCGCTTCGCGCTCTTGCTTGTCACGGTCGTGGTCGACCTGCCGGCCCTGGTTGTCGCGCCGTTTGCGCTCCGCCTCGAGCAGTTCCAGTTCCGCCATGCTGGCCGGCCGCACGCCGTAGGTCTGGTAGTACTCCTGCAGCGCCGTCTGCTCGTTCGCCTTGGTCTCCACGGCAGCGCGGCGGGCGGCGGGGTCTCCCGCCACGCACCGGGTGATCCAGAACGCGACCATGGCCACGAGAAACAGCAGGCCCAGTGCACGGGTGAATGTCTTGACCGCGGTCAGCGCGGCGGACGCCACGCCGTGCGCCGTCGTGGCTGCGGGCCCATCGAGCCCGGCTCGCACGAGCATGGCATCGGCCCGCAGCGCCAGGGCATCCGCTCGCAGCGACAGCGCATCCGCCCGCACCTCGCTGCTCGCCCCCACGGCACGCGTGGCCACGGCGCGCGTTGCCGCCGGGCTTTGCGCCGGCCGGCTGCCGGCGGACAGCTTGGCGTCATAGCTAAGCCGGGTCACAGGGTCCGACAGCGTATTCAGCGCGACGCGCAGCAACTGAGTCCTGTCATTGAATTCCTGCGCGCTCTTGCTGCCACGCATCGATTCGAGCAAGTTCACTTCGCGCCGGTATGCCGACTGGAGTTCGGGCAAGCTCGCACTTTGCTGAACGCCCAGGATTTCATAGAGCGTTGGCCTCGACCTCATTTCCGTCACCCCCTCATTTCGGAACTCTTTTAACTCTTCAGCATTGATGCTAGCAAAGGATCGGACCGCGTTGAGCCGTCTCAGGAAGTCTCGGACGCAACCGCCCTTGGCGCCGGGCCGGTCGAACGCGATGCGTCAGCTGTCGATCAGGCCGCCTGCAGCGCCTGCCCACGGGCTGGCGCCCGCGGTGGCGCACGGGCCTGCAGACCCAAGTGCGTGAGGATCTTCTCGATGACCGGCGCTTCCAGGATCGCGGCGATGATCTTCAGCTCACCGCCGCAGTTCGGGCAGTGCTCCAGGTCGATCTCAAAGACGCGCTTGAGCAGCCACGCCCAACTCAGCCGCACCGGCCTGTGATGCGCACAGGGCGCTTCGCACTCGGCGGGCTTCGCTGCCTCAACGCCCTCGACCGGCCCTTGCGGCACCACCATCGCGCACAGCTTGGCGTTGGGCGCCAGCACGCCGTGGAAGCGGATCAGGTGCAGCCGCGGGCGTGGCACCAGCGCGGCCAGCCGCTGCATGAATTCCAGCGGCGACATCACCAGGTGCGTGGTGCCGTCGCGCCAGGAGGTCTTCAGTTTCAGCACGACCTGCCCGGCAGCGTTGCACTGGACTGGGCCGAAGGCGATCCGATAAGTACAGGCCGCGGCCTGCAGCGGCCTGAGCGTGCGGGCTTCGTCCGAATCGGCGTCGTGGTCGGCCATGTACGTTTCGCCCTGCTCTTCGACCAAGACGCCCCGACGGGTTAGCAGCTTCATCACGCGGGTGATGATCTTGTGCAACCCCACCCGCAGCGCCTCATCGCTCGGCGCGCTCACCTCGACGAAGGCCGGCGCGCCGTTGGTGCCGCGCCGGTACACGCCGTCCAGCACCAGGCAGTGCAGGTGGATGTTCAGGTTGTCTGCCGAGCCGAAGCGCTGGATCAGCGTGACCGCACCGCCGTCGGCCTCATCGGCCTTGAGACTGCTCGGGGCGGTGACGCTCGTAGTGGACCGGGGCGCCATCCGGCGCCCGGTGGGGCCGCCGACCGATGGCTTGCACGCGATGCTCATGTCGAAACTGTGGTGCTTCACGGTCTCAAACCGAGCGGCGCGCCGCCATGGCCCTTGAGGGCGCCCGCTTCCGGGCGCCCACCTCAGGGTGCCAACGATGTCATGGGTACCTCGCACCGAATGCGAGCCGCAGATCCAGGCGCTTGAACCGGACGGTCGGGAGCACCCGCTCGTGGCCGGTCTGTGACCTTCAACGCGGCGTCAACCGCTAGCGTCTTGACCAAAGCCCTTCGGCGGGCGAGGGCACGGCGTCTCGCTCGATGTCGGTCTGCGGAGTCGAAGCGGCCATCGGGATCACGTCAGTCGACGCGCGTGGCGGTGCACGCGCGCGAAGCATTCATTGAGCAGCAGGCGTGACAGCCAGGTCGACAGCGCGGCGTCACCGCGAAACCCACCTGCGCCAGCTTGCCAGTCGTCAAACCGCCGCTGCGGCGCGCGCCCCGAAGCGCGGCACCCGCCGTATCAAAAGCAGCGCCACGCCGAGGTTCAATGCGTTCCACGCCACGCCGTTGAGGAAGGCTGCGTGGTACGAGCCGGTCAGGTCGAAGACCTTGCCCGACATCCAGCCCCCCAGCGCCATGCCGAGCAGCGTGAACATCAGCACCGTGCCGACGCGTGCCCCCGCCTCGGCCGGCGGGAAGTGCTCGCGGATGATGATCGCGTACGACGGCACGATACCGCCCTGGAACAGGCCGAACAGCGCCGAGATCACGTACAGCGACACGAGTCCGTCGAAAGGCAGGAACAACAGCAGCGCCACGCCCTGCAGCATCGAGCCGAGCAGCAGGGTGCGCAAGCCTCCGATGCGGTCGCAGATGGCGCCGGAGATCAAGCGGCTCGCGATGCCGCAGGCGAGCATCAGCGACAGCATCTGCGCGCCGCGCGCCGCGCCGTAGCCGAGGTCGCCGCAGTAGGCGACGATGTGCACCTGCGGCATCGACATCGCTACGCAACAGGCGAGGCCGGCCACGCACAGCAGCGCCTGCGCCTGGTTGAGCGACAGGCCGAACGGTCGGTTCGATGGCGTGGCCGCATGCGCCTGCATCGGCGCGGCCACCGCGGCTGGCGGACGCGCACGCATCAGCAGCGCGAGCGGGGGCAGCGTCAGGGCGCAGAACAGGCCGAGTCCGAGGTAGGTCTGGCGCCAGCCGACCGTCTCGACGAAGTGCTGCACGATCGGCGGCCAGATCGCGCCGGCGAGGTAATTGCCGCTGGCGCACACCGCCACCGCGATGCCGCGCCGGCGCACGAACCACAGCGAGGTGTCGGCCACCAGCGGGGCGAAGGTGGCCGAGCTGCCGAGCAGGCCGAGCAGCACGCCATGCGCCAGCGCGAACCACCAGACGTTCGGCGCGAGTCCGGCCGCGGCGTAGCCGAGCGCCACGCCGGTGGCGCCGATCAGCAGCGGCACCATCACGCCGTGCCGGTCGGCGAGCCGCCCCATCAGGATGCCGCCCAGGCCGAAGCCGATCATCATCAGCGTGTAGGGCAGCGAGGCGTCGGCGCGCGCGACGCCGAAGTCGGCCTGCACCGCCGGCAGCACCACCGCCACCACATACATGCCGCTGCTGCCGATGGTCATCAGCAGCAGCGCGACGACGAGGCGCGTCGTGGCGTAGCGGGAATCGGCGAGATGTTGCATGGGGTGATGCGGATCGAGGAGGGGGAGGTTCATTCGCCAACGGGCCGATGCAGCCTGAAGGCGCGCCACAGCGTGAGGTCATAACCGATTTTCAGCAGCCCGCACAACACCAAGGGCAAGCTGAACCAGCCGGCGGCGAACAGCGCGCCGCCCAGGGTCGGGCTCAGCGCCGCGGCGAGGCTGCGCGGCACCGCGGTGAAACTCGCCGCCGCGCTGCGCTCGGCCGGGGTCACCACCGACATCACATAGGCGGTGCGTGTGGGCACGTCCATTTGCGACAGCGCGCTGCGCACGAACAGCAGCGCCAGTGCCACCGGCAGGCTCCCGGCCAGCGCGGCGAGGATCAGGCAGACGTTGGCAGGGATGTGGGTGAAGACCATCGTGTTGAGCAGGCCGAAGCGCGCGGCCACGCGCGGCGCGGCGAACTGCGAGGCCGCGCTGAGCAGGCCCGCCCAGAAGAAGTACGCACCGGCCTGCGCGAGTGACAGGCCGAAGCGCTGCAGCAGCCACAGCGCGAGCAAGGCGTTGATGATCAGCCCGCCGGCGAACGCGTCGACGCTGAACAGCGCGGCCAGCTTGATGACGATGCCGCGCGACGGGCCGAGCGGCGCGGGCGGCGCCTGCACGGCGTCAGGCGTTTGCGGCAGGCGGCGGTACAGCCACCACACGACGAGGCCGATCGCGCCGTAGAGCAGAAACATCGCCCGCAGCGCGTCGAGGCGGGGCAGCGCAGCGTGGCGCGTCAAGGCGTCGGGCAGCGCGGCGGCGAGCGCGCCGACCGCGGCGGCGAGCGCGCCGAGCACGCTGTAGCGCGCGAAGAGGGCAGTGCGCGCCTCGCCGCGCGCCGCTTCGGCCAGCCGCGCGTGTTCGAGCGGCAGGAACACCGAGACGTCGCCCGAGCTCGGGTTCAGCGTGCCGACGAAGGCGACGACCAGCAGCGGCCAGAACGACGCGAAGCCGGCGAAGCCGAGACCGGTGGCGGCCATCAGCAGCGCGGCGCCGCTGAGCAGTCGGCGCGACGCGAACTGGTGGCCGAAGGCGCCGACCGCGAGCGTGGCCGCGGCCGAGCCGAGCAGGGTGGCGGTGCTGATCAGGCCGACCTCGAACTGGCCGAGGCCCAGCGCCAGCAGGTAGGCAGGCAGCAGCACCGCCATGAAGCCGTCGCCGAGCGCGCGCAACGCCCGGGCGACGAGCATGCGCCAGGCGTCTGGCGCGGCGCCGCGCGGCAGCAGCCAGCGCGCGAGGGCAGGGGGCGGGGCTTCGACGGGCGCCTCGATCACGGGCGGGCTCCTGGATTCGCGCAAACGCGCCTGCGCATCGTAGACGCCCGCCGACGCGCGCTTCCGGCCTTGTCCTACAGATCGCCCCGGCAATTGGTGGCGTACTCAGGGCGCTACTCCTGGAGAAGCTTCATGAACCAACTCGCCGCTCTGATCCTGGCCGCCGGCGCCCTGTCCCCGGCTTTCGCCGCCACCGACGTCGGCATCTCGATCGGCATCATGCAGCCCGGCGTTTACGGCCGTATCAACATCGGCGCCTATCCGCAGCCGCTGCTCGCGTACCCCGAGCCGGTGATCATCGCGCCTGCGCCGATCGCGGTCTACCGGCAGCCGATCTATCTCTACGTGCCGACGGCGCACCAGCAGAACTGGGGGCGCTACTGCGGCTACTACCACGCTTGCGCGCAACCGGTGTATTTCGTGCAGGAGCAATGGGTGCGCGAGCGCGACGAGCGCGAGCACCCGGGGTGGCACGACAACCGCGGCAAGCACGACAACCGCGGCAAGGGCCGCAAGGGCGGCAAGCACGGCGGGGATTGAGCCCGGCCTGAGCTAGCTAGGCCGGCGCCCGGACCGTCCGCGTCTTGCGCGCCGCGGCGCGCAGCGGTGCTTCGCCCGCCAGCCAGCGCCGGATGTTCAGCGCGTCGAGCGCGCGTTCGGCCGAAGCCATCGC
>DASXQQ010000361.1:0-9953 GCA_036507085.1 Piscinibacter sp. | reverse complement strand
GAAAAGGACTGAACCAGAAACGCCGAGGTGAAGCATGCCCCGAATCGCCGTCATCCAACGCCCGCCCGTGTTCCTCAACCGCGCCGCCACGCTCGACAGCGCGGTGACCGCGGTCCACGAGGCCGCGCAAGCCGGCGCCCGGCTGATCGTCTTTCCGGAGGCCTTCGTGCCGGGCTACCCGGCGTGGATCTGGCGGCTGCGCCCGGGCGGCGACATGGCGCTCAGCGAGCAGCTGCACGCGCAGTTGCGCGCCAACGCGGTGAGCCTCGCGGGCGACGACCTCGCGCCGCTGCGCGAGGCGGCGGCGCAGCGCGAGGTGACCGTCGTCTGCGGGATCGACGAGCGTGACGCCGAGTTCAGCCGCGGCACCCTCTACAACACCGTCGTCCTGATCGGGCCGGATGGCGCGGTGCTCAACCGCCACCGCAAGCTGATGCCGACCAACCCGGAGCGCATGGTCTGGGGCTTTGGCGATGGCAGCGGCCTGCGCGTCGTCGACACGCCCTGCGGGCGCATCGGGACGCTCATCTGCTGGGAGAACTACATGCCGCTGGCGCGCGCCGCCCTCTACGCGCAGGGCGTGGAGATCTACATCGCGCCGACCTACGACGAGGGCGACCGCTGGATCGCGTCGACCCGCCACATCGCCCGCGAGGGCGGCTGCTGGGTCGTCGGCAGCGGCTGCGCCTTCCAGGCACGCGACCTGCCGCCCGCCGTCACCGACAAGGTCGAGGGGTTCGGCCAACCCGACGCGTGGGTCAACCCCGGCGATTCGGTCGTCGTCGCACCGGGCGGAAAAATCGTCGCCGGGCCGATGCACGAGGAGACCGGCATCCTCTACGCCGAGATCGACCTCGAGCGCGTGGGGATGGCGCGGCGCAGCCTCGACGTCGCCGGCCACTATGCGAGGCCGGATGTGTTCCAGCTGCGCGTCAACACGAATTCGCTTCGGCCGGTGGAGTTCAGCGATTGGCAGCCATCATGACAAGCCCGAACGACTCGTTTGCCGGCCCCGCGTACCACGCGGCCATGCGGCAGCTGCAAGACCGCTTCGACACGCGACGCCTCGCCGACCGCCTCGACGAGAAGCTCACCCGCACGGCGTTCAGCGCCGAGGACCGCGTCTTCATCGAGAGCCGCCAGCTGTTCTTCCTGGCCACCGCCGACGCCGACGGCCAGCCCGACTGCTCCTACAAGGGCGGCGCGCCCGGCTTCGTTCGCGTGACCGGTGAGAGCGAACTGGCGTTCCCGAGCTACGACGGCAACGGCATGTTCCGCAGCCTCGGCAATGTGCGGATCAACCCGGCGGTGGCGCTGCTGTTCATCGACTTCGAGCGGCCGAACCGCCTGCGCGTCAATGGCCGGGCATCGATAGCCGACGACGATCCGCTGATCGCGAGCTTCGCCGGGGCGCAGCTTGTGGTGCGGGTGCAGGCGCTGCGCATCTTTCCCAACTGCCCGCGCTACATCCACCGCATGAGCTTTGTCGAAGCGTCGCCCTACGTGCCGAGCCCTGGCCACAGCCCGCCGGTGCCGAAGTGGAAGCGCTTCGAGATGTTCCGCGACGTGCTGCCGACCGACGACCCGGCGCGGCGCGACGATCAATAGGCGTCGAGCAATCGCGCGTCGAGGTGCTGCGCCAGGCCGTGCGCGCCGGCGCGCATCACGCCGTCGTGGTTCCAGCGGAACACCGGCGCGGCCAGCGGCGCGATCCAGCGCATCCAGCGGTGGTTCAGGTCGACGCACCAGGTGTAGCGAACGCGGGTGGTGTCGCCTTCCGGGATGAGCTCCCAGACGCCTTCGCCGACGAGCTGGCCGCGTGCGCGGCCGCGCATCAGGCGCGGCGCGTGGACCTCGACCACTTCGACATCGAAGGCCACGCCGTAGGGCAGGCGGCTGCTCCATTGAAAGTGGCGGATCGCGCCCAGCCCGTCGGCGTCGCCAGCGCGCAGTTCGTCCACGCGCTTCACATAGCGCCACCAGCGCGGCCATTGCTCGGCGGCCTTCAGCGCCGCCCAAACCGCGTCGATCGGCGCGGCGATGTGCCAGTGGCTAACCAGCTCGAAGCGCGTGGCGTGGGTGCCCGGCGCGGCGACGACGGCGCTCATGTCTGCCCCCAGGTCGCGGAGTACCGCGCCCGCCCCCCGAGGGGGTGAGCTTGCTTGGGGCGGCCCGGCGCGGCGCTCATGCGCGCGCCGCCGCCGAAGCGGCCGTGTCATAGGTGCCGATGAAGCGGGTCACCTTGCCGTCGCGGATGTTGAAGACGTGGACCCAGTCGGATTCGAACACGCGGCCGGCGGGCAGCGCCTGGGTGCGTTCCCAGCCGAGCACCGTCACATGGTCGGGCCCGGCGAGGAACTCGCGCGGCTCGAAGGCCTGGATGCCATCAAGCTCGGCCACCTGGCCGAACCAGCGCGTGACGGCCGGCTTGCCTTTGACCGTGCCCATGTAAGCAAGCCCGATGCTGCCACGGTGGGTCCACTCGACGTCGTCGGACAGCATGGCGAGCAGGGCGGGGATGTCGCCGCGGCCGAAGGCGGTGTAGAGACTTTGAACGATCTCGGTGGGCGTGCTCATGCGGCATCTCCAGTGATTGAGTCGTGATGCGTATACGACCACGTGCGGCCGCCGGATGCAAGCCGGGTGCGAAAATCCGCCGCATGACCCGAAGCCTCACCCTGACCCGCCCCGACGACTGGCACCTGCATGTGCGCGATGGCGCGGCGCTCGCCGCCGTGGTGCCCGACACCGCCCGTCAGTTCGGCCGCGCGATCATCATGCCCAACCTGCGGCCGCCGGTGACGACGACGGCGCAGGCCCTGGCCTACCGCGAGCGCATCCGCGCCGCGGTGCCGCAAGGCCTCGCCTTCGAGCCGCTGATGACGCTGTACCTCACCGACAAGCTGCCGCCGGAGGAGATCCGCCGCGCGAAGGACGCCGGCGTGGTCGCCGTGAAGCTCTACCCGGCCGGCGCCACCACCAACAGCGACGCCGGCGTCACCGACCTGCGCAAGACCTACGCCACGCTCGAAGCGATGCAGCGCGCGGGAATGCCGCTGCTGGTGCACGGCGAAGTGACCGACCCGGCCGTCGACGTGTTCGACCGCGAGAAGGTCTTCATCGACACCCAGCTGATCCCGCTGCGCCGCGACTTTCCGGCGCTGAAGATTGTCGTCGAGCACATCACCACGCGCGACGCGGCGCAGTACGTGAGCGAGGCGGATGCGAACACCGCAGCCACCGTGACCGCGCACCACCTGCTGTACAACCGCAACGCGATCTTCACGGGCGGCATCCGCCCGCACTACTACTGCCTGCCGGTGCTCAAGCGCGAAGAGCACCGCGTCGCATTGGTGGCGGCGGCGACCTCGGGCAGTGCCAAGTTCTTCCTCGGCACCGACAGCGCGCCGCACGCCGCCCACCTGAAGGAACATGCGAGCGGCTGCGCCGGCTGTTACACCGCATTGAGCGCGCTCGAGCTGTACGCCGAAGCCTTCGACGCCGCCGGCGCGCTCGACCAGCTCGAAGCCTTCGCGAGCTTCAACGGCCCGGCCTTCTACGGGCTGCCGCGCAACACCGGCACCGTGACCTTGCGCCAGGAAACATGGACACTGCCCGA
Source organism: Piscinibacter sp. (assembly GCA_036507085.1). Lineage (GTDB taxonomy): Bacteria > Pseudomonadota > Gammaproteobacteria > Burkholderiales > Burkholderiaceae_C > Albitalea. Next base: position 6,334 of record DASXQQ010000361.1, on the reverse strand, counting down.
AGCGCTGCCGTTCGGCGACGCACAACTCAAGCCGCTGCGAGGCGGCGAAACCCTCGGGTGGAAGCTGCAGCCATGATCGAAAAACAAGCACGCATCGCGCTGCTGATCGACGCCGACAACTCGCCCGCCAGCAAGATCGACGTGATCCTCGCCGAGCTCGCCAAGGTCGGCGTCACCAACATCCGGCGCGCCTACGGGAACTGGAAGAAGGACGGGCTCAAGGGCTGGGAGGCGGTGCTGCACGAGTATGCGATCCGCCCGGTGCAGCAGTTCGACTACAGCAAGGGCAAGAACGCCACCGACATGGTGATGGTCATCGATGCGATGGACCTGCTCTACACCGACCAGCCCGAGGCCTTCGGCGTTGTCTCGTCGGACGCCGACTTCACGCCGCTGGTGATGCACCTGAAGGCCAAGGGCGCGCAGGTGTTCGGCTTCGGCGCGAAGAAGACGCCGATGCCGTTCGTCAACGCCTGCTCGCGTTTTCTCTACCTCGAGAACCTCGGCGCCACGGCTGCGGTCGAGGAGGCCGAGAAGCCAGCCAAGCCCAAGCCCGACGGCCGGCGCAAGCCGCGCAGTGCGGCCAAGTCCGAACCCGCCGCGAGCGACGAGGCCGCGCCGCTGAAGCAGGACACCGCGGCGCTGAAGCAGGACGCGCGACTCGTCTCGCTGCTGCGCAATGCAGTCGAATCGGCCGCCGGCGAAGATGGCTGGTCGCCGCTCGGCTCGGTGGGCCAGCAGATCGGCAACCAGGCGTCGTTCGACCCGCGCAACTACGGCTACCGCAAGCTGCTCGACCTGATCGAAGCGACCCAGCTGTTCGAGCTCGACCGTCGCGGCAGCCAGGTCGTCTTGCGCGACCGGCGGCTGGCAAAGACCGCGCGGGCTTGATGCCGTTCTGGCGGACGATCGACTGGCGGCGCCCCTGGTTGGCACCGTATCGCGAGTGTGGCGAGCGAGTCTGCCGGCTGCTCGATCAAGGCGCGAGCGTCGCGCAGGCGCTGAACGCGCAAGCTGCGCAGCGCTGGCCCATGCTCGCGGCCGGCGCATTGCGCTTCGTCGCACAGCACGAGCTGCCCGACGGCGAAGCCTATGAAGCCTTCATCGCCCGCCGCGCCTGCGTGCCGACGCGCGACAACCTGCACGATTTGTTCAATGGCCTGGTGTGGCTGGCGTTCCCGGCCTGGAAGCGCCGCCTCAACGAACTGCAGGCCGAGCAGATTGCGCGCGTCGGGATCGGCCAGACGCGCGGTTCGGTGCGCGACGCCCTGACCTTGTTCGACGAGAACGCCGCGCTGTGGCAGGCGCCGGACTGCCTCGTCGGGGCGCTGCGCGCGCGCGACTGGACGGCGCTCTTCATCACCCGGCGCGCCGCCTGGCAGGACGCGCGACTCACGCTGTTCGGCCACGCCTTGCTGGACAAGCTGACGCAGCCGCGCAAGGCGATTACCGCGCACCTGTGGACGCTGCGCAGCCCCGACGAATTGACCGCACACTGCCTCGCCTCGAAAGCCCACCTGCCGCTGCCGGTGCTGGGCGTCCCCGGATGGTGGCGCGACAACGAATCGCCGGGTTTTTACGCCGACGCCGAAGTCTTTCGCCCGCACCGCTGAACCTCACGCGACCGGGCAGGCGCGCCGATTGCTCCGTTGTCAGGAGTACAGCCCCCTGCGCATCCATGGCCCGCAGCGCATCCCTTTCAACCCCGCCCGCCGCTTCCCCGGAAGCGTCCGCGCTCACTATCGCGACCAGCGACGACGGTCGCCGGATGGCGCTCGCGGGCGTGCTCGACATCCGCACGCTCGCCGAGGCCGAGGCCGCGCTGGCGCAGGGGCCGAAGGCGCGCACAGTCGACGTCGGCAACCTGAGCAGCCTCGACACACCTGGGGCGCTGTTGCTGTGCCGATTGCGCGACCAGGGCATCGCACTCGCCCACACCCAGCCCGAGCACCAGTCGCTGCTCGACCTGATCTGCGGCCTGCCGCGCAAGCCGCTGCCCAAGCCGAGGCGACATGCGCGCTGGCACCAACTCGTCGTCGATGTCGGTCAGGGCGCCGACGATGCCTGGCATGACATGCTCGACATCACCGCGCTCGTCGGACATGTCGCGAGCGTCGCCGCCCGGGTGCTGATCCACCCGAGCCGATGGCGGCCGGCGGCGATCTCGCGCCACGTGGCCGAGACCGGCGTCGACGCACTGCCGATCATCGCGCTGATGGCGGTGCTGATCAGCGTCGTCATCGGCTACCAGGGTGTCGCCCAGCTGCGGCCTTATGGCGGCGAGGACTTCACGATCAACCTGGTGGCGGTATCGGTGCTGCGCGAAATGGGCGTGCTGATCACCGCCATCATGGTCGCCGGCCGCTCCGGTTCGGCCTTCGCCGCCGAGATCGGGGTGATGAAGTCGCGCGAGGAAATCGACGCGCTGCGGGTGATGGGGCTCGAGCCGATGGAGCTGCTGGTGTTGCCGCGGCTGATCGCGCTGGTGATCACGCTGCCGCTCTTGACCTTCTTCGCCGACATCATGGGCCTCGTTGGCGGGGCGATGATTTCGCAAGGCCTGCTGCATGTCTCGCCCTGGCAGTACGTGCATCGCGTGCACCAGGCGATCGACGTGAGCGACCTGTTCGTCGGTCTCGTCAAGGCGCCGGTGTTCGCCTTCTTCATCGGCATCATCGGCTGCATGCACGGGCTGCGGGTGCGCGGCTCGGCCGAAAGCGTCGGGCGCGAGACCACCCGTGCGGTGGTCAAGGGCATCTTCCTGGTGCTGACGCTGGACGCGCTGTTCTCCGTCCTTTTCGAGAAGCTCGGCCTATGAACGCCACCGCTTCCACACCCACCGAACCGATCGTGTCGGCGCGCGGCATCGTCAACCGCTTCGGCAAGCAGGAGGTGCACGACAAGCTCGACCTCGATGTGATGCGCGGCGAGATCATCGGCATCGCCGGCGGCTCGGGATCCGGCAAGTCGGTGCTGCTGAAGACGCTGATCGGTCTGCGTCGACCGAACGCCGGATCGGTGCGCTTCGAGGGCCGCGCGGTGGACCAGATCGATTCGTCCGAGCGGGCGTCGCTGATCGGCGTGCTGTTCCAGCAAGGGGCGCTGTTCTCTTCGCTGTCGGTGGCGCAGAACATCATGCTGCCGATGCGCGAGCACACGCGGTTGCCGCCACCCGAGCAGGAGGCCGCGGCCGCGATGAAGCTCGAGCTCGCGGGCCTGCCGGTCGATGCGGGGATCAAGGTCCCGTCCGAGCTCTCGGGCGGCATGGTCAAGCGCGCCGCGCTGGCGCGCGCGCTCGCGCTCGACCCGCGGGTGCTGTTTCTCGACGAACCCACCTCCGACCTCGACGCGCTGACCGCGAGCGGCATTGACGAACTGATCCTCACGCTGAACCGGAGCCTCCGGATCACCGTCGTCATCGTCACCCACGACCTGCACACGCTGTTCACGATCTGCGGGCGCGTCGCGATGCTGGTCGACAAGAAGATCACCGTCGCGCCGCTCGAAGAGCTGATGCGCTCCGACCAGCCGTGGATCCACGAGTTGCTCCACGGTCCGCGGGCGCAGGGCGCGATGGCCGCAAGGAAGGCATAGCCATGGAAACCGACAAGCACTACTTCGTCGAAGGCCTGTTCATCATCGTGCTGTGCATCGCCGCGGCGTTCTTCTTTGCCTGGCTCGCCGGCAGCGGCCACCGCGACGATGTGACCTACCGCATCCGCTTCGCCGACTCGGTCAGCGGCCTGTCGCTGGGCGACCCGGTGAAGTACCACGGGGTCGACATCGGGGTGGTCGAGACGATGGACATCGATCCGGCGGACACGCGGCTCACGCGGGTCGACGTGAAGCTGCGCAAGGACGCGCCGGTGAAGACCGACACCAAGGCGAGCTTGCGGCTCAAGGGCATCACCGGCGTCGTGTTCGTCGAGCTCAACGGGGGCAGCCCGGGGGCGGGCACGCTGCTGTCCGCCACGCCGAGCGGCCAGGTGCCGGAAATCCCGGCCGAGAAGACGGTCTCGCTGGCCGAGCTGATGGATCGCCTGCCCAAGCTGATCGACAAGTTCTCCGGCATCGAGGACCAGACCAAGAAGGTGTTGTCCGACGTCAGTGGCGTCACCCAGAAGATCAAGGAGAACCCGTCGCTGCTGCTGCGTCCGCCGAAGGACAAGGACAAGGAGCAGGACAAGCGACCCGAGCCCGTCAGACAGCCTTGAGGCGCTGCGGGGATAATCGCCCTGTGAAGCGAGCCAGACCGCCGCTGGTGCAAGGCCTGAAAGGGCGCACTGGAGGAAGGTCCGGACTGCACAGGGCGGCGTAGCAGCTAACGGCTGTCCACCGTGAGGTGAGGATCAGAGCAACAGAGACGAGCCGATTCAGTTCGGGTGAAACGGGCAATCTCTACGCGCAGCAATACCAAGTAGGCACACGTTGATCCGGCCCGGAGAGTGTGCGGGTAGGTAGCACCGAGCCGTCGCAGCGATGCACGGCCCAGAGGAATGGCGGTCACGAGGGCGACTTCGAAAGAAGCGGCCCTCGCACAGAATCCGGCCTATCGGCTCGCTTCACACTTATTCTTCATGTCCCTCCGTCCCCGTTCGGGCTGAGCCTGTCGAAGCCTCGCGCAGGCCCTTCGACTTGCCTTTAGTCTTGACTTCATGAACCCCGACGCCCACACCCTCTGGCGCGCCCCGCGCTGGGCCCTGGCCGTGCTGCTGGCCTGCCTGGGCATGCTCGGTCCTTTCTCCATCGACACCTACCTGCCGGCGTTCGCCGGCATCGGGCAGTCGATCGGCGCCACGCCGGTGGAAATGCAGCAGACGCTGTCGGCCTACCTGTTCGGCTTCGCGGTGATGAACCTGTTCCACGGCGCGCTGTCCGACAGCTTCGGCCGCCGCCCGGTCGTGTTGTGGGGCGTTGCGCTGTTCACGCTCGCGTCAGCCGGCTGCGCGCTGTCGCAGCACATTGGCGCACTGGTGTTCTTTCGCGCGGTGCAGGGCATGTCGGCCGGCGCGGGCATCGTGGTGTCGCGCGCGGTGATCCGCGACATGTTCCCGCCGGCCGACGCGCAGCGGGTGATGTCGCAGGTGACGATCTATTTCGGCATCGCGCCGGCGATCGCGCCGATGGTCGGCGGCTTCCTGTTCGTCAACGTCGGCTGGCATTCGATCTTCTGGTTCCTGACCGCGGTCGGCGTCGCGCTGTGGATCGGTAACTACCGGCTGCTGCCCGAGACGCTGCACGCCACCCACAAGCAGCCCTACCACGTGGGCAATCTGCTGCGCGGCTACTGGACGCTCGCGTCGAACCCGAACTTCCTGATGCTGGCGCTGGCGAGCGGCATCCCGTTCAACGGCATGTTCCTCTACGTGCTGTCGGCGCCGGTGTTCCTCGGCGACCACCTCGGGCTCGGGCCGGGGCAGTTCTTCTGGTTCTTCACGCTGACCATCGCCGGCATCATGGGCGGCGCCTGGTTGTCGGGGCGGCTTGCCGGGCGCATCGCGCCGAAGCGGCAGATCCGCCACGGCTTCACGATCATGATCGCGGTGTCCCTGCTCAACCTGGCGCTGAACCTCGTGTTCACGCCGCAGGCCTGGTGGGCCTTGCCGCCGATCGCGGTCTTCGCTTTCGGCTGGGCGTTGATGGTGCCGGTGGTCACGCTGATGGTGCTCGACCTGGTGCCCGAGCGGCGCGGCATGGCCTCGTCGTTCCAGGCTTTCATCGGCAGCATGGCCAACGGCTTGGTGGCCGGCGTGATCGCGCCGCTGGTGATGCACTCGACGCTGTGGCTCGCCGTCGCCTCGCTGCTGATGATGAGCGTCGGGGTGTTTGCGTGGCTGTGGGTGCGGCCGCGCGTCGCCTAGCAAACTCAAGATCGCGGCCGGCTCGCCGATATCCGCTGCAGACGCGTCGTCTCGCGTCGGAGCGTTGCCGCCATGCCCATTCCGCCCCTTCTCACCAGCCGCCCGGTGATCGTGGCCCTGCTGAGCCTGGGTCTGGCGAGCCTGTGCGTGGTGGCGCTCGGATCGGACACGCCGCTCGACCCGAACGCCGTGGTCGCCGCTGCGGCCGAGCCGGGGGCCGATGCGAAAGACGAGGCCGCGCTGGAAGAGAAGGCCGCCTCGGGCAAGAAAAAACCCAAGGGCAAGAAGGCCCGCGCGAAAGCGAAGGCGCAGGCCGAGGCCGAAGCGCTGGCGTTGGCCGCCGCGGTGGCCGCGGCGAAGGCGGCCGAGCCCGACCCGATGGACGCGCTGCGCGAACGCCTGGCCGAAAAGCTCGGCGCGCCCAAGGGCAGCGAAGAGGCCAAGGAAGGGGTGTTGCGCGTCGCCGCGAAGCC
>DASXQQ010000360.1:0-2472 GCA_036507085.1 Piscinibacter sp. | reverse complement strand
CAGCGCCGAGTCGGTCGCCCGCGCGCGCCTGATCCGCAGCCCGCTGGAGCCCTGGCGAACCTGGTTCGACGCCTGCGGCATCGACTTGCCGGAGCCGCGCGAAGGCTCGCAGTTCAACGACGTGGGCCTGATGCTCGACGCCGCGGTGGCCGGCTTCGGCGTCGCGCTGACGCGCTCGAAGCTGGGGCTGGCGTGGCTCGACAGCGGGCGATTGGTCCGCCTGTCGCCGCGCGCCGTGCCCTCGCCGCACCACCACCACATCTGCTGGAAGCCCGGCACGCTGGATCGCTGGGAGTGCGCCGCCTTCGTCGAGTGGCTGCGGCTTGCGCTGCAGTGAGCGCGACGGCGTGAAAAAGCTTCACGCGCGACGCAGCGAAGTTTCACGCCACGCCGCGGCCCGCGCTTCTACAGTCGCACCGCGGCAGCGCTACAGTGCATCGTGAAGTGCCGCCCCCTCACGAAAGAACCGAAAGCAACGTGTCGATGAATGCCTCAGCGCTGTCAGGCGATGCCGCCACGAACAGCGACGCCGCGCAACGCGCCGCGCGCCGGCGTGAGTTGGTCCAGACCCTCGCGCCGCTGCTGCCGGCGCATGCCTTGCTCTGGCAGCGCGAAGACACCGTGCCCTACGAATGCGACGGCCTGACCGCCTACCGTGAGCAGCCGCTCGTCGTCGCCCTGCCCGAGACCGAGGCGCAGGTGGCCGCGCTGCTGCGCGCCTGCCACCAGCTCGAGGTGCCGGTCGTGGCGCGCGGCGCCGGCACCGGTCTGTCCGGCGGCGCACTGCCGCACCGGCTGGGCGTGACGCTGAGCCTGGCCAAGTTCAACCGCATCCTCGAGGTCGACCCGCGCGCGCGCACCGCCACCGTCCAGTGCGGCGTGCGCAACCTCGCGATCAGCGAAGCGGCCGCGCCGCACGGACTGTTCTACGCGCCCGACCCGAGCAGCCAGATCGCCTGCACGATCGGCGGCAACGTGGCCGAAAACTCGGGCGGCGTGCACTGCCTGAAGTACGGCCTGACCCTGCACAACGTGCTGCGGGTGAAGGGCTACACCATCGAAGGCGAAGCGCTCGAGTTCGGCAGCGCGGCGCTCGACGCGCCGGGGCTGGACTTGCTGCCGCTGGTCGTCGGCAGCGAAGGCATGCTCGTGGTGATCACCGAAGTCACCGTCAAGCTGGTGCCCACGCCGCAGCTCGCGCGCTGCATCATGGCGAGCTTCGACGACATCCGCAAAGCCGGCGACGCGGTCGCCCGCATCATCGCCGCCGGCATCATCCCGGCCGGCCTCGAGATGATGGACAAGCCGATGACCGCCGCAGTCGAAGACTATGTGCACGCCGGCTACGACCTCGACGCGGCGGCGATCCTGCTGTGCGAGAGCGACGGCACGCCGGAAGAGGTCGAGGAAGAGATCGCCCGCATGCTCGACGTGCTGGCCGCCAGCGGCGCGACCCGCATGCAGACCAGCCGCGACGAGGCGCAGCGCCTGCAGTTCTGGAGCGGGCGCAAGAACGCCTTTCCGGCCAGCGGGCGCATCAGCCCCGACTACATGTGCATGGACTCGACGATCCCGCGCAAGCGCCTGGCCGACATGCTGCTCGCGATCCAGCAGATGGAGCAGACCTACGGCCTGCGCTGCGTCAACGTGTTCCATGCGGGCGACGGCAACCTGCACCCGCTGATCCTGTTCGACGCCAACGATGCCGATCAACTGCATCGCTGCGAGCGCTTCGGCGCCGACATCCTCGAGACCAGCGTGCGCCTGGGCGGCACCATCACCGGCGAGCACGGCGTGGGCATCGAGAAGCTCGGTTCGATGTGCGTGCAGTTCTCGCCCGAGGAGCACGAGCAGATGCGCGCGCTCAAGCGCGCCTTCGACGCGCGCGAGCTGCTGAACCCGGGCAAGGTGATCCCGACGCTGCGGCGCTGCGCCGAGGGCGGCAAGATGCATGTGCGGCGCGGCCTGCTGCCCTTCCCCGACCTTCCGCGCTTTTGATGCGCGCTCCCGCATGACGCCCGTCGACCCCGCCCTCGCGCCACTCGTCGAACGCATCCAGGCCGCCGCGCGGACCGGCGCGCCGCTGCGCATTCGCGGTGGCGGCACGAAGGACTTCTACGGCGAGCCGCCGCAGGGCGAGGTCTTCGACGTGAGCGGCGTCGCCGGCATCTCGAGCTACGAGCCGAGCGAGCTGGTCGTCAGCGCGCGCTGCGGCACGCCGCTCGCGCAGCTCGAGGCGGCGCTCGCCGAGCAGGGCCAGTGCCTGCCGTTCGAGCCGCCGCACTTCGGGCGCGGCGCGACCGTCGGCGGCATGGTCGCCGCCGGCCTCGCGGGCCCGTCGCGCGCCGCGCTCGGCAGCGTGCGCGATCACCTGCTCGGTGCGACGCTGCTCAACGGCCGCGGCGAGCTGCTGAGCTTCGGCGGCCAGGTGATGAAGAACGTCGCCGGCTACGACGTGTCGCGCCTGCTCGC
>DASXQQ010000359.1:0-1505 GCA_036507085.1 Piscinibacter sp. | reverse complement strand
CGAGAGAGGGGCTCCGGCTTGCTTGACGAGCCGGCCTTTCGGCCGGCAACACCTCGCATGTCGCACAGCGTGTTCGCCGCGATCGACTTCGCCAAGGCCCGTCAAACAAACTGGAGCCCTCCTCGCGGAGGAGGGCTGGGTGGTGTCGTCGAACATGCCAGAGCCCCCTCTCGGAGGGGGCGCGGGGGAGTTGTGTGGTAAGGCATGCCGTCCGAAGGACGGCTTAGCCCGAACAGGGCTGGCAGGAAACTCTGCCTCTCACTCTTCGCTGTTCGGCAGCGACCCAAATGCTGAGTCGCCTTCGCCCTTGACCGGTACCGTCGAGTATTCCTTCAAGCGGTTGTAGAGCGTCTTCAGGCTGACGCCGAGCGTCGCCGCGGTCTTTTCCTTGTGGCGGCCGAAGTATTCCAGCGTCGCAAGCGTCACCTGCCGCTCGATCTCCGCCAGCGGCGTGCCCACGCGCACCGACAGCACCGGCGCGCCGCCCATCGCCGGCAGCGGCGAGTCGGTGGACGGCAGGCATTCGTCGGCGATCACGTTGCCGGTGGCCATCACGTAGGCGCGGTGCACGATGTTGCGCAGCTCGCGCACGTTGCCGGGCCAGCGGTACCCCGACAGCCGCACCATCGCCTCGGGGGTGAAACGCTTGGCCTGGCCTTCGCGGCGCGAGATCTCGTCGAGAAAATGCTCGGCGATCAACGCGATGTCCTCGGCCCGGTCGCGCAGCGGCGGCAGGTGGATCGGGAACACGTTCAGGCGGTACAGCAAGTCCTCGCGCAGCTTGCCCGCGCTCACCGCCTGCAGCGGCGGCCGGTTGGTCGCGGCGATCATGCGCACGTCGGTTTCCAGCACCTGGGTCGAGCCCACCCGCATGAAGGTGCCCGTCTCCAGCACGCGCAGCAGCTTGACCTGCAGATCCGGCGGCATCTCGGTGATCTCGTCGAGGAACAGCGTGCCGCCGCTGGCGCGCTCGAAGAAGCCCTGGTGCTGGCGGTCGGCACCGGTGAAGCTGCCCTTCTCGTGGCCGAAGATCTCGCTTTCCATCAAATGGGGCGATATCGCGCCGCAGTTGACGGCCAGGAAGGGGCGCGAGCGGCGCCGGCTCAGGTCGTGCAGCGCGCGCGCGGCGAGCTCCTTGCCCGTGCCGCTCTCGCCGGTGATCAGCACGGTGACGGAAGTGGCCGCCACCCGGGCGATCTGCTCGTACACCCGCTTCATCGCGTCGGACTTGCCCACCAGCTGGCCGAAGCGGCCGGCGCGGTGCAGGTCGTCGTTGAGGTCGTCGAACTGCGTGACCAGCGTGGCCGTCATCCGCGCCGAATCGACATCGTCTTCGACGATCAGGGCAAGCCCGTGTGCCAAATTTTTCCTCCTCAGCTCAATCCTTGCAGAGTTTCCGTTGCCATTGGTTGAGTATCGAAAGCCGAGCGTACTCCTGTCGGGTTGAGCCCGGCTGTAGGACAAGTCCGGCAGACCTGTGGGCGTAAACCGTAAAGAATGCGCCT
>DASXQQ010000358.1:0-3299 GCA_036507085.1 Piscinibacter sp. | reverse complement strand
GATTCGGGCCATTCCAGGCAGTGCACCTCGAGCAGCACGCGGCCGGCGTCCTCGACCGTCGGGCGCACCCCCAGGCTCGCCACGCCGGGCAGGGCGCGGCCGGCGACAAGCCCTTGCACCTCGACCACGAAGATGCCCATCGCCGCCGGCTTCGGGTGGCCGAGGCGCAGGTTCAGCGTGCGAAAGCCGAGGTCGCGGCCGAGCTTGCGGCCGTGCACCACATGGCCGCTGATGCTGTAGGGTCGCCCGAGCAGGTTCGCCACGCCGGCCATGTCGCCGCGCGCGAGCGCCTCGCGCACGGCCGAGCTCGACACGCGCAGGCCGTGCACCTCGTAGCTCATCATCCGCGCCACGTCGAAGCCGCTGTTCTGGCCGGCGGCGTCGAGCATCGCGTAGTCGCCGGCGCGCTTGGCGCCGAAGCGGAAATCGTCGCCCACCAGCACATAGCGCGCGCCCAGGCCCTGCACCAGAACCTGGTCGATGAACGCACCGGGCGAGAGCCCGGCCAGCGCGGCGTCGAAGCGCAGCACCACCACCTGGTCGATGCCGCAGCGCTCGAGCTCGCTCAGCTTGTCGCGAAGCGTCGCGATGCGCGCCGGCGCGAGTTGCGGTTTGCCGGCGAGCCGCGCGAAGTGATCGCGCGGGTGCGGCTCGAAGCTGAGCACGCACGACGGCAGGCCGCGGTGCTGTGCCTCGTTGCGCAGCAGCGCGAGCATCGCCTGATGGCCGCGATGCACGCCGTCGAAGTTGCCGATCGTGAGGGCGCAGGCGGGGGCGATGCCGGGATGGTGGAAGCCGCGAAAGACCTGCATGCGGGGCATTATCCCGTGCCCGTCATCAGCGAGTGCTCGAGCTGGCGCCGCACGACCGCGGCGAGTGCGTCCATCTCATACGGCTTGGCGAGGTAGTCGTCCATCCCGGCCTGCAGGCAGCGTTCGCGGTCGCCCATGACGGCCAGCGCGGTCAGCGCGACGATCGGCAGATGCCGACCCGGCGCTTCCGTGCTGCGCCAGCGCCTAGTCGCCTCCCAGCCGTCCATCACCGGCAGCTGGCAGTCCATCAGCACCAGGTCGTAGCGCCTGCTCGCCATCAGCGAAAGGGCCTGGGCACCGTCGTCGGCCACGTCGATGCGCAGGCCCATGCATTCGAGCATCGCCGAGGCCACCACCGCGTTGACCGGGTTGTCGTCGACCACCAGCACATGGCCGTCGAGCCGCGCCGTGCTGGCGGGCGCGGCTTCGCTGCCGCGCGGCGGCGGTGGTGCGGCGCTCACCAGCGGCAGCGTGAAGACGAAGGTCGCGCCGTCGCCCTCGCCCGAGCGACAGAACACGTCGCCGCCCATCGCGCGCGCGATCTGGCGCGAGATCGTGAGACCCAGTCCGGTCCCGGCGCGTGCGTGGACCGTCGCCGCCGGGCCTTGCTCGAAGGCATCGAAGATCCGCTCCAGCGCTTGCGGCGCGATGCCTTCACCGCTGTCGCGCACGCTGAAGCACAGGCCCGCCGGGCACGGCTCGACGTGCAGGCCGACCTCGCCGCGCGCAGTGAACTTGATCGCGTTGCCGATCAGGTTGTGCAGCACCTGCTTGATGCGCGAGGCGTCGCCGTCGACCCAGCCCGGCAGCCCGGGGGCGAATTCGACCTCGAACTGCAGGCCCCTATCCTGCGCAACCGCGTGCAGGAGGTCGGTGACGTCGCGCACCGTGACCTCCAGCTCGAACGGCCGCTTGTCGAGCACGAGCTTGCCGAACTCGATGCGCGACAGGTCCAGCAGGTCGCCGATGACCGCCTGCAGGTGGCGCGACGAATTCCCGATGACCTCGAGCCGCGCCAGCTGTTCGGCGCTGGCGCCGCCGCGCTGCAGCAGTTGCGTCATGCCCATGATGCCGTTCAGGGGCGTGCGCATTTCATGGCTCACGGTGGCGAGGAAGCGGCTCTTCGCCGCGCTGGAATGCTCGGCGAGCAGCATCGCCCGGTGGCGCTCGTCGGCGATCCAGGCGTTCTCGAAGCGCAGGCGCAGCATCTCGATCACCCGCGCTTCGCCGCGATTGGCTTCGAGGCACATCAGGATCAGGTAGATCAGCAGGCCGAGCGCGGCGAACCAGCCGTCGGCCGTGCCGCGCAGCGCCTGGAACACGCCGCAGGGCAGCAGCACCGAGACAACGAACAGCACGCAGCCGCGCGCCAGGCTGATGTAGCTGAACACGCCGACCCCGGCGATGCCGACCAACGACGCGAGGATCACGGTGTGGATGCCCGGCGCGCCCTCGGGCATGAAGACCACCCCCATCACGCCCCAGCTCACGCCATCGATCGCGAGCAGGGCGATCGAGCGCCGGCGCCAGTGGGCGATGCGGCGCTCGGCGGCCGGGGTGGCGGTGAAGCGCTGGACGTCGCGCAGCCGCACCGCGCCGAGCACAAGCTTGACGAGCAGCCAGCCGGCAACCAGTGCGCCTGCGCGGTACGGCCAGAGGATCACCGAGACCAGCACCGAGAACGCCATGCCGGCGAGCACCGGGCTGCTGGTCAGCGCATAGACGGTGGCGACGCGCTCATCCTCGACCTGCTGGTCGACGCGCGCGCATCGACGTGCCGCGGCGCCGTCGTCTCCCGGGTGGACGGCACCGGGTGCAGCGAAAGGATGCGGTTCTATCAACGGCGGTCGCCTGGCGGCGTCTGGCTGGCTTGCAACAGAAGGTAACACCGACGCTCGCGCTCTGCACACGCAAAGCGGGTGCCGGCGTGGCACAGCTCACGCTGGATCGATGATCGTGCGCATATCGGCGAGCCAGCGCCACTGGCCGGGCGCCAAATCCGGCGGCAGCACCAGCGCACCGAAGGCGCTGCGGTGCAGGGCCTCGACCCGGTTGCTCACCGCGCCCAGCATGCGCTTGACCTGGTGGTACTTGCCGTCGACGAGGGTGAGCCGCAGGCCGTGCAGGCCGTCGGCGCGCGCGCCGGTGGCCTCGGCCGCGGCGGCGCGCACGGTCGCCGGGTCGTCGAGCAGCGTCACGCCGGCGAGCAGGCGTTGCACCTGCTCCTCGCTCACCGGGTGCTTGCAGCCGACCTCGTAGACCTTGCGGACATGGCGCTTCGGCGAGGTCAGGCGATGGATCAGCGCGCCGTCGTCGGTGAACAGCAGCAGGCCGGTGGTGTCTTCGTCGAGGCGGCCGACGCTTTGCACGTCACGGCGGCGCAGCGGCGCGGGCAGCAGGCTGTAGACGCTCGGGTGGTGCTTGGGCTTCTGCGAGCACTCCACGCCGGGCGGCTTGTTCATCACGATCAGCGCCTTCGCGTGGTAC
>DASXQQ010000357.1:0-16560 GCA_036507085.1 Piscinibacter sp. | reverse complement strand
GATATAGTCCAAGACTTCCTGAAATGCCCAGGTGGCGGAATTGGTAGACGCACTAGTTTCAGGTACTAGCGGGTAACTCCGTGGGGGTTCGAGTCCCTTCCTGGGCACCAAGACACATGAGATCGACGAGACGGGCCTGCGCGCAAGCGCAGGCCTTTTTCGTTTCGCCGCGATTATTTCTGGGTTCGCTCAAATCGCAAACTTCTTCGCAAGCCCCTGCGGCCGCAAGTCGTCGTACTCTTCGAACGGCTGATGGATCCAGGGGCTCGTGGGCAGCAATTCGACATAGTAGTCGGGCGTGTAGGTCGACACGCCCTTGGTCCAGATCACCGCCGAGCGCAGCTCGCTGATCGACGGCACCCCGCGCAGCCGATCGACCACCGCGCGCAGCGTGATCCCGGAGTCGGCCAGGTCATCGACCAGCAGCACCCGCCCCGCCAGCTCGCCCTTGGGCAGCGTGATGTACTTGGCCATGTCGAGCCGGCCCTGGATCGTGCCGGCCTCGGCGCGGTACGAACTCGTCGACATGATTGCCAGCGGCTTGTCGAACACGCGCGACAGCACGTCACCCGGACGCATGCCGCCGCGCGCGAGGCAAAGAATCTGGTCGAACGCCCACCCCGACGCATGCACCTTGAGCGCCAGGCGCTCGATCAGCATGTGGTACTCGTCCCACGAGACGTACAGGTGTTTGCCGTCGTCGGTCAGCATCGATGCTCCTTTAGGGTCTGTTCACACCAAATGCATGCCCACGCCGGTGCCTGGCAGGCCACAGGGCTAGGCGTGGGCGAGGCCGTGTGCGAGGGCCACGAAGGGGCCCCTTCGTGGCCCTTGCACACAACGAGTCCGCAACGACGCCCTGTGGCCTGCCAGGCACCGGCCCTTCGGGTGATCTCAGGAAACGCTCTCCCTCCGCGTTGCAAATGCTCGACGTGGGAAATACCACGTCTGCGCTTTGCGCCTCGATGGAGAGCGTTTCCTGAGTCACGTGGGCATGCATTTGGTGTGAACAGACCCTAAGCCTGGTACGGATGGCGCAGCAGGATCGTGTGTTCGCGATCCGGCCCGGTGGACACCATGTCGATCGGCGCGCCGATGAACTCCTGCACCCGCTCCAGGTAGCGGCGCGCATTCAGCGGCAGCTGGTCCCATTGCGTGATTCCCGCCGTGGTCTCGGTCCAGCCCGGGAAGGTGTCGTAGATCGGCTGGCAAGCGGCCACCTCGTCCGCATCGAGCGGCAGGATATCGATGCGCCGGCCAGCGAGCTCGTAGCCGACGCAGACCTTGATCTCCTGCAAGCCGTCGAGCACGTCGAGCTTGGTGATGCACAGCCCCGAGATGCCGTTGATGATGATCGAGCGCTTGAGTGCCGCCGCGTCGAGCCAGCCGCAGCGGCGCGGCCGCCCGGTCACCGTGCCGCGTTCCTGGCCGACGGTGGACAGGTGGTATCCCACCGTGCCGGCCACGTCCATCGGCAGCTCGGTCGGGAACGGCCCGCTGCCCACACGCGTGGTGTAGGCCTTGGTGATGCCGAGAATGTAGTGCAGTTGATCGGGCCCGACGCCGGCGCCCGCGGCGGCGTTGCCCGCCACGCAGTTGCTCGAGGTGACGTAGGGATAGGTGCCGTGGTCGATGTCGAGCAGCGTACCTTGCGCGCCTTCGAACAGGATGTTGGCACCGTTGCGGTTGGCCGTGTACAACGCATAGCCCACGTCGGCCATCATCGGCTTGAGCTGCTCGGCGACCTTCATCGCCAGGTCGTAGATCGGCTGGAACTCGAGCGGCTTCGATCGCAAGTAGCCGGCGAGCGCGAAGTTGTGCAGCTCCAGCAGTTCGGCGAGCTTCTTCGCGAAGCGCTCGGGGTGCTTCAGGTCCTGCACCCGCAATGCGCGCCGCGCCACCTTGTCTTCGTAGGCCGGGCCGATGCCCTTGCCGGTGGTGCCGATCTTGCCGGCCCCGCTGCTCTCGCGCAGCGCCTCGCGCGCCTTGTCGACCTCCACATGGAACGGCAGGATCAGCGGGCACGACTCGCTCACGAACAGGCGCGAACGCACGTTCAGGCCGATTGCCTCGAGCCGTTCGATCTCCGACAGCAGGTGCGTCGGATCGACGACGACGCCGTTGCCGATATAGCAGGCCACGCCGTCGCGCATGATGCCCGAGGGGATCAGCTGCAAAGCCGTCTTGACGCCCTTGATCACCAGCGTGTGGCCGGCGTTGTGGCCGCCCTGGAAACGCACCACGGCTTGCGCATGGTCGGTCAGCCAGTCGACCACCTTGCCCTTGCCCTCGTCGCCCCACTGGGTGCCGACGACGACCACGTTTCGGCCGGCGCTCTTCGCCTTCGTCTCTTGCATGTCTGAAAGTCCGATGCTGAAAATTCTGTGAGCGTGTCGGCGGTCAGAGCGCGCGCACGACCCATTGGTCCTTGACGGCGACGAGCTCGCGATCGCAGTCGAACTCCTCGCCCTCGTGCTCATGACCCGGCAGGATGCACACCACCGTCTCGCCTTGCTCGCGCAGGCGCCGCACCGCCGCGCGCAGCTGGGCGTCTTCGCTCCACGGCGCCCGAATGGCCGCGGCGAGCCGGCGCGCCGGCACCAGCGCGGCGAGCTCCTTCAGGTCGAGGCTGAAACCCACCGCCGGACGGTTGCGACCGAACACCGCGCCGACCTCGTCGTAGCGACCGCCGCGCACGATCGCATCGCTCGAACCCGCGGCATACACCGCATAGCGCGCCCCGCTGTAGTAGGCGTTGCCGCCGAGGTCGGCGAGGTCGAAGCCGACGCGCACCTCCGGGTGCGCCTGCTGGACGCGACTCGCGAGCCACTGCAGGTCGGCGAGCGCGGCGCGAATCAGCGGATGCGCCGGCAACTCGCGCTCGGCCGCCACCAGCACCTCGGAGCCGCCGTACAGGCGCAGCAGGCTGCGCAAGCCGGCGCGCGTCGAATCAGGCAGGCTCTGCGACGCGCCGTCGAGACTCGCGCTGTCCTTGGCGGCGAGCGCGGCGACGATCTCGTCGACATGCGCCGCATCGAGCGCCGCGCCGGCCAGCAGGCCGCGGACGATGCGCGCGTCGCCGAGGTCCAGCGTCACGCTGGCGATGCCGGCGCTGCGCAGGCAGTCGAGGGCCAGGTCCTGGATTTCCAGGTCGGCCTCCAGGCCGGCATGGCCGTAGGTCTCGGCGCCGAACTGCAGCGGTTCGCGCGTCGCTTGCAGGCCGGCCGGTCGGGTGTGCAGCACCGGACCGCAATAGCACAGCCGGGTCACGCCGACACGATTGAGCAGGTGGGCGTCGATGCGCGCCACCTGCGGCGTCGTGTCGGCGCGCAGGCCCAGCGTCCGGCCGCTGAGCTGGTCGACCAGCTTGAAGGTCTTGAGGTTCAGCTCCCGGCCGGTGCCCGAGAGCAGCGATTCCAGGTGTTCCAGCAGCGGCGGCATCACGAGCTCGAAGCCGTAGCCGCGGGCGACGTCGAGCAGGCCTCTGCGCAGTTCCTCGATATGCCTGGCCTGCGCGGGCAGGACGTCGGCGATGTGCTCGGGCAGCAGCCAAGCAGACGACATGGAAATCACCGGGGGGTTAAAAGCGGCATTGTACCGGCGGCACCCACGCTCAATGCCAGAACAGCAACAGCGCCATCGCGCCGGCGAGCATGCTGGCGAGGCCGAGAAAGCGAATCTGGCCATCGCTCAAGCGGATCGCGCGCTCGAACACGTGGCGCCACACCCCCGGGCTGAAGAACGGCAGCAGCCCCTCGATGACCAGCATCAGCGCCAGCGCGCCCAGCAGCAGGTCCCAGAGGTCGATCGTCTCGCTCACTTCTTCGCGGCGGCGGGCGCGGGCGCGGCGCTGCCGCGCATGGCCTTGAAGAACTCGCTTGCCGGATCGACCACCATCACGTCGGACTTGCTGCGAAAGCTCGACCGGTAGGCGTCGAGGCTGCGATAGAACGCGGCGAACTGCGGGTCGCGGCCGAACGAGTCGGCAAACAGTGCCGAGGCCTTCGCATCGCCCTCGCCCTTGACCTTCTGCGCATCGCGGTAGGCCTCGGCCATGATCACCTCGCGCTGGCGGTCGGCGTCGGCGCGGATTTTCTCGCCGTCGGCGGTGCCGGTGGAGCGCAGCTCGTTGGCGACGCGCTTGCGCTCGGACTCCATGCGGCGGTAGATCGAATCGGTGATGGTGGGCGCGAAGTCGACGCGCTTGATGCGCACGTCGGCGATCTCGATGCCGAACGACTTGGCTTCGTCGGCCAACCGGCCGCGCACGTCCTGCATCACCTTCTCGCGCTCGGTGGCCAGCACGGCGCGCACCGTGCGCTTGGTCACCTCCTCGTTGAACGCCGCCTGCACGATCGGGGTCAGCCGGTTCTCGACGTTGCGGATGTCGACGCCGTTGTTGCGGATGAACTGGCGCGCGTCGGTGATGTGCCACTTCACCAACCAGTCGATCACCAGGCTCTTCTTCTCGGCGGTGAAGATCGGTCGCGTCTCGGGGCTGTCGAGCGTCTGCATGCGGCGGTCGAGGAAGACCACGTTCTGGAACGGCGGCGGCCACTTGACCTTGAGACCCGGTTCGGTCACGACTTCCTTGATTTCACCGAGCGCGTAGACGACGGCGAACTGCCGCTGGTCGACGACGAACAGCGTCGAGAACAACAGCATCAGCACGACCAGTGCGGCGGCGATGTAGAGGCCAAAGCGGTTCATGAAATTCTTCATCCCTGGAGGGCTCAGCGGCTTTCGCGGTCGCGGCCGCGCTGGTTGTCGCGCGATCGCACGTCGATCGCGCCGCTGGCGGGCGAGGTGCTGTCGCTGGTGGCCGGCGGCGAGGCCGGCGCGGCGGCCGGCGCACCAGCCTGCTGCATCAGCTTGTCCAGCGGCAGGTACAGCAGGTTGGAGTTGTTGCGGGTGTCGATCAGCACCTTGCTGACGTTGGAGTACACCTGCTGCATCGTGTCGATGTACATGCGGTCGCGTGTGACGGTCGGCGCCTTCTGGTACTCGGCGAGCACCCGGTTGAAGCGCTGCGCGTCGCCCTCGGCCTGCGCGATGACGCGCGACTTGTAGCCCTCGGCTTCCTCGCGCAGACGCGCGGCCGTGCCCTGCGCCTTCGGGATCACGTCGTTGGCGTAGGCCTGGCCTTCATTCTTCAGGCGCTCGCGGTCGGCGCCGGCCTTGAACGCATCGTCGAACGCGGCCTGCACCTGCTCCGGTGCCTGCACGTTCTGCACGTTGACGTTGGAAACGATGATGCCGGCCTTCAGCCGGTCGAGCTGGACCTGGATCGACTTGACCAAATCGGTGGCGATCGCATCGCGCTGCTCGTAGAGCACCGAGTCCATGTTGCTCTTGCCGACGATCTCGCGCACCGCCGATTCAGCCGCCATCACGACCGCGTCTTCCGGGTCGCGGTTCTCGAACAGGAAGGCGCGCGCGTCCTTCAGCCGGTACTGCACGGTGAAGCGAATGTCGACGATGTTCTCGTCCTGCGTCAGCATCGACGAGTCGCGCAAGCCGGTGGCCGGCACGACGACGTTGCGCCCGACTTCCTTCGAACGCAGTTGCGTCACCGGCACCGTGTCATGCGCCTCGAACGGATATGGCATGCGCCAGCGAAAGCCGGCGTCCACGGTGCGGCTGTAGCGCCCGAAGGTCGTGACCACCGCCTGCTGGCCTTCCTGCACGATGAAGAAGCCGCTGCCGAGCCAGATCAGTGCGACCACGCCGGCGATCAGGCCGACGCCGATGCCGGCGCTTTTCATGTCGGGCTGGAAGTTGTTGCCGCCCTCGCCGGGACCTTCGCCGCCGTTTCCGCGCGGACCCTTGCCGCCGAACAGGCCACTGAGCTTGCGGTTGAAGTCGCGCCACAGCTCGTCGAGGTCGGGCGGGCCGTCACCGCGGCCGTTGGCAAGATGGCGCCCCGGCGCTCCGGCGCCCGCATGCATCCAGCGTGCGGCGAGCCAGCGGCGCGCGGCCAACGCCAATGCGCTCAGGCGTGCGAGGAAGCCCTGGGACGTGTCCTGCGGGACCGCGGAAGAAGGGGTCATGGTCATGCGAGAGAGTGTTGGGTGCCGTAGCGAAGCGGATCCGCCGGGGCGTCCTCGCTCGAGCCGGGCGAGGCAGGATGTGGGGACGAATCGATGGCGTTCAAGCGATCGGCCAGCGTGCCCGCGACCGCTTCGGCAATGACGCCGCGCAAGTCATCGAGCCCCTCGCCGGTCAGCGCGCTCGCAAACACCCGCGGCGCGCGAATGCCGCCGTCGACTTCGAGCGTGTCGCTCGCCACGCGAGGCCGCTGTGTCACCTCGAGCAGGTCGGCCTTGTTGAACACCAGCACCTGTGGCACGCCGGCGGCGCCGATCTCAGCCAGCACGCGCTGCACCTCAGCCATCTGCTCGGCGAGCACAGGGCTCGCGGCATCGACCACGTGCAGCAGCAGGTCGGCGTCGGCCGCTTCCTGCAACGTGGCTTCGAACGCCTCGACCAGCTTGTGCGGCAGGTCGCGAATGAAACCCACGGTGTCGGACAGCGACACCGACCGGTTCGCATCCTCGAGGTGGAACTGTCGGGTCGTGGTGTCGAGCGTCGCAAACAACTGGTTGGCCGCGTAGCTGTGGGCGTTCACCAGGGCGTTGAACAGCGTCGACTTGCCGGCATTCGTGTAGCCGACCAGCGAGATGCGGAAAGTGCGGTTGCGTTCGCGCGAGCGGCGCTGTGTGTTGCGCTGGCGCTTGACTCGCTCGAGCCGTTGCTTCACCGCCTTGATGCGCTCGCCGATCATGCGGCGGTCGAGTTCGATCTGCGCCTCACCCGGGCCGCCGCGCGTTCCGATGCCGCCGCGCTGGCGCTCCAGGTGGCTCCAGCGGCGCACCAGCCGGGTCGACAGGTACTGCAGCTGGGCGAGCTCGACCTGCAGCTTGCCTTCATGGCTTTGCGCCCGCGCCGCGAAGATTTCGAGGATCAGCATCGTTCGGTCGGCCACCGCCACGCCGAGGTGCTGCTCGAGGTTGCGCTGCTGGGCCGGCGAGAGCGCCTGGTCGAACAGCACCGCCTCGGCCTGATGGCCCTGCACCAGCGCCTTGATCTCGTCGGCCTTGCCGGAGCCGACGAACAGCGCCGGATCGGGCGCCTTGCGCCGCGCAACGATGCGCGCCACCGCGACGTCGCCGGCCGATTCGGCCAGCAGCGCCAGCTCGTCGAGCGTGGCATCGAACGGAGCCGGGCCACCAAAGTCCACGCCGACGAGAATCGCGCGCGCCAGTCCGGCGGATTCCGGAGTTGAATTCGAAGCGCTCAAGATCGGCGCAAGCTCGGACCCTGCAAGCGCGGCGCGCTTCAGGTTTGCTCCGGTGTCTCGGCGGCGTGGAAGTTCACCGCGCGACCCGGCACGACGGTCGAGATGGCGTGCTTGTAGACCATCTGCGTCACCGTGTTCCGCAAGAGCACCACATACTGATCAAAAGACTCGATGTGGCCCTGCAGCTTGATGCCGTTGACGAGGTAGATCGACACCGGCACGTGTTCCTTGCGCAGCAGGTTGAGGAAGGGGTCTTGTAGAAGTTGCCCTTTGTTTGACACGATATTCTCCGTGTTGAAAAGTTATGAGAGTGGCACGTTAACACAGGGTTCCGCACCCCGTGCCCAATTGCTGCATTGCCCTCAGGATTTCTTGTCGTCGAAGGGGTTGCGGCCCGAGCGCATCTCGATGCGCAGCGGCGTGCCGGTGAGCTTGAAATGCTCGCGGATGCGCCCTTCGAGGAAGCGCTTGTACGCATCGGTCACGTGCTCGAGCGAGTTGCCGTGCACCACGACGATCGGCGGGTTCATGCCGCCTTGGTGCGCGTAGCGCAGCTTGGGGCGGAACGCACCGGCACGCTTCGGGGCTTGGTGCTCGACGGCGTCCTGCAGCAGGCGGGTCAGCACCGGCGTGGACATCTTGCACGTGGCCGAGGCGTGCGCATCGGCGATCGCCTTCCAGACCGGGCCGAGACCCTGGCGCTTGATGGCCGAGATGTGCATCACGGGCGCGAACTTCAGGAACGCGAGGCGCTGCTCGATCGAGCGCTGCAGGAGCTGCTTCTGGTAGTCGTCGACGGCGTCCCACTTGTTGACCGCCAGCACGACGGCACGGCCGCTTTCGAGGATGTAGCCGGCGATGTGCGCGTCCTGATCGGTCACGCCCTGCGTCGCGTCGAGCAGCAGCAGCACGACGTTGGCGTCGGCGATCGCCTGCAGCGTCTTTACGACCGAGAACTTCTCGATCGCCTGGAAAACCTTGCCCTTGCGGCGCAGGCCCGCCGTGTCGATCAACTCGAACTTCTGCCCGTTGCGTTCGAAGGGCACGCTGATCGCGTCACGCGTGGTGCCGGGCTGGTCGAACGCCACCAGCCGTTCTTCGCCGAGCCAGGTGTTGATCAGGGTGCTCTTGCCGACGTTGGGACGGCCGGCGACGGCGAGACGGACCGGCGCACCTTCCTCGGGCTCGGGCTCCTCGTCTTCGAAGACGAAATCGGCGAGGGCGGCTTCGGTCAGGCTGCGGATGCCCTGCCCGTGCGCCGACGATACGGGATGCGGCTCGCCGAGACCGAGTTCGAAGAACTCGCCGAGCAGTGGCGAGTCGACCATGCCCTCGGCCTTGTTCGCGGCCAGCAGCACCTTCTTGCCCGCCATGCGCAGGTAGCGCGCGATGTCGTGGTCCTGCGCCGACAGGCCGGCGCGCACGTCGACGACGAAGATCACTGCATCGGCCTCGGCCACGGCTTGGCGGGTCTGCTTGGCCATTTCCTTGACGATGCCCGTCGTGCTGTCGGGCTCGAAGCCGCCGGTGTCGATGACGATGAACGCGTGATCGCCGAGGCGGCCGTCGCCGTAGTGCCGGTCCCGCGTCAGGCCGGAAAAGTCGGCCACGATCGCATCGCGGCTTTGCGTCATGCGGTTGAACAGCGTCGACTTGCCGACGTTGGGCCGCCCGACGATGGCAATGACGGGTTTCATTCGAGCGGGACCACCGGTCGGCTACTCGGGCCGCAACCCGAACAAGCCTCCGTTGCGGGTGACAACGAGGATGGTGCTGCCCGATACCACCGGCGCGGCGCTGATCGCGCTGCCGTCGGTGTTCAGACGCAACTGCGCCTCGCCCTTGTCGCGCGACAGGAAGTGGATGGTCCCCTCGGCGTCGCCGAAGATCACCGTCTTGCCGGTGGACAGTGGCGCACTCAGACCGCGGTAGAGGAGCTTCTCCGACGACCAGGCCACTTCGCCGCTGCCGGTCTTCCACGCGGTGATGCGGTCCGACGCGTCGGCCGCGAAGACGAACTGATCGTCGGCGGCGACGCCGTCGGTGCCGCCGACGTTCTTGGTCCACGCAAGCGTCCCACGCTCGGCGTTGACGCAGCCCACCGCGGCCTGGAACGACCGCGCACAGACGGTGTCGCCGACGCGTGCGGCGGGGCCCACCAGGTCGGCGAGGCGCTCGACCTCGTTGGTGCCGCGCGGCGAGCCGATTGTGACTTCCCAGCGGACGTTCCCGTTCAGCGGGTCGAGCCCCGCCAGGCGTGCGCCCTGCCCGACCACCAGCGTGTCCTTGAACGCGCCAATGACGCCGGATTGCGCGAGCGTCAGCGGGTCGCCGGGGCGGCGCACCGACCACAGCTTGCTGCCATCGAGCGCGTCGAAAGCATGCACGCTGCGGTCGACGCCGAGCACGAACACGCGTTCACCGGCGACCAGCGGTGCGGTCGTTACGCGCAGGCCGAGCGGCTTGCGCCAGACGACGCGACCAGCTTCGAGCGTGACCAACTCGCCGTCGCGGGTGACCACCGCGGCGAAGCGCCCGTCGCTGCCGACGCCGGCGGTGAGCTTGGCGCCGACGCTGCCGCGCCAGAGTTCGCGTCCGGTGTCGGCCTGCAGCGCGAGCACCGCGCCGTCGCCGCTGGCGACGGTGAACACGCCGGGGCTGACCGCGACCGCCAGCGGAAACTGGACCGCATCGACCTTCTGGTTCCAGACCACGCGGCCGGCGATCTGCGCGCTCAGCGGCTCGAGCGGCTTGGGCTTGGGTTTGTCGGGGCCGCTGGCGCAGCCGGCGAGCAGCGCCGCCGCCATCCCGGCGGCCATCAGGCTTGCGGATGCGCGACTCATTTCGCTGCCTCCGCGCCCGGGGTCTTGTCGGCCACGGGGGCGGCGCCGAGTGCGGTCAGCTTGGCTTCGATGAGGCTCCGGTAATCGACCTTGGCGTCCATCGCCTGCCAGGCCTTCTTGTAGGCGGCCTTGGCCTCTTCCTTCTTGCCCTGCGCCAGCAGCACGTCGCCGCGCCGGTCGGCCACCAGCGCCTCGAATTCCTTCGCGCTCGCGCCGTCGAGTTCCTTCAGCGCCTCGTCGTATTTCTTCTGCTCGAGCAGCACTCCGGCAAGCCGGAGACGCGCGAGTGTCTGGTATTCGGTTTCGACCGCATGCTCGCCGACCCAGGCGAGGGTGGCGCGCGCCGCGTCGGCCTGCCCTTTCTCGAACTGCAGCTTGGCGGCCAGCAGGCCACCCTGTTGCGCGAACGCGGTGCGCGGATAGCGCTCCTTCAGGTCGGCGAACACCCGGGCGGCGCGCTCGGCGTCGCCGGCCTGCGCGGCCTTGTCGAGCTCGTCGAACATCGCGCCGGCCTTCACCGCCTGGTCGCGTTGCCACAAGTTCCAGCCGTTCCATGCGGCGAACGCGCCGAGGGCGGCGATCAACACCCAGGTGATGAGGTTGCCGTACTGCTTCCAGAAGTGCTTCAGCTCCGCGAGCTGTTCTTGTTCTTCGAGGTCGAGATGGGTGGCCATGGGGAAACGGGCTTTCGATGGAAGGCGCGATTATGCGTTGAGCAGGTCGGCGCCCCAGAGGGCGGCGGTCGCGAGCGGCAGGCTGCGTTGCGCGGCGGCGGGGTCGCGCAAGTCCTTCAGCGACACCTCGCCGCGCGAGACCTCGTCCTCGCCGAAGATCAGCGCGTAGCGCGCGCCACTCGAGTCGGCGCGCTTGAACTGCGACTTCATGCTGCCGCCGCCGGCGTGCATCAACACCGATACGCCCGCGGCGCGCAACGCTTCGAGCGTGCTGATCGCCGCACTCAGCACCGCCTCGCCCGGGACGACCGCATAGGCGAGCGGGCCGACCGGCGGCGGCTGCACGCCCGCCTCTTCCAGCAACAGCAGCATGCGCTCGATGCCCATGCCCCAGCCGACGGCCGGGGCCGGCTTGCCGCCGAGCTGCTCGATCAGCGTGTCGTAGCGCCCGCCGCCGCAAACCGTGCCCTGCGAGCCGAGGCGGTCGGTGACCCACTCGAAGACCGTCAGGTTGTAGTAATCCATGCCGCGCACCAGGCGCGGGTTGATGCGGTACTCGAGCCCGGCTGCATCGAGGACCGAGCGCACCGCGTTCAGGTGCGCAAGCGACGCCTCGCCCAGAAAGTCCATCAGCTTCGGCGCCGACTCGACCACCGGCTGCATCGCCGGGTTCTTGGTGTCGAGGATGCGCAAGGGGTTGCTGTGCAGGCGGCGCTTCGCGTCGTCGTCGAGCAGCGCACTGTGATGCTCGAAGTGCGCAATCAGCGCGTCGCGGTGGGCGCGGCGCTCGTCGAGCTGGCCCAGGCTGTTGAGCTCGAGTCGCACGTCGCGGCCTTCCATGAGCCCGAGCTCGCGCCACAGCGTGCGGCACATCAGGATCAACTCGGCATCGACGTCCGGCCCGGCAAAACCGAGCGCTTCGACATCGAGCTGGTAGAACTGGCGGTAGCGGCCCTTCTGCGGCCGCTCGTGGCGGAACATCGGGCCCACGGTCCAGATACGCAGCGGCCCGTTGTAGAGCGCGTTGTGCTCGATCATCGCGCGCACGATGCCGGCGGTGGCCTCGGGCCGCAAGGTCAGCGCGTCGCCGTTCATGCTGTCGATGAAGGAATACATCTCCTTCTCGACGATGTCGGTCACCTCGCCGATGCTGCGCACGAACAGCGCGGTCGGCTCGACGATGGGCGTGCGCACGTTGGCATAGCCATAGCGCGCCATCAGCGAGCGCACCCTGTCCTCGAACCACTCCCAGCGCGCCGAATCGGGCGGCAGGATGTCGTTCATGCCTTTGACGGCTCTCAGTTGTTCAGCCATGTCTTTGTGTTCTTGGTGATTCGTGAATAGCACGACGCAGCGGACCGTGATCCCGAGTCACGGATCACCATTCACGAGTCACGATTTCACTCCGCCGTCGCGGCGCCGAAGCGCTTCTCGATGTAGTCCTCGACCAGCGTCTGGAACTCCTCGGCAATCCGCTCGCCGCGCAAGGTCAGCGCCTTCTCGCCGTCGATGAACACCGGTGCTGCCGGCGCCTCGCCGGTACCCGGCAGGCTGATGCCGATGTCGGCATGCTTGCTCTCGCCGGGCCCGTTGACGATGCAGCCCATCACCGCGACCTTCATGGTCTCGACCCCCGGATAGCGCGCCTTCCACACCGGCATCTGCGCGCGCAGGTAATCGTCGATCTGCTTGGCGAGCTCCTGGAACGTGGTGCTGGTGGTGCGGCCGCAGCCGGGGCAGGCGGTGACGCTCGGGTTGAACGAGCGCAGGCCCAGCGCCTGCAGGATCTCCAGCGCGACCACCACCTCCTGGGTGCGCGCCTCGCCGGGCTGCGGCGTCAGCGAGACGCGGATCGTGTCGCCGATGCCTTCTTGCAGCAGCATCGCGAGCGCCGCTGTCGACGCAACCGTGCCCTTGGTCCCCATGCCCGCTTCGGTGAGCCCTAGGTGCAGCGCGTAGTTGCAGCGCCGCGCCAGCGCGCGGTACACGCTCACCAGGTCCTGCACGCCGGACATCTTGCACGACAGGATGATCTGCTCCGGTCGCAAGCCGATCTCTTCGGCGCGCCGTGCCGATTCGATCGCCGAGGTGATGATCGCGCGGTACATGATCTGCTGCGGCTCGAACGGATCGGCGAGCTTCGCGTTGTCGTCCATCATCCGCGTCAGCAGCTCCTGGTCGAGGCTGCCCCAGTTGACGCCGATGCGCACCGCCTTGTCATACTTCGCCGCAACCTCGACCATCTGCGCGAACTGGCGGTCGTGCTTGTCGCCCTTGCCGACGTTGCCAGGGTTGATGCGGTACTTGCTCAGCGCCTCGGCGCAGGCCGGGTGGTCGGCGAGCAGGCGGTGGCCGTTGTAGTGGAAGTCGCCGATCAGCGGCACGTCGATGCCCATGCGGTCGAGCTGCTCGCGGATGTGCGGCACCGCCTGCGCCGCCTCGGGCGTGTTGACGGTGATGCGCACCAGCTCCGATCCGGCGAGCGCGAGCTCCTTCACCTGGATCGCGGTGCCGATTGCGTCGACGGTGTCGGTGTTGGTCATCGCCTGCACCCGCACCGGCGCGTCGCCGCCGACGGTGACGGTGTGATCGCCCCAGCGAATGCGGGCCTGGCGCGTGCGCCGCGGCGCCGCGCGCGCAGGCTCGATGAAATCGGCGAGAGAGAGTCGAGCGTCGGTCATCGTGCCAACCTACTTCAGTTCCAGACGCGCCACGTTGTCGCGGGTATTGGGCGCCAGGTCGAGCGCCTGGCCGCGAAACACGAGCTCGGTGCCCAGCGCGTTGCCGACAGTCACCCGCAGCGGCATCGCTCCGTCGAGCACCACGGTTTCGCCCGGCTGCACCAGGCGCGACAGCAGCACCTGCGATGCGCCGTCCTGCACCTCGACCCACGACTGCGCGCGCGCGTGCAGTCGCAACGGGCCGGCCGAACTCGTCGCAGCGCTGGTGGCCGGTGCGGCCGCGGGCGTCGCGACCGGTGTGGAAGGCGCCTGCTCGACAACCGCCGCCGCGCCCGGGGCGGACGCCGCAACGGACGCGGCGTTCGTCGGCACAACCACGGTCACGGTCGACGGCGTCGGCGCTGCCGCGCTCGCGCTCGGCGCGGCCGGCTGCAGGCTGGTCAGCCAACCCTCGGGCAGCAGGTAGACCACGGCGGCTGCGAGCACCACCAGTGCGGGGCCCCAGACCGCCGGGGACGAGAGCACCGTCCAGTCGTTGGGCTCGCGCCGCCCCGGTCGGTCACGGAACGGCGCGTTCAGGCCCTCGCCCACCTGCTCGAGCCGGTGCCCCGGCGGCTGCGGCAGCAGGGCCAGCACCGGCGCCGGATCGATCTTCAGGCTGCGGCACACGGTCTGTGCCAGCGCCCGCGTAAAGGTCGCGTCGGGCAGTTCGTCGAGACGGTCGGCTTCGAGCGATTCGAGCTTGCGCTGCGCGACCTTGATCGACGCCGACAGCGCGGCAATGTGCAGCCCCTGCGCCTGGCGTGCTTCGCGCAGCAGGCTGCCCGCGGTGCGCGGTGCCTTGACGGGTTCGGCTTCGCCGTTGGGCTCAGTCATCGAAGCGCCCCTGATCGAAGGCCGCGGCCTCCCGCGACTGCGGGAAGCGGTTGCGCAGCTGCGTGCCGAACTCCTGCTCGCCCTGGCGGTTGCCGAGCCGGTGCTCTATGCGCGCCGCAAGCCACAGGGTCTGTGCGTTGACGAGGTCGGCCGAGCCGTTGACGCGGCGGATGTAGAAGCGCGCGCGTTCGTACTCGCCGCGGCGCAACAGAACCTCGGTCAGGTTCACGGCCGTTGCCGGGTTGCCGGGATCGAGTTCGTAGGAGCGTTGCAGCGTCTGCTCGGCGTTGGCCCAGCGACCGGCACGCGCCTGGCAGACGCCCTGGGTCAGCAACGTGCGCGGCGAGTCGCGGTATTGCGGCACCGCCAGCGCCTGGTTGAACAACGCCTCGGCCTCGTCATGGCGCTTTTGCTGGCACAGGTACCAGCCGAAGTTCTGCATCACGTCGGCGTCGCGCGGGTCGAGCCGCAGTGCGTGGCGAAAACTCTCTTCGGCCAGGCGGTCGTCGCCGAGGCTCGCGTAGATGAGGCCGCGCAGATTGAATGCCGCGGGCAGCGTCGGGTCGGCAGCGATCGCGAGCTTCACTTCGTCGAGCGCGGTGGTCATCTGGCCGCGGCTGAAGTAGGCCGACGCGAGCTCCATGCGCACGCGCGCCCGCTTGCTGGCTTCGGTCTCGTCGGAGGCGGTGACACGGTCCTTGCTCTCGCCGGCGGCGTTGGCCGACTGCGGCGCAGCGCCCTTGTCGCCGGCGCAGGCGGCCAGCAAGGCGCTGAACGCGAGCACCGTGGCCAGTGTGCGCCAGCCGCGTTCGACTGAACATCGAAACCTCATGCGTTTGTCTCCTGCCGACTTGTCGCGGCTTCAGGGCTGTCGGGCGCGCGCTCGGCGCGCTGGATGCGGATCGGTGTGCGCGTCGAGATGCGCTCCTTGACGCGGGTGCGGTCCTGCACTTCGCCGGCGAGTTGACCACAGGCGGCGTCGATGTCGTCACCGCGCGTCTTGCGCACCGTGGTGACGACCCCTGCGTCTTGCAGCACCTGGGCGAAGGCGACGATGCGCTCACGCGGCGAGCGCTTCAGGCCCGACTCGGGGAAGGGGTTGAACGGAATGAGGTTGAACTTGCACGAGACCTTGTCGCGCACCAGCGCGGCGAGCTGCACCGCGAGTTCGGGCGTGTCGTTGACGCCATCGAGCATGCAGTACTCGAAGGTGATGAAGTCGCGCGGCGCGCGCGCGAGGTAGCGGTTGCAGGCGGCCAGCAACTCGGCGATCGGGTACTTGCGGTTCAGCGGCACCAGGTCGTCGCGCAGTGCGTCGTTCGGCGCGTGCAGCGAGACCGCCAGCGCCACCGGGCAGTCGTCGCGCAGGCGGTCGATCATCGGAACCACGCCCGAGGTCGAGACCGTCACGCGGCGGCGCGACAGGCCGTAGCCATGGTCGTCGAGCATGACGCGCAAGGCGGGTACCAGCGCCGCGTAGTTCTGCAGCGGCTCGCCCATGCCCATCATCACCACGTTGGTGATGGCGCGTTCGCCTTCGGGCAGGTTCAGACGCCGGCGCAGATGGTGCTCGGCGTACCACAGCTGGGCGACGATCTCGCCGGTGCCGAGGTTGCGGCTGAAGCCCTGGTGCCCGGTCGAGCAGAAGCGGCAGCCGACCGCGCAGCCGGCCTGCGACGACACGCACAGCGTGCCGCGGTCGTCCTCGGGGATGAAGACCGCCTCGACGGCATCGCCGCCGCCGACGTCGAACAGCCACTTGATCGTGCCGTCGGCCGAGGCCTGCTCGGACAGGATGGTCAAGCCCTTGATCTCGGCGCCGGCCGCGAGCTTGTCGCGCAGCGACTTCGCCAGATCGGACATTTGCGCGAAGTCGCTCGCGCCCTTGTGGTGGATCCAGCGGTAGAGCTGGGTGGCGCGAAAGCGTCTTTCACCCAGGCTGTCGCAATAGGCCGCCAGCCCTTCGAGATCGAAATCCAGAAGATTGACGGCCATGCGTTCCTTAGCGCGAATAGACGTTCATCGCCGGGAAGAAGAATGCCACTTCCACGGCTGCGGTTTCCGTCGCGTCGGAGCCGTGCACCGCGTTGGCGTCGATGCTGTCGGCGAAGTCGGCGCGGATCGTGCCCTTCTCGGCCTTCTTCGGGTCGGTGGCGCCCATCAGGTCGCGGTTCTTCAGGATCGCG
>DASXQQ010000356.1:0-38174 GCA_036507085.1 Piscinibacter sp. | reverse complement strand
GCCCGTCCGAAGGACGGGCACGACTTACCACACACCTCCCCCGCGCCCCCTCCGAGAGGGGCTCTGGCATGTTCGACGACACCACCCAGCCCTCCTCCGCGAGGAGGGCTCCAGTTTGTTTGACAGGGCCTTGGCGAAGTCGATCGCGGCGAACACGCTGCGCGACACGCGAGGTGTTGCCGGGCGCAAGGCCGGCCCGTCATTCATGCTGGAGCCCCTCTCGGAGTCTCTCGGAGGGGGCGCGGGGGAGCTGTGCGTTTAGGCAGGCCGTCCGAAGGACGGCTTAAGCCGCGCGGTCGCTCGGCGCCACGGCCGTCCCCAAGATCTTCGCCAGCTGAACCACATCCACCGGCTTCACCAGGTGGTGATCGAAGCCGGCCTCGCGCGCCTTCACGCGGTCCTTCTCCTGTCCCCATCCGGTGATGGCGACCAGCACGCTGTTGCGCGTGAGGTCGAGCGTGCGCAAGCCACGCGCGAGCTCGTAGCCGTCGAGTCCGGGCATGCCGATGTCGAGGAAGATGAAGTCCGGCCGCACCGCGGGCGCGGCGGCGAGGGCGCTCGGCCCGTCGTGCACCACGGTGACGACGTGGCCCATCGATTCGAGGATGCTGCACAGGCTGGTGGCGAAATCGACGTTGTCGTCGGCGACGAGGATGCGCCGGCGCGCCGACTGCGGCGCGCCGCTGTCGGCCGCCACGGGCTGCGACGTTGCCGCGGGTTGCCCGGTGGGAAGCCAGACGCTGAACTCGCTGCCCTGGCCCAGCCCGGCGCTCGCGACCGCGATGCGACCCCCGTGCAGCGCAATCAGCTGGCGCGCCAGCGTCAGTCCCACGCCCAGTCCGGACTTGCCGCGCTCGTGCGACGGGTCCGCCTGGACGAACATGTCGAAGATGCGACCCTGCATCTCGGGCGGAATGCCGATGCCGCTGTCGCTCACGCGCACCGTCACGCCGCGCTCGTCGGTCTGCATCGTCAGTGCGATGCGCCCGCCAGGGTCGGTGTACTTCGCCGCGTTGTTGAGCAGGTTGGCGAACACCTGTGCCAGCCGCATGGCGTCGCACTCGAGTTCGACCGGCCGCGCGGGAAGCGCGAACTCGAGCCGATGGCCGCGCCCCTCGATGCTCGGCGTGGCGATCTCGATGGCGCTTTGGAGCACCGCGCACAGGTCGACGCGCCCCTTGTGAAGCAGCAGCTTGCCGGTGGTGATGCGCGACACGTCGAGCAGGTCGTCGATCAACCGCACCATTTGCTGCACCTGGCGCGCGAGGATTTGCAGCGCGCGCTGCTGCACCGCCCCGTCGAGCGGGGCGGGTCGGCGCAGCAGTTCCACCGCGTTGCTGATCGGCGCGAGCGGGTTGCGCAGTTCGTGGGCGAGCGTGGCGAGGAATTCGTCCTTGGTGCGCGCCGCGGCGGTCAGCGCCTGTTCGGCCTTGCGCCGCTGCGCCATCTCGATCGACAAGTGGGCGTTCGACTGCTCCAGCGCATCGGTGCGCCGGCCCACCTCGGCGAGCATGTCGTTGAAGGCATCCACGAGCGCGCCGACCTCGTCGTCCGAGGTCTTCGGCGCGCGCAGCGAGAAGTCGCGCGACTGCATGACCCGGCGCGCCACCTGCGCCACGTCGAGGATCGGCATCGTGACCGCGCGCTGCAGCCGCGCCGTGACCAGCGCCGCGACGATCAGGCTGCTCAGCATCACGGCCGCGAGGATCGCCGCGTAGTCGATCAGCCGGCCGAGGATGTCGAAGCGGGCGCGCAGGTACACCGTGCCGAGCACCTGGTTGTTTTCGCGGATCGGCTGAAACAGCTCCAGCTGGTCTTCGTTGACCGCGTGGCCGGCGTTTCGCGCACGCGGCGGGATCTCGGGTTCGGCCTGCGGGGCCGCGGGATAGCGGGCGAACAGTTCGCCGTTCGCGCGGTAGACCGCCGCGGCGATGATGTGCGGCCGCAAGCGCAGCATCGCGAGGTTTTCGGTCGCGGCCTTCCGGTCGTTGAACGCCAGCGCCGGTCCGCTCGCACGGGCGATGATGTCGGCCTGCGTCTGCAGGTCGCCGATCCACGACGCCTGGTAGCTCCGAAGTTCGTAGATCAGCAAGGCGGTGGCGCTGAGCAGCAGCGCGACCCCGGTGGTCGATAGCACGACCAGCACCACCTTGCGGCGAAGCGAGTTGCGCGGCGTCTGATTCACGTTCGGGGCCCTCGGCGCCGGCTACCCCGCCGGTGCCTCGATGCACCCGCTCGAGCGAAGCCGTCGTCGCAGCCGAAGTCTAGCCCTCAGGAAGCGATCGCCGCCGCGCCGATCGGTTTCATGCGCTCGGCACCGCGCGCCGGCACTGCGTTCCATGCGGCCTCGCCCGAGCGATTCGCGAGTTGCGCCTGCCGAGCCGCAACGCCGCAGCAAGCTGCATGCCGACTCGGGCTGGCGCGGCGGCATACGAATTGCCGCTCTTCAGGAAAACCGAAGCGAGGCAATGATGGATCCCACTTCCCGCGTCCGCCGGCACAAGCTGTGGCCATGGCTGGCCGCCGGGGCCGCGGCGCTGATCACGGGCGTTGCGCTGTGCGAGTGGCAAGGCTGGCCGTTCCTCCAGCGTCCGATCGAACGGGGCTTGAGCGAGCGGCTGAAGCGGCAGGTCGCGTTCGGCGATGCCTTCACCGTGCACCTGCTCGGATCCTTGCGCCTGCACACTGACGCCTTGACGATCGGCCCGCCGGCATGGGCCGCCGCCGCGTCGGCGGCGCAGTCCGCCGCCCTTGTTCGCGCCGGCGACGCGCGCGTCGCAGTGCCGTATTCGACCCTGTGGCGGCTGATGCGCGGCGACCCCGACGAGGCGCCGCGCATCAGCGTGCTGAAGTTCGGCCGCGTCGATGCATCTCTGCAGCGCGACGCCGACGGGCGCGCCAACTGGGTCCTGACGCCCGCCGCGCCCGGCGCATCGGCCCCGCGCCGCTTCGAGACACCGGTGGTCGACGAACTGGTGATCGAAACGGGCCGGGTCCTGCTGCGAGACGACCTGCTGAAGGCGCAGGCCGAAGCCACCGTCAGCACCAGCGAGGGCGGTGCGAACCAGTCCCGTGGCCTGGTGATCGACGGCAAGGGCCGCTACAGCGACGACCCGTTCGAGTTCCACGTCAGCGCCGGCGGTGTGCTGCCGCTGGTCGCGCCTTCGCAAACCGCGTCGGCGGTGCCGCTGGCCCTGCGACTCAGCGCCGGCAAGTCACGCTTCACGTTCGACGGCAGCGGCATCGACGTGCTGAGCTTCAAGGGTCTGGACGGTCGATTCACGCTCGCCGGGCCGTCGCTGGCGAAGGTCGGCGATTCGCTCGGTGTGACCTTGCCGACCACTGCAGCCTTCGTGCTGACGGGACGGCTGGGCAAATCCAACGACGTGTGGACGCTCAAGCAGGCCGACCTGCATGTCGGCGCGAGCCACCTCGGCGGCGAGTTCACCTTCGACCGCACGTCCAGGATCCCGCTGCTCAGCGGCGAACTCAGCGGCGAGCGGCTGGTGCTCGCCGACCTGCTGCCCGCGTTCGGCGCGCCGGCCCCGGGTGCCGGCAACCCGCATCCGCCGCCGGGACGCGTGCTGCCGCAACGCGAGTTCGACGTCCCGTCGCTGCACATGATGAACGCGGGCGTCAAGCTGCGGCTGAGGCGCGCCGATCTGGGCCGCTTGTTCGCGCAGCCGCTGGAACCGTTCGATGGCGACCTTGCGCTGCGCGGCGGCGTGCTGAACATTTCGCAGCTGGTTGCGCGCACCGCGGGCGGCGAGGTGCGCGGCAGCCTCGGGATCGACGCCAATCCGAACCCCGCCGCGTGGACCGCCGACCTGCGCCTGGCCGGCGTGGACCTCGAGCGCTGGCTGCGCGCGCGCGACACCGCGTCGCGCGAGACCCGGCCCGGCAGCGCCAGAAAGCCTGGCTACGTCAGCGGCAAGCTGGGTGCCCATGCGCAGTTGCGCGGCAAGGGCAACTCGACCGCCAAGCTGCTCGCCTCGCTGGAGGGCAGCGTCCAGGCCTGGGTGCGCGACGGGACGGTCTCGCACTTGATGGTCGAGGCGGCGGGCATCGACATCGCGCAAGGGCTCGGCGTGTTGATCAAGGGTGACGACCAGCTGCCGATGAGCTGCGCGGTGGTGCAGGTGCTGGCCTCGCGCGGCACGCTGACGCCGAACGTCGCGATCGTCGACACCAGCGACTCGACGCTGTTCGCGAGCGGCACGGTGTCGCTGGTCGACGAGCGCCTCGCGTTGAAGGTGACCGCCAAGCCCAAGGACAAGAGCCCGCTGACGCTGCGCACGCCGGTCAAGCTCGAAGGCAGCTTCGACCAGCCGCACGTGAGCCTCGACGCCCGGCCGCTGGAGCGCAAGCTCGCCGCGGCCGCGGCGCTCGCCCTGGTCAACCCGCTGGCGGGCATCATCCCGCTGGTCGACCTCGGCGAGCGCGACACCACGGCCTGCCAGCGCACGCTCCAGCAGCTGCGCGGCGAGGGCGGGCGCGAGGCGCTGGCGCGCGGGGCGGGCAAGAACGCCGGTAGCCGTCCGAAGGACGGCACGCCTTAACACGACTCCCCCGAGCCCCCTCTCGGAGGGGGCGCGGGGGAGCAGCTGTGTGGTAAGTCGTGTAGCCGTCCTTCGGACGGCTACACATGTCGCCGCCGACGTTCGACCGCCGGCAGCTTCAGCATCTGCCGGTACTTGGTGACGGTGCGCCGCGCAACGGTCAGGCCTTGGCGCGCGAGCTGGCGCGCGATCTCGGCGTCGGACAGCGGATCGGTCACGTCCTCGGCGTCGATCATGTCCTGGATGACGCCGCGAATCGCGGTGGCCGAACAGGCGCCGCCGCTGGCCGTGGTCATCGCGCGCGAGAAAAAGTACTTGAGCTCGAACACGCCGCAGGGCGTGGCCATGTACTTGTTGTTGGTGACGCGCGAAACGGTGGACTCGTGCAGGCCGACCTCGTCGGCGATCTCGCGCAAGCCGAGCGGCTTCATCGCGAGCGGCCCGTACTCGAGGAAATGACGCTGCCGCTTGAGGATCGCCTGCGCGACGACGAGGATGGTCGAGAAGCGCTGCTCGACGTTGCGCACCGTCCAGCGTGCCTCCTGCAAGTGCGCGGCGAGTTCGGCGTGCTTCGAATTGCGGTGCTTCTGGAACAGCTCGGCGTACATGCGGTTCAGGCGCACGCGCGGGATCACTGCCGGGTTCAGCGCTGCGGTCCACTTGTCGCGGACCTTTCTGACGATCACGTCGGGCACGATGAAGTGCACGTCCGACGGGCCGAAGCGCCAGCCGGGGTGCGGGTCGAGATGGCGGATGCGCTCGCAGATGGCTTCGATGGCCGGCGGCTCGCGGCCGAGCGCCCTGGCCAGGCCGCACACGTCGTGCTGCGCCAGACGCTGCAGGTGCTCGCCAATGATGTGGCGCGCCAGCTCGCGCTCGCGAACGTCTTCGATGCACGACAACTGCAGCAGCAGGCATTCGGCGACGTTGCGCGCACCGATGCCGCAGGGGTCGAGCGACTGCACCAGCTTGAGCGCGGTGTTCAGCTCGCAGGTCTCCACCGCCGGGTCCAGTTCGACCAGGGCGGCCAGCTCGTCGAGGCCGATGCGCAGATAGCCGTCGTCGTCGAGCGACTCGATGATCGCTCCGACCAGCGCCCGATCGCGATCCGACAGCGGCAGCACGTTGACCTGCGTGTGCAGGTGCTGCCGCAGGCCCTCGTCGGCGGCCACCATCTCCATCACGCCGGTGTCCGACTCGCCCGACGTCGTCTGCGCGCTGCTTGACGAGCGCTGCCAGCTGTCGTGCTCCCACGGGGTGTCGGCATCGGCCTCGACGACGCTCGCCGCCGGGGTGTCGACAGGCGCGGCCGGCGAGCTCGCAAGGGTCGGACGGCCCGCTTCGTCGGCCGGCGCCGGCGTCTCGCTGGTCGGCTCGTCGACCTCGAGGAACGGGTTCTTGCCCAGCGCCGCCTGGACCTCCTGCGCGAAGTCCAGCGAAGACAGCTGCAACAGGCGCACAGCGTGCTGCAGCCGCGGCGTCAGCGCCTGGTGCTGGCGGTGTTCGAGCTTCATCACCGGTGAGTTCATGCGCGTTCTCGTCGAAGAGGCCCCTCGGCAAGGGCAGCAAGGGCACCTCAAACCAGACTGCATTCGCCGTGCCAATACCGACGATGCTGTGCTGCCCCGCGGGCCCGCGCCTCGGATCGCAGCGAAGTTCAGCACTTTGTGCCTTTTGCTGCAACAAGGGTCAGCCGGGGGAAGCCGCTGCCGGAATGTGTCCGCATGTACGCGAGGCCTCGCATTCGACGCCGTGCAACCGCTTTGCCGCTCTCGGGCGCGCCAGTTGCTTGCTCCGCAGCGTCTGGCTCTCTCGAGGAACCCATGAAGACCCTCATTCTGGCGGCGACGCTCGCCCTCGCGCTGAGCGGCTGCTTCGACAGGACCGCGCAGAGCATGGTCTCCGCGATGGCAGACGACGGGAGCATCACGACGCGCGTGAAGACCCGCCTCGACAACGACCCGCAAGTCGGCACGATGCGCATCAGCGTCGCGACGATCGACGGCCAGGTCCAGCTCGCGGGCTTCGCGGACAGCGACCAGGACAAGCGCCGCGCCGAGGACATCGCGCGCGGCGACTCGTACGTCAAGGCGGTTCGCAATGACATCGTCGTGCGACCCCCCATCACCCAGTGAGCGCGGCCGGCCGCGACCGCGCAGGCAGAAGGAGGCAAGATGCCTCATGCACTGATCGTCGATGACGAACCCGACGTCGTCGGATGGATGGAGAAGGTGGTCCAGGCAGAGGGCTACACCGTCGCCACCGCCGACTCCCTGCGCAACGCGCGGGCGCAACTCGTGCGCCAGTCGCCCGATGTGCTGCTCACCGACCTGAAGTTGCCCGACGGCCAGGGGACCGACCTGGTACGCGACCTGGAAACGCCGCAGCAGACCGAGATCGTGGTCATCACCGGCCATGCGTCCCTGGACAGCGCGGTCGAGGCGGTTCGCATCGGCGCGAGCGACTACCTGGTGAAGCCGGTGGACGTGGATCGGCTGCTCGCGATCCTGCGCCGCCAGCCGAAGGCCGCCGAGCTGAAGAGCGAAATCGGCGAGTTGCGCGACGAGCTTCGAAGCGTCGGCCGTTTCGGCCACCTGTTCGGCGACTCGCCGACGATGCAGGCGCTGTACGACAAGCTGTCCCGTGTCGCGCCGACCTCGGCGACGGTGCTGCTGACCGGGGAGAGCGGCACCGGCAAGGAACTGGCCGCCCGCACGATCCACGACCTGAGCCGGCGCAAGCGCTTTCCGTTCCTCGCAATCAACTGCGGCGCGATCTCGCCCAACCTGATCGAGAGCGAATTGTTCGGCCACGAGAAGGGCAGCTTCACCGGTGCCGATCGGCAGCACCGCGGGTTCTTCGAGCAGGCCAAGGGCGGGACGATCTTTCTCGACGAAGTGACCGAGATGCCGCTGGACCTGCAGGTCAAGCTGCTGCGCGTGCTCGAGACCGGGACCTTCGTGCGCGTGGGCACCACCGAGCCGGTGGCCACCGATGTGCGCATCGTCGCAGCGACCAACCGGCCGCCCGAGAAGGCGCTGGCCGAAGGCACGTTCCGCGAAGATCTCTACCATCGCCTGAACGTCTTCCCGATCCACCTGCCGCCGCTGCGCGAACGCGGCACCGACATCGAGCTGCTCGCCCAGCAGTTCCTGCGCGAGCTCAACCGCGCCGAAGGCACGCACAAGAGCTTCTCGTCCGGCGCGCTGGCCAAGCTCTACGAAATGAACTTTCCCGGCAATGTGCGCGAGCTGAAGAACTACGTGCAGCGCGCCTACATCCTCGCCGACCAGGTGGTCGAAGGCGTCGAGCCCGTCGAGTCGCTGCCGCCGGCAACGCAGGACAACGCCGGTCTGGTGGTGGTTCGCGTGGGCACGCCGCTGGCCGAAGTGGAGCGCCGCGTCACCATGGCCACATTGGAACAGTGCGGCCGTGTCAAGCGCACCGCGGCGCGCATTCTCGGCATCAGCCTGAAGACCTTGTACAACCGGCTCGAGGCCTACGCGGCAACGGACAAGGCGCGTGAGGATGGGTCCGGGGCGCAGCCCGCCGAAGCCGCGCGCGGCGATCTTGCATCCGCGCCGAACCGCGTCGGGTAGAAGTTACACGACCGTTCGCCGACTCCGGACGGCATGGCATTGGCCGTGTCATGGTGTCCGGTCATCGTGCTTGCGGTCTTTGGCTCGGCCGACTACAAACACTGAATCCACTGGAGTCGACATGCCCCATCGCGCTCATCTTCGCGACGACCCCGCGCACGACCACCCGACGCGGGAAACGACAGCTCACGCCAACCTCGACCCGCGGCGCCATCCGAAGCACCCGAAAGTCTCGCCCAGCGGCGACGCGCGCGGCCAGGGCAGAAGCCGCCCCCCGCGCCGCTCGACGCGCTCGGCGTGACAGGCCGCGCGGCGCAAATCCCGCAAACCCGCAGGGTACGTGGCTTGCTGATCCAGCGGGGGTCCTCCGCTGGAGATCTGCCGTGCGAATTGCCTATGTCACCGAGACCTATCCGCCCGAACTGAACGGCGTGTCGCTGACGGTGGACCGCACCGTGCGGCACCTGCGCGAACGCGGACACGAGGTGGAACTGATCCGCCCGCGCCAGCCCGGCGAGAGCGCCTGCGACGACGACGCTGAATGGCGCACCTCGGGGTTCCCGATTCCGATGTACCCCGATCTGCGCTTCGGCGTGGCGTCCAGCGCGGCGCTGCAGCAGCGCTTCGAGCGCACCCGGCCGCAACTCGTGCACGCGGCCACGCAAGGCCCGCTTGGGCGCGCCGCGGTCCGCGCGGCATGCGCGCTCGACCTGCCCGCGACTTCGGACTTCCGCACCAATTTCCACGCCTACAGCCACCACTACGGCCTGGGCTGGCTGGAGCCGGTGGTCTACGAGTACCTGCGCCGCTTCCACAACCAGACGCAGCGCACCTTCGTGCCGACGCGCTCGGTACGCGACGAACTTGCGCGCGCCGGCTTCCGGCGCCTCGCCGTCGTCGGTCGCGGTGTCGACACCGAACACTTCTCGCCGAAGAAGCGCAGCGCGGCCCTGCGCGCGCAGTGGGACTGTGGCGATGCGCCGGTGCTGTTGTACGTCGGCCGGCTGGCGGCCGAGAAGAACGTGCCGCTCGCGTTGTGCGCCTTCGACGCGGTGCGAACGCGGCTGCCGGCGGCGCAGATGGTGGTGGTCGGCGACGGGCCGATGCGGCGCCGTCTCGAAGCGCAATTTCCCGCGGCGCGCTTCGTCGGCGTGCTGCGCGACGAGGTGCTCGCGCAGCACTACGC
Source organism: Piscinibacter sp. (assembly GCA_036507085.1). GTDB lineage: Bacteria > Pseudomonadota > Gammaproteobacteria > Burkholderiales > Burkholderiaceae_C > Albitalea. The sequence continues at coordinate 28,830 of DASXQQ010000356.1, read as the reverse complement.
CTCAGCCGACCTGTTCCTGTTCCCGAGCCTGACCGACACCTTCGGCAACGTGACCCTCGAAGCGCTCGCGTCGGGCCTGCCGGTCGTGGCCTACGACCAGGCGGCGGCGGCCGAATACGTCGACGATTGCGACAGCGGACTGCTGGTGACGCCGGGCGACGAGCGCGCTTTCGTGGCCGCCGCCTGCAGCCTGGCCTGGCAGCACGAGTACCTCGCGAGCGTGCGTCCGCGTGCGCGCGCGGCCTCGCTGCGGGCACGCTGGGACGACGTGCTGCTGCACTTCGAGACCCAGCTGGCCGAAACGGTCTGCGCGCTCGAACCGGAGTCGGCGGGTGAAGCCTGTGTGGCCTGAGAGGTTGAGAGTTTTTCGCCGCGCGCATCCAACTCCCGTTCGCACTGAGCCTGTCGAAGTGCCTGCACGCCCGGTTGCAGGGCTCCCTTCGACAGGCTCAGGGCGATCGGAAATACAAGCTCAGCCCGAACGGGAGTTGGATATCGCGGAGAAAACTTTCAGCCTCTGAGCCGCTGTCAAGGGTGATGCCGGGCCTGCACGGCCCGAGCGACGTCGCGTTCGGCGTGGCGATCGGCTTCGTCACCGCCGAACTCGCGCAGTCCCTCTTCTGACCACGGCGCGCTGTCCAGCAGGTCGCACTCGGTGCGCCGCCGCCAGCGCTCGGCCACATCGGCGAGCGTCGTCGCCCGGCGATCGCGCAGGTGCGATGCGAGCAGGCGCTGCCACGAACGGCGAATTGCCGCGTGATCGGCGTCGTGCGGGTGCAGCTCCAGACGCAACACCGGGTTGCGCCGCTGCAGCGCGGCCAGCGCAGGGGTCCACGCCAGCGACGCCTGCCGCCGCCACGGACTCGAGGCGCTGTAGACCAGGCTCTGGCTGCGCAGGCTGTGCCGCTCGGGAAGCAGCACGATGCGCGTCAGGGTGCAGGTGTAGCTGAGGTCGAACCAGCGCAGCGCCTCCCAGGTGCCCGGACCGATCAGCCACGCCGGCGCGACGAAGCCGCGCAGATCCAGCCCCAGCCGGCCAAACCAGCGCACGCCCGCGGTCAGCCGGCGCATCGCCTCCGTCAGGCTCAAGTCGCTGAACTCGCCTTCGCCGCGGGTGACGTGATGGCGCCGCAGGTGGTCGAGGATGCCGTGCGGAACGCCATCATCCTGGTGGGTGTAGCCGTGCAGCGCGATCTCGTCGCCTTGCCGGTGGCGCTCGCCGAGCCAGGCGTCGAATTCCGGGCGCGGGGGATCGCAGTGGTAGCGCGGCACCGCGAGCAGCGTCAACGGAAGATCGCCGACTTCGCCGATCGCACGCAACACACGCTCGCAGGCCGCGCCCGTGGCCGGAGCCACGTCGTGCAGCACGACGCACATCGAGGGCTCGATCACGGCAGCGCCGCAGCGTTCGACGGCAGGGAGCGGGGGGCGGACGCCGGGCCCTGCGCGTCGTCGCGCAACAGGCGAGCGTAGTGCGTCATCAGCGCCGGCAGGACCCGGTTCCAGTCGTGCCATTCGGCGCGCCGGCGTGCCGCGCGCGAGCGGCTCTTCCCGTCTTCGCAGAACAGGTCGGAGATCCCCTGCGCGAAGCTGTCGGCGCTGCCCACGCGCACCGCGATGCCGACGCTGTCGTCGACCAGTTCGGCCAGCCCTTCGACGGCGCGCGCCACCACCGGCGTGCCGCAGGCCATCGCCTCCAGCACTGACAGCCCGAAGGTTTCCTGGTCGCCGGCGTGCACGAAGGCGTCGACGCTGGCCAGCACGGTGGCCAGGGCGCGCGCGTCGCTGACATAGGGTCGCACCATGACGCGCTCGCCGCTCGGCGGGGCGGGGCCGGCGCCTATGGCCAGCAGCACGTAGGGCGCGCCCAGACGCCGTACCGCAGCGGCCAGCACGTCGAGGTGCTTTTCCGGCGCGAAGCGGCCGGCATACAGCAGCAGCCGCGTGTGCTGCGGCAGGCCCAGCTGGTTGCGCCACATCGCGCTCGCGCGCGCCGGGTGGAACAGCGCGCTGTCGACGCCGAGCGGCTGGTGCGCCACATGCGTGATGCCCCAGTCGAGCAGGTGGCGGCACATGGCCTCGCTGGGCGCGAGCACCAGGTCGAACTGGTCGTACAGGTGCCGCGCGTAGCGGCGCGCCGCCCGCGCGGCGGCGCGTGCCAGCGGCCGTCCGGCCCAGCCGGCGGCCATCAGCTCGAGGTTCGAATGACAGAACGCGATCGCGGGGACCTGCAGCTGCTGCGCTGCATCGAGCGTGCTCCAGGCGAGACGGTAGGGGTCGCCGGCCTCGATGAGGTCGGGCGACAGCTTCACCAGCGCCTGCGCCAGCGCACGCCGCCGCACCGGCAGGCGATAACCGCCGGAGCCTGGCAAGGGCAGCGAAGGCAGGGTGGCGACGTCACCGGCCCCGGCCACCGGCGCGGCGATGGTGTGGCGTACGCGCGTGCTGAGCGCCAGCCAGGCATGCTTGGCTTGCAGGTAGCGGCGCACGCCGCCACCGCTGGCGCTCCAGAACATCGTCGCATCGACCAGGTGGGGCGCAGGACGGCTCGCGCCCTCGGATGGCGTCATGGCGGCGCCGAAGCAATCGGTATTCCCGCGCGGCCAATGGCAGGGCCTGTTAACGCGATGGGCACGCAATCTGCCCACAGCTCCAGGGGCATGACATCCAATTCCAGACCCGGCCCCGGCATCGAAAGGACCCACACCATGACCAATGACGACATTGTCGACACGCTGAACGACCTGATCGAAACGTGCAAGGACGGCGAATTCGGTTTCACGGCTTGCGCGAAGCACACGACTTCGACCGAGTTGCGCACCCTGTTCCTGCAGCGCGCCAACGAATGCCGGGTGGCGGCGTCCGAGCTGCAGCCGTACGTGGTGCAGTACGGCGGCAAGCCCGACGAGGGTGGCAGCGCCAGCGGTGCGCTGCACCGCGGATGGGTCGCCGTGCGCGGCTCGCTGGTTGGCTTCAGCGACCAGGCCATGCTCGACGAATGCGAGCGCGGCGAAGACGCGGCGCTGGCCCGCTATCGCAAGGCGCTGAAGCAGGACACCCTGCCCGAGCCGATCCTGGCCCTGGTGCAGCGCCAGCAACTCGGGGTGCAGCAGAACCACGACCAGATCAAGGCCCTGCGCGACCGGATGAAGACCAGCGTGTAGGAAGTTCAGCAGGCTTTACTCTTGCGAGGAGGTCGCATGGAATCGAATCGCCACATCGGATGGCTGGGCGCGGTCTCGGTGGCCGTCGCACTCGGCGTGGGCTTGGCAGCTTGCGACCGCGGAGGCCCCGAGACCACGGCCAAGGCGCCCGACGCGACGGCCGCATCGGCCGTGTCGGGCAGCGGAATCTCGACCGGCACGCCGACGGGCGGCCTCGCCGGCACGACGACGCCGGGCGAGATGGTCGGCACCAGTCCGCCCGGGGCGGTCGCGCCCGCGAGCGCGCCGAAGTCCAAGTACTGAGCGCCCCCAGACCTGCCGCTTCGCGTCAGGCCCCCCGAGGGGGTCAAGGAAACTTGGGAGCGGCCCGGCGTTTCCTTGAGAGCGTCCCCAAGGCCGCCCTGCGGCGGCCCCCCCGAGGGGTCAAGGATCTTGGGGCGGCCCGGCGTTGCGCCGACGCAGATGCACGCGGCGCGAGACCAGGCAGGCGCTCGCCAGCATGCCGAGCACCAACCCGGCGATCACGGTTCGATTCGACATAGCTCAGTGCGATCGGGGATTCAGGCTCAGGTGGCCGCGTCCGGCTCGTCGTCGGGCCGTTCGTCATCATCGGTTTCATCCAGAGCCAGGCTGGCCGTATCCACGTCCTCGGTCGACTCCGGTTCCTCCTCGGATGCCTCGGTGTCGCCGCTGAGGGCTTCTTCGGAAATGCGGCGCACATGGTCGGGCGCGATGTCGCCCGCCTCGCGCACGTGTTCGCCGTAGCCGGCCGGCCCGCGCTCGCCGGTGCCTTCGGCGTCGCTGTCGCTGCCCGGACCGGGCTGCACGGTGCCGAATTCGTCCCTGCCGCCGCTCAGGTCGAGTTTGCCCTGGATGTCGCTGCCGCTGTCGGAGCTGTCGCTCGGTCCGAGCGCGCCGCTGTCACGTCCCGGCGCCTGGGCGGGCGCCCGATCGGCGCCGAGGATGCTGCTGCGTGCCATGGGCACTCCGGATGTGGTCGGATGGATCCCCGACGTCCAGCAAACCGGGTGCCGGCACGCAAAACACTCGACGATGGCACGTGCATTGCCGCGACGAAGGGAAGGGGTGCGAATCCGCACGCCGACATTGATGAAGGAGTATTCAGTGAACGAGCAACCACGCAATCCTCAACAGCAACAAGAAGACGAGCAGAAGCGCAGCGATGCGAGCCGCCAGCAAGAGCAGGCCAAGCGCGAGCAAGGTGGGCAGGCGAGCCAGCGCGGCCCACAAGGTCCGGGCAAGGACAAGGGCCGCTCGAGCAGCGGTGGTTCGATTCAGCGTGACGATCCGAAGCGCAGCGATCCGCAGCGCGGCTGAAGCCGCCGGCTGAATCGCTGTCGCTGACCCGTCGGGCCCGCCGGCAACGTTCACCCGCCGCGGGCCCGATTCATGTCCGGCACTGTCACGGCGTCGGGTGCGGCCGGCGCTTGAACAGCAGCGGCAAGCCGACCATCAGGAGCTTCGACCAGCCGCCGCGAAACCCGAGCCAGGGCGCGAGCAGCGGTACGGCGCGCGGCAGCAGGCGGGCGAGCGTGCCGCCGCGCCGCCACAGCAGGAAGACGAGCGCCGCGACGCCGATCGCGGCAAGCGTGAAGCTTCGTGCGTTCGATCGCCACGCCTGCCGCAAGCGCGCGCGGCGCGCGCGAATGCGCTCGTCGTCGCGGTAGACCGCGAGTTCGGCATCCTCGATCTGCCGCGCCAGGCTGCGCGCCTCAGCCATCGCTGCTTCCCTTCGCCTCCACCGGTGGTGCCGGGCGCGCCGAGCGAATCGTGCGCAAGGTCGCCGGCAGCATCAGCGTTTCGGTCAAGGCACGCACCTTCCACCACAAGGCTGCCGCCGCGACGGCGTTGACCCCGAACACCAGGCCGAGCGCCAGTGACCAGTGCAGCCCGAAACTCGCGCCGGCCATGAACACGCCCACCATCAGCGCGAACCAGGCCGAGGCGAGCAGCAGCGCCACCACCACCGCGAGCATCACCATCTGGGTGACGGCGAGCCCGGCCTGGCGCAGCTCGAGCGACAACAGCAGCGCCCGGTCCTGCAAGGCGACGCGCAACTCGTCCAGCAGGGCGAGTGCGTTGCCCACCAGCGACGACGGCGCGCGCACCGCCGCGCTGTCTCCCGCCGCGCTGTCGGTGGCGGCGGCAGGTGAGGGCGCGGGGTCGCCCGGCATGGTCAGCGTGACGAGGTGAGGCGGCTCAGCAGCATGCCCACCAGCACGCCCGCAGCGACGGCGGTCAGCGGGTTCTCGCGCACGTAGCCGCGGCAGGCTTCGACCCACTGCTTCTCCATCTCGCCGAAGGCATCGGCCTTCGACTGCAGCGTCTGCGCCGCGTCGCTCGCGGCAGCACGCACTTTCTCGACGGCCGGGCCGGCCTTCGCGGCGACGCGGTCGATGGCTTCGTGAGCAGTCTGCGCTGCCCGGTCGACGGTGCTGCTGGGCTCGGTCGTGAGGTCTCGGGCGGTGTCGGTGGTGTCCATGAATGGTCTCCTCGGAGGCGAAGAAAACCGCCGAGGGTGAACTCGGCGGTCGAACGAATCGGGGTGGGTGGCACCTAGCTGCGAGGCGTGCCCCTGCGGATCAGATTCACGATGCCGAGCAGGACAATCGCGCCCAGCAGCGACACGATGAACGCGCCGACGCTGAACACGTTCTGGTTGATGCTCGGGATGCCGACCAGCGGCGAAATCAGCCAGCCTGCGATCGCCGCGCCGACGACGCCGACGACGACGTTGAGGATGATGCCTTGTTGCGCATCGGTCTTCATGATCAGGCTGGCGACCCAACCGATGAGACCGCCGACAACCAGCCAGACGATGAGGTTGACCATGGAGATTCCTTTCAAAGTCCGAAAACGGACAGCGGTTCGCCGCCTCCCCGGCGACAGACCACGACGGTCCCCGGCAAACGGCATGCCGGATCGACCGCGGCGGCGCCGTGGCGGGAAGAATTTCAGCGCGATGTAAGTCGTTCCCGGACCGCAGCGGCAGGGTGATTCGCGCCCGAGCGGTGGCCCCCAGGGCCGCAGCCGTGGCGGGTCGCACACGCCGTGGCGTCGACCCCGGGCACGCGGCTTGCGGAACGCTTTGCGATCAGACACCGCGGCTTCATCGCCAGCACGCTCGCCATGAAGAACAGCCCGTCTTCACCCCCCGACCTTCCGCCGGACCCGCCGCGACAACGCGAGGAGCCGAGGCAGCGCGACATCGAGCGCGACGAACTGCTCGAACGCGAGCGCAGCGCGCGTGCCGATGCCGAGGCGCTGGCTGCATCGAAGGACGAATTCCTGGCCGTCGTGACGCACGAGCTGCGCTCGCCGCTGCACGCGATTCGCGGCTGGGCCCATGTGCTGCGCAAGAGCGGCGAACTGAACGACGCGCAGGTGAAGGCGCTGGACGCGATCGACCGCAACACGCTGGCGCAGTCGCACATGGTCGACGACCTGCTCGACAGCCAGCGCGTCGTGTTCGGCGAGCTGCAGCTCAACATCAACCGGGTGCCGCTGGCGACGCTGATCGGCGAGGCCGTCGATGCGGTGCAGCCGATGGCACAAACGAAGCGGATCCGCCTCGAGCTGAGCCACGATCCGGACATCGACGCTGTCGCGGTCGACGTCGATCGCCTGCGCCAGGCGCTGGTCAAGCTGCTGCTGAACGCGGTCAAGTTCACTCCCGACGAAGGGGTCGTTCAGGTGAGCAGCCGGCGCCACGGCGACTCGATCGAGATCGACGTGCGCGACAGCGGCATCGGCCTCGACCCGTCGCAGCTGCCGCGTGTGTTCGAGCGTGTTCGCCAGGTCGACGGCTCCGCCACCCGGGGCCCGAGCGGCTTCGGCCTGGGGCTGTCGCTCGCCCGGCGACTGATCGAGCTGCATGGCGGGCGCATTCGTGTGCACAGCGAAGGCATCGGCCACGGTGCGACCTTCAGCATCGAACTGCCGGCGGCATCGCAGCCGCGCACCGCGGCGCCGGCGGGAACGCGAGCCCCCGGCGGCCCGGCGCTGGCGGGCAAGCGAATCGTGATCGTCGAGGACGACGATGAAGGCCGCGAACTCCTCGGCCTGATCCTGCGCGAAGCGCAGGCCGAGCTGCACAGCTTCGCCTGCGCAGCCGACGCCTTCGCCTACCTTGCGCAGGCCCCGCAGGACGAGCAGCCCGACGCGCTGATCTCCGACATCGCCATGCCCGGCGAAGACGGCTACACCTTCATCCGCCGGGTGCGCGACATGGAGGGCAGCCTGCTGCGCCCGCGCCGCCTGGTCGCGCTCGCGCTGACTTCGTTTGCGCGCGTCGAAGACAAGGCGCGCGCACTGCGCGCCGGGTTCGATTTCCATGTCGCCAAGCCGATCGATTCACAAACGGTGATCGACACGCTTGCCGGCGCGCTCGGACTGGCCCGCGAGCCGGGGTCCGGCGTCGGTCCCGCGCTGGCGGTTCCCGCATAGGGCAAGGCACCAAGCGGTAAATGCTGCACCGCAAATTACGCAAGCTTGCCCATATTTGCAGAGTGGAAAAACACCGGCGACGGCGCGCAGGGCTGCGGCACCGAGGCGGAGTCGACGGGGTCGGGGATGGGGCGCGCATGGAACGGCGATTGCTTCGTCGGTCGCGATGGACCGTTCGATCGACCCCCGTGGTTTCGGACGCTTCGACGATTTTCCCGGCTCGAGCATTCAACCGCGACGCTCTTCCCCCCTTCCTCCCGACTCTTAGGCGGCGCGGGCTCGAGACGGTGTTTTTTTCCAGCGACGGTGCGGCCCGCCTTCTTGCGCGGGCCGCGTCGCTTGCAGGCTCACCAGTACACGTCCTCGGCGTGGTGCTCGCGCCAGGTCTTCTCGAGGTGCTGCGCGTCTTCGGCTGAACGCGGCTTGATGCCGAGCAGGATGCCGCCCTGCTTGATGCCCGATTCATAGCGCTCGACGCGCTCTTCGGGAATGCCCCAGCCGATCAGCGCGCCAATGAAGCCGCCGGTGGCTGCACCAGCGCCGGCGCCGGCCAGTGCGGCGGCCAGCGGCCCCGCGACCGCCAGGCCGAGGCCCGGAATCACCACGCTCGTGCCCATTGCCGCGATCGCTGCCGCGATGGCTCCGAGCGTGCCCCCCACGGCGCTGCCGATACCGGCGCCTTCGGCGGCCTTGGTCGGGAACGGGGTGCGCTCCACGGTGGGAGCGAAGTGGCGCTTGCGCGTCTCGTCCGACATCACGAGGTTGATGTCCTTGCCGGCATAGCCTCGTTGCATCGCCGACTGGTAGGCGCGTTCCGCGCTTTCGCGGTCGCGAAACAGGCCGGTCAGCATCTTCGATTCAGCCATGTTCGTTTCTCCTGAACAAAGGGGGTCCGATCCGGGACCGCATGCCGCAGCGGCAAACGCGACGCCCGCGTCGCGGGCCTGTGGTTTGCCACGCTCGCCGGGCGAGCTCACCGTCGAGCTCGTTCGGCCGTTCTGGCCGGAAAGGAAGGGATGTGCGGATGCATTCCGTGCCCCCGACGCCCGAATCGCCTCCGCCGCCCCCTCCCGAGCCGCCACCGAGGCCGGAGGAGCCACCGCCGCAGATCGACGATCCGATGCCGGTGAGGCCACCATCGCCTATCGATGAACCGCCGGCCAGGCACCCGCCGGCCATCGCCGCACCGCGCGTTTGAACCCGCGTTTGAACCCGCTCCGCAGGCGCGGCCGATCCGCCATTGACCCGGCGCCCGGCTCGGTCGCACACTGCACCCCCCGCGCTGCGACTCACCTTCATCCGTTTCCGTGTCGACCCCGTACGACCCCTGGCGCGCCGGCGCCATCAGCCTCGACATCGTGGCCGTGGCGCGTGCGACTGCGCAGGGCTTGCAGCGCCGCCAGGCGCAGCGCCTCGCGGCGCTGGTCGATGTTGCCGCGGAGCGCTCGCCGCTGTATCGCAAGTTGCTCGGTCCCCGGTCGGCCGCGCCGGTGCCGCTCGACGCGTTGCCGGTGACGACCAAGAGCAACTTGATGCAACACTTCGATGAATGGGTAACCGATCCGAGACTTCGGCTGAGCAGAGTGCGCCGGTTCATCGACGATCCGCGGCGCGTTGGCCAGACCTTCCTCGAACGCTATGTGGTCTGGGAAAGCTCGGGCAGCAGTGGCGAGCCGGGCGTTTTCGTGCAGGACGAGGCCTCGCTCGAGGTCTGCTATGCGCTCGAAGCGCTGCGCCGGCGGCCGCTGCAGCCGGCGCGCCGCGGGTGGGACCCCTGCTATCTCGCCGAACGGCTGGCCTTCGTCGGCGCGACGACGGGACACTTCGCGAGCGTCGTGTCGGTCGAGCGATTGCGCCACCTCAACCCGTGGGTGGCCGCGAGCACGCACAGCTTCTCGTTCCTGCAGAGCACCGCGGCGCTGGTGGAGCAACTGAACCGCTACGCGCCAACCATCGTCGCGACCTATCCGACGGCCGCGCTGCTGTTGTCCGAGGAAGCGATGGCCGGGCGCTTGCGCATTGCGCCGAACGAAATCTGGACCGGCGGCGAGACGCTGACCGATGCGGAGCGGCGCCAGGTGGCCGAGCGCTTCGGCTGCCCGGTCAGCAGCAGCTATGGCGCGTCGGAGTTCCTGTCGCTGGCGTCGGAATGTCGCTTCGGCCGGCTCCACCTGAACAGCGACTGGGCGATTCTCGAGTCGGTGGATGCGCAGGGCCGGCCGGTACCCGCCGGGGCGGCAGGGCACACGGTGCTGCTGACCAATCTCGCCAACCACGTGCAGCCGCTGATCCGCTACGACCTCGGTGACCGCGTCACCTTCGCGGCGGCGCCGTGCCGCTGCGGCTCGGCCTTGCCGGCGATCGAGGTCGACGGCCGCGCCGACGACAGCGTGCTGCTGCGCGACGAGCAAGGCCACGACGTGCGCCTGCTGCCGCTCGCGCTGACGACGGTGCTCGAGGACCGGGCCGGTGTCTACAACTTCCAGCTCGAGCAAGAGGACGCGAACAGCCTGCTGCTGCGCGTCGCCGCGGCGGGCAGCGCCGGTGAATCGGCGCTGCGCCGCGCGCGCACGGCGCTGCGCTCGTACCTGTGCGAACAGGGACTGCCGCAGGTGCGGCTGCATGGCCACTGCGGCGCGCCGAGCCGGCGCGGCGCGAGCGGCAAGGTGCAGCGGGTGGTCGGCCTCGCGTCGCACTGACGGCCCGCGATGGCCTCAAGGCGCTAACGCGAGTTGACCGGGTAGGCGTCGCCGTTGCGACTGGGTTCGAAGGGCAGGGTGCGCACGCAGTTGCGACCGTCGGCCTTCGCCGTGTAGAGCGCGGTGTCGGCCTCGTGGATCATCCAGTCGAGCGACGGCAGCTCGGCGCGCAGCGGCGCCACGCCGATGCTCACCGTGGTGCCCACCGGCGCGCCTTGCCACGCGACGCTCAGTGCCTGAACCTTCGCGCGGATGCGCTCGGCCACGTCGAGCGCACCGAGCGCGTCGGTGTGCGGCAGATAGACGATCAGCTCCTCGCCGCCGAACCGCGCCAGCACATCGGCCTGGCGCAGCGACTCGCCGGTGGCACGCGCGATCTGGCGCAGCAGCTCGTCGCCGCACAGGTGGCCGTGGGTGTCGTTGATGCGCTTGAAATGGTCGGCGTCGATCAGCAGCACCGCGGCCGCGAGGTTGTAGCGCCGCGCGCGCAGCCACTCGCGCTGCACCTCCGCCATGAAGTGGCGCCGGTTGTGCACCCCGGTGAGGTCGTCGTGCGTGGCGAGCACGGCAAGTTGCTGGCGCGCGCCTTCGAGCTCGAACACCAGCTTGACGATGAAGCCGCCAATGAGCGGCGTCAGCACCAGCGAACACAGGCTCGCCGAGGCGGCCGCGATCCAGCGGTCGCCGCGCCCGAGCACGCTGATCACGAGCTCGGCGATCAGCACTGCGAGCACCATGACCAGCGCGGTGATCAGCGCCGTCGCGCGCCAGCGCCCCAGGCGCAGCACGAGGCGACTCAGCCCGCGCGAGCTGGCGGGCGGCGCTTCGATGGGCGCGGTGGTCGCAGGGGTCGGGAGGGTCGAAGTGGGTTGTTCGGCAGGCACCCGCGAATTCGACCACAACCGTTCGCCGCGCGCCGCCAAAGAGCCCATGCCCGACGCGGTCGCCGTGAAAAACGTGACGGGTCGATCGGGGGCGCGGGCGCGGCCGGTGCTTCGCGTACAGTGCCACTCGACAATGTCATCACCGAACATGAATCGAATCCTCGCCTGCCTCGCGATCGCCGTCGCCGCCGGCAGCGCGTCGGCCGCCGCGCCGCCGCACCTGTTTCTCGAAGAGCTGACCTCGCCCGAGTTGCAGCTCGCGCTGCGCAGCGGGACGACGACGGTGATCATTCCCGTCGGCGGCACCGAACAGAACGGTCCGCACATGACACTGGGCAAGCACAACGTGCGGGTCAGGGCACTCGCGGCGCGCATCGCCCAGGAGCTGGGCAACGCCGTCGTCGCGCCGGTGCTGGCCTACGTTCCCGAAGGAAGCATCGACCCGCCGCGTGCCCACATGCGCTTTGCCGGCACGATCAGCATCCCCGACGACACCTTCCGCAGCCTGCTCGACGCGGCAGCGCGCAGCCTGCGCCAGCACGGCTTCACCGACGTGGTGCTGATCGGCGACCACGGCGGCTACCAGTCGCAGATGGCGGCGGTGGCGGCGCGGCTCAACCGCGACTGGGCGAACACGCCGGCGCGCGCCCATTTCATCGCCGACTACTACCTCGTCACCGAGCGTGTCTACGTTCGCGCCCTGCAGGCCCAGGGACTGACGCAGGCGCAGATCGGAACGCATGCGGGTACGGCAGATACATCCTTGATGCTGGCGATCGACCCGTCGGTCGTGCATGCTGAGCAGCTTGCCGCTGCCGCACAGGGCGGCGCCGCCGTGGGCGTGACGGGCGACCCGCGTCCGGCCAGCGCTTCGCTCGGCCGGCCCGGCGTGGAAGCCATCGTCGACCGGACCGTCGCGGCGATTCGGAGCGCCATCGCGGCGCGGCGCTGACCCTCGCTTTCACTTGACGGACAATTTCCCCATGAATCGCAATCTTGCTTCCACCCTGGTGATCCTCGCGAGCGCCAGTCTCGGCTTTCCGGCGTCGCCGATCGCCCAGGTCGGCGCCTCCGCGCCCGCGTCGGCCAAGGCGGTGAACACCGTGCCCGGCATGCCCGAGGTGCGCGACCCGTCCAACCTCTACAGCGAGGTCGGCGCGAACAAGTTCAGCCCGGCGGCGGCCGGTGCGCTCGAGCGGGTGTACGTGCCCAACCGGGTCGACAACACGGTGACGGTGATCGACCCGGCGACGCTGAAGGTGATCGAGACCTTCAAGGTCGGCGTCAACCCGCAGCACGTGGTGCCGGCGTGGGACCTGCGCACCCTGTGGGTCGCCAACAATGCCGAGGGCCGCACCGACGGCAGCCTCACGCCGATCGACCCGTTCACCGGCAAGCACGGCAAGTCGATCCCGGTCGACGACCCCTACAACATGTATTTCTCGCCCGACGGCGCCTCCGCCATCGTCGTGGCCGAGGCCTACAAGCGGCTCGACTTCCGCGATCCGAAGACGATGAAACTCCAGTACTCGATCCCGACGCCGGACTGCGACGGGCTGAACCACGCCGACTTCTCGATCGATGGCCGCTACGCGCTGTTCACCTGCGAATTCAACGGCTCGATCACGAAGATCGACCTCGTCATCCGGCGCGTGCTGGGCACGATCAAGCTGAGCAAGTATTTCGACAAGGCCGCCCCGGTTGGGGCGGGCGCGTCACGCGCCCGCGTGTCCAAGTCCGCCGGCAAGGCATCGGGGCCGAGCGGCGGCGAGGTCTGCACCACCAAGGGCATGCCGCAAGACGTGCGCGCCTCGCCCGACGGCAAGACCTACTACATCGCCGACATGATGTCCGACGGCGTGCACGTCGTAGACGGCGAGAGCTTCAAGCAGATCGGCTTCATTCCCACCGGCATCGGCGCACACGGCCTCTACCCGAGCCGCGACGGCAAGCTGCTGTACGTGGCAAACCGCGGCAGCAACCGCATCCACGGCAAGCGCGGCGGCAAGGGCAGCGTCTCGGTGATCGACTTCGCGAGCCGGGCGGTCGTCAAGACCTGGCCGATCCCCGGGGGCGGCAGCCCCGACATGGGCAACGTCAGTGCCGACGGCTCGCAGCTGTGGCTGTCGGGCCGCTTCGACGACGTGGTCTACCGCATCGACACCGCGAGCGGCGCGGTCGACAAGATCAAGGTCGGGCGCGAGCCGCATGGCTTGACGGTGTGGCCGCAGCCGGGGCGGTATTCGCTCGGGCACACGGGGAACCTGAGATAGCCGTCCTTCGGACGGCTATCACTTTAAATGCACAGCTCCCCCGCGCCCCCTCCGAGAGGGGGCTCCGGCATGTTCGACCACTCCACCCAGCCCTCCTCCGCGAGGAGGGCTCCAGTTTGTTTGACCAGCCGGCCTTGCGGCCGGCAACACCTCGCATGTCGCGCAGCGTCTTCGCCCTTACCCACTTCGCGCGGCCGGCTCGTCAAACAAGCTGGAGCCCCTCTCGCGGAGAGGGGCTGGGGAGAGCCGTCTGACGTGCTGGAGCCCCCTCTCGGAGGGGGCGCGGGGGAGCTGTGCGTGAAAAAGCATTGATGCCGTCCTTCGGACGGCATCAGTGCCCCGCCTGGTCGCCCCAGAGCCGCTTCAGCCGCTCGGCCCGCCCGCAGCCTGCGCGGTAGGCGGCGTAGTGCATCGGGTTCTTCTTGTAGAAGTCCTGGTGGTACGCCTCGGCCGGATAGAACGGTCCCGCCATCCGGACCTCGGTGACGATGTCCCCTTTGAACGGCTTGGACTTTTCGAGCGCGGCGCGCGAGGCCTGCGCGGCGGCGAGTTGCTGCGCATCGTGCGCGTAGATGGCGGTGCGATAGGACGAGCCCATGTCGCAAAACTGCCCGTCCTTGACCGTCGGGTCGACGTTGTGCCAGTAGTACTCGAGCAATTGCGGGTAGCTCAGCTTGCGCGGGTCGTAGACCACCTCCACCGCTTCGGCGTGACCGGTGCGCTCCGACGACACCTGTTCGTAGCTCGGGTTCGCCAGCGTGCCGCCGGTGTAGCCCGAGGTGGTCGAGATCACGCCGTCGAGCTTGTCGAAGGCGAGCTCGACCGACCAGAAGCAGCCGCCGGCAAAGGTGGCCTTGGCGGTGGCCGGTGCCTGTACCTGCGACGACGCGGCGAGCACGAAACCGAGCAGCAACGTGGCGGCGACGGCCCGGCGAGTGAGCGGCGCAGCGTTCATGCCTCCGCCGCGACGAACTTGAGCGCCACGCCGTTGTTGCAATAGCGCTTGCCCGTGGGCGCCGGGCCGTCGTCGAACACATGGCCGTGGTGGCCGCCGCAGCGCACGCAGTGGTATTCGGTGCGGGGCAGGAACAGCCTGTAGTCGGCGGTGAAGCCGAACACGCCGGGCAGGCTGGTGTAAAAACTCGGCCAGCCGGTGCCGCTGTCGAACTTCATGTCCGAGCTGAACAAGGGCAGGTCGCAGCCGGCGCACAGGTAGCGGCCGCGGCGTTTCTCGCCATTCAGCGGGCTGGTGAATGCCCTTTCGGTCCCCTCATGGCGCAGGACCTGATACTGTGTCGAGTTGAGCCGCTCCTTCCACTGGGCGTCGGAGAGCTGAAGGGGCTCGATGCGCGCAGCGGCCGACGGGTTGGCTGCGCGAGCCAGGCGTGGGGCCAGGCCGATCGCTGAAAGCAGGCCGAGCAAGTGGCGGCGGGTCATGGTGTAACGCTCCTTGGAGCAACTTGTACGCCTTGGTCGGGATCGGAGGGCCGGTCTTTCAGGTGCCCCCATCGGCGACAAGTGCTTTCCGGATGGGGAACCGAGGGCGGCCTCGCGGCACTCCAAGACACTGCACATTGTGAATTTCTGCCGCATCCTCATATCCAAACGGTGACTCTGTGACTACCCGGACCATGGCCAAAGACGAGACCAAGACTTCCATCGACGCCGACGGGCTGCGCTACCGCTCCAAGGCGGCCGGTTCGCCGTTCGGCTCGGCGCGCGCCTTCACGACCGCGACGATGTCGTGCTTCCTGTGCGGCAAGCACCGGCCGCGCGCCCAGTTGAAGGGCAAGAAGTACCTCGGGCGGACCCAGTTCATCTGCTCGCCGTCGTGCAAGGAACTGGCCGAAGCCGACAAGGCGCGCTGAAAGAACCACCCCCGAAGCGCCTTCGGCGCGCCCCCTCGAGGGGGCGCCGCCAGCGGACCGGCGAAGCCGGATCCGCGGCGGCCGCTTGATGCGTCGGTTCATGCGTCGGTTTGCGTCGCGGGTCGCCCGGTATTCGGCCGAGCCCACCAGGCGACGGTTTGAAACCGCTCGCAAGGCTTGGCAACAACTCTCGGATCTGCCCGGTTTTTCAAGCGAACCGGCCACGCCCGCGCGGCGAAGATCGGGCCATTCCGGCTTCTTGCAGTACGCCGCTTGGCTTGATTCCGAAGTTCATGAACATCCAAGCTTCCCAAATGACCTCGGGCTGCCCCCGCAGCGCCCGGCTTCTCGCCCACCGCCCGCTGGTGAGCCGCATCGCGCGGCGAATCAGCGGGCGGCTGCCGGCCAACGTGGAGATGGACGACCTGATCCAGGCCGGAATGATCGGCCTGGACGCCGCCCTCACGCACTTCGAGGAAGGCCGCGGCGCGAGCTTCGACACCTACGCCGCGCGCCGCATCGAAGGCGCCATGCTCGACACCCTGCGCGCCACCGACACGCTGTCGCGCGACCTGCGTGCCAATGTGCGCCTCGTGCGCAGCGCCGTGCAACGCCTCGAACACGCTCTCGGCCGGGCGCCGCGCGCCAAGGAAGTGGCCAACGAACTGGGCTGGACGCTGCAGGCCTTCCATGACTGCATGGTCGCTGCTGGGGCGAGCGGGGCGCGCTGCGGCGACGAGCAGCTCGAAGCCGGCGACGACGAATCAGCCGACGATGAGGCGCTGTCCGCCATCGATGCCCACGCCGACCCGGTGCGCAGCCTGGAGCAGCGGCAGCGCCATGCCGCACTGCACAGTGCCTTCGACGCGCTGGAAGAGCGCGAGCGTCGGTTGATGGAGATGATCTACGACCGCGGCATCAGCCACCGCGATGCCGGCGCGGCGCTCGGCGTCAGCCCGTCGCGGGTGACGCAGATGCACGAAGAGATCGTCGTCAAGCTCAGGCGCCGGCTGCGCGACTGGTAGGCGCTGTAGGCGCCATGAATTCGCCGAGCAGGCGATGAAAGTGGTGCACGCCCTGTTCGCGCGTGGGTGAATAGCGCCCGCCGCGATACCAGCGCGAGCGCACGCCGCGCTGCACCGCCTGCACCACCGCTTCGTCTTCCATCTCGACCTGGTGCAAAGCGCTGCCGGCGCCGCCGTCGAGCCGGCTCGCGTCCCACACGTAGGCGCGGAACGCGACCCGCGTGCGCGCGATGCCCTGCGGTTGCACGAGGTTCAGCGACAGGCCCCACGGGTAGAAGTTCAGCATCAGGTTGGGGAAGACCCAGAAGTAGTAGGCCGCGACACGCTGTCCGTGGTCGGGCGACTGCGGCGGCAGCTCGAACGCCGCCTCGCCGTCGCGCGCGAGGGCCAGCTGCAGGTTGGCGTAGCGAAACAGCTCGCTGCGGTAGCTGCCGTAGTCGATCAGCTGGTTCAGGTCGGCATGCACGAAGGGCACGTGAAAGCCCTCGAGGTAGTTCTCCACGTACAAGGCCCAGTGCGCGTCGACGTCGTAGTCGCGGCTGCGCGAGGGGTCGAGGCGGAACTGCGTGAGCGGCATCCAGCCGATGCGCCGGCGCACGTCGCCCAGAAAGGACTCGAGCGCAGCGACCGGCTCGATCGCCGCGAACGCGAGATCGCCGAAGCGCTCGAGCGGCACCTGCGGCAGGTGGTCGGCGGGCGAGGGAAAGTTCTTCGCGCCGTCGAACTCCGGCATGAACGTCATCCGCCCGCGCAGGTCGAAGCGCCGCGAGTGGTAGCTGCAGCGAATCTGCTCGGCGTGGCACGGCGCCTTGACCAGCAGGTTGCCGCGATGGGTGCAGACGTTGGACAGGCAGCGCAGTTCGCCCCCTGCGTCGCGCGCCAGCAGCAGCGGCTCGTCGAGGCAGCCGGGGAGCATCTCGCGCGGCGACAGCGATCCGGGCTGCGTCACGTCGGCGAGGTCGCCGATCCATTGCCAGCTGCGCGCGAAGATGCGCTCGCGGGCGAGCGCATGCGCGGCTTCGTCGACGTAGAACGAGGGCGCGATGGTCGCCGCGGTGGTGATGTCGGCATCGACGCCGAAGTGCCCGGCGTCGGAAGAGGGCACGTGCCTCATGGTCATGTAGTCTCCCTTGGCGTTCTACGCGAGATTGCGCAGTTCGCGTAGCGCCACCGACACCATCGCGAGGTCGGCCGCCTTGGCGTCGCCGAGTTCGACGAGCAGCCGGTGCGCACGTTCGAGCGCCATGCGGTTGCGGCCCTCCCAGGCACCGAGCATGTGCGCCGCGTCGCCCGCATCGTGGCCGACCACGTCGTGGGCGATGGCGCGCTGCAGGTCGGCGAGGTCGTCGCCGAGCGCGACCTTGGCCAGGCCTTGCCAGTAGCTGTCCGACGGCAGCGCGCCGATCTGCCGGCGCAGCCGGGCGAGGCCCAGGCGCCCGCCGAGCTCGAAATGCACTTCGGCAACCTCGTCGAGGCGGCGCTGCGTGGCCTCGGCGATCTCGGCGACGTCGAGCGCCGCGAACAGCGCATCGGCCATGATGACGTGTTGCGCGAGCGCGGCCGGCACGCCGGCCTGCACCCACGCGACGGAGCGCGGCGCGACCGCGGCGTCGCCCGCCAGTCGGGCACGCATCGCCTCGACCGCGGGCATGAAGCGCTCGACCATCTGCTGCATCGGCTCGGCGAGACGGCGCGAGCGCAGGAACCAGGTCGTCGCGCGCGTGATCAGCCGGCCGAGCTCGATGATCATCTCCGACTGCACGCTGTCGGCGACGCGGTTGTCCAGCGCTTCGATCTGCTGCCAGACCGCGACGAAGCCGAACACCTCGCGCGTGGCGAGATAGGCGCGCACGATCTGCGTCGGCGGCGCGCCGGTCAACTCGCTCAGACGATGGACGAAGGTCGAGCCGACGCGGTTGACCATGCTGTTGAGCACGTGCGTGGCGATGATCTCGCGCTTGAGCGGATGGCGCGGGATGTAGGCGCCGAACTTGTCGCGCAGCGCCGCCGGAAAGTAGCGCTGCAGCGCGCTGCCGATCCACGGATCTTCGGGCAGGTCGGACGCGAGCAGCTCGTCGGACAGCCACATCTTGCTGTAGGCGAGCAGCACCGCGCGCTCGGGGCTGGCGAGGCCGATGCCGTGCGCCTTGCGCTCGGCGATGTCGTCGTCGCCGGGCAGGAATTCGATCGCCCGGTCGAGCCGCCCGCTCTTTTCCAGGAAGCGGATGAAGCGCGCCTGCTGGTCGATCAGGCGCAGCGCGAGGCGCCCGCCGATCGACAGCGACTGGGTCTGGAAGTAGTTGTCGCGCAGCACCAGCGCGGCGACGTCGTCGGTCATTTGCGGCAGCAGGGTGTTGCGCTGCTTCTCGGTCATTTCGCCGTCGCTGATCGCCAGGCCGAGCAGGATCTTGATGTTGACCTCGTGGTCCGAGGTGTCGACACCGGCCGAGTTGTCGATCGCGTCGGTGTTGATGCGCACGCCGGCCAGCGCCGCCTCGACCCGCCCGCGCTGCGTGCAGCCGAGGTTGCCGCCCTCGGCAACCACCTTGCAGCGCAGCTCGCGCCCGTTGATGCGCACAGCGTCGTTGGCGCGGTCGCCGACCTCGGCGTGCGTCTCGCTGCTCGCCTTGATGTAGGTGCCGATGCCGCCGTTGTAGAGCAGGTCGACCGGCGCCTTGAGGATGGCCGAAACGAGATCCGCCGGCGTCAGCCGCTCGGCGTCGGTGCCGAGCACGGCGCGCGCCTGCGCCGACAGCGGGATCGATTTTTCCGATCGAGCCCAGACGCCGCCGCCCTCGGAGATGAGTTCGCCCTGGTAGTCGGCCCACGACGAGCGCGGCAGCTTGAACAGGCGTTCGCGCTCGGCGAACGAGGCGGCAGGGCCGGGGCTGGGGTCGATGAAGATGTGGCGATGGTCGAAGGCGGCGACGAGCCGGATGTGGCGCGACAGCAGCATGCCGTTACCGAACACGTCGCCCGACATGTCGCCGATGCCGACCACGCTGAACTCGGTGGACTGGGTGTCGACCCCCGTTTCGCGGAAGTGGCGCTTGACGCTCTCCCACGCGCCGCGCGCGGTGATGCCCATCGCCTTGTGGTCGTAGCCGACGCTGCCGCCCGACGCGAACGCGTCGCCGAGCCAGTGCCCGTATTCCTGGCTGATCGCGTTGGCGTAGTCGGAGAAGGTCGCTGTGCCCTTGTCGGCGGCGACCACCAGGTAGGGGTCGTCGCCATCGATGCGCACGACCTGCGGCGGCGGCTCAACCTGACCGCCGACCAGGTTGTCGGTGAGGTCGAGCAGGGCGCGCAGGTAGTCCTGGTAGCAGGCCACGCCTTCCTTCATGAACCCGTCGCGGTCCGACGCCGGCGGTGCCTTCTTCAGCACGAAGCCGCCTTTCGATCCGACCGGCACGATGACGGTGTTCTTCACCATCTGCGCCTTGACCAGGCCGAGCACCTCGGTGCGAAAGTCGTCGGGCCGGTCCGACCAGCGCAACCCGCCGCGCGCGACCTTGCCGCCGCGCAGGTGAATGCCCTCGAAGCGTGGCGAGTACACCGAGATCTCGTACAGCGGCGCGGGCGCCGGCAGGCCGGGGACCTTGGCCGAATCGAGCTTGAAGCTGATGAAGCTGCGGCGCGGTCCCGCATCGCCCGAGTGGCCGACGCCGGTGCGCCAGAAGTTGGTTCGCAGCGTCGCCTGCATCAACGCGAGCATTTGCCGCAGCACGCGGTCCTCGGACAGGTTGCTGACCTTCTCGAGCGCTTTGTTGATCGCGTTGACTTGCGCGCTGGCGCCTTCCTCGTCGCGCGCGACGGGGTCGAAGCGCAGCTTGAACAGGCTCACCAGCATGCGCGCGATGCGCGGATGCGCAACCAGTGTCGCCTGGATCGTCGTCTGCGACAGCGCGAAGCCTATCTGCTTGAGGTACTTCGCGTAGGCGCGCAGCACGGCGATCTCTTCGGCGGCAAGCCCCGCCAGCAACACCAGGCGGTTGAAGTCGTCGTTCTCGACCTCGCCGGCGAAGACCCGCGCGAAGGTGCTTTCGAACAGGCGCGAGAGCGTTTCGGGCTCAATCTCCTCGGCCACCCGCGCCTGCAGTTCGAAGTCGTGCAGCGAGATCGCCGGCTCGGCATCGGCGCGCGCGCCGACGATGCGGTAGCTCGACTCGCCGAGCACGCGCACGCCCATGTGTTCGAGCATCGGCAGGCTGTCTGACAGCACGATCGGATCGCCGAGCCGGTAGACCTTGAAGCCGAGCGTATCGGCGCCCGCGCCGAGCGGGCGGTACAGCGCGAGGGCGAGCGGGGCGTCGTTCGACAGCTGGGCGAGCTTGCGCACATCGGGCACCGCCGCGCGCGCACCGACCCGATCCCGATAGGCCAACGGAAGCGCCGCGCTCCAGCGTTTGAACAGGGCGATGCCGCGTGCCTCGCCCTCGGCGTCGATCAGCGCGTCACGTAGCGCGTCGTCCCAGCGGCGCGCGGCCGCGCCGAGCCGGGCCTGGATCTCCTGGCGGTCGAACGCCGGCACCTGGCCCGGCGTCGTACGCACGGTGAAGTGGATGCGTGCGAGCAGGGTGTCGCTCAGCAGCACGTCGAAGTCCGCACCGCTGCCCGCGAAGGCCGCCATCAGAATGCGCTGAAACTTGACGCGCAGATCGGTCGAATAGGCCTCGCGCGGCACGTAGACCAGGCACGAGACGAAGCGGTCGAACGGGTCGCGCCAGATGAACAGGCGCAGGCGCTGGCGCTCGCCGAGCGACAGGATGCCGAGCGCCGATTCGTACAGCTCGTCGTCGGCGAGCTGGAACAGGTCGTCGCGCGGATAGGTCTCGAGGATGTGGTCCAGCGCCTTGGCGAGGTGGCCGCCAGGCGGCAGCCCGGCGCGGCTTGCGATCGCCTCGACCTTGCCGCGCAGCAGCGGTGTTTCCGACACGCGCGCGCTGTAGGCCGTGGAGGTGAACAAGCCGATGAAGCGATGTTCACCGATCACCTCGCCCTGCGGGTTGTAACGCTTCACGCCGATGTAATCGGTGTAGCCGGGGCGGTGCACCGTGGAGCGGGTGTTGGCCTTGGTCACCAGCAGCACCGGCACCGGCGCATGGGCGAGCGCGCGCGCCTGCGACGGCAGCGCGGCGAAGCTCGCCGAGAGCTTTTCCTGCGCCGTTTCCCGCAACAGGCCGAGGCCGCTGCCGGGCACAGGGCGCAGCCCGTCTTCACCCTTCTCGATGACCAGGTCGTGGCGCCGGTAGCCGAGCAGCGTCAGGTGATCGTCGGCGAGCCACTGGAGAAACGCGCGGCTCTCGGCCACCTGGGCCGGCGGCAGCAACGCCGGCGCGCGGCCGAGCTCGTCGATGGCCTCCTGCAGTTGGGCGACCATCGGCTTCCAGTCGGCGACCGCGGCACGCACGTCGGCCAGCACGCGCTCGATGCCGGCGACCAGTTCGGCGCGCTGTTGCGGATCGACCAGGCGATCGACCTCGATGTGCATCCACGATTCGCTCGCCGCCCCCGGTGCCGCGCTGCGCGGGCGGATCGACACGAGGTGGCCTTGCGCGTCGCGCTCCACCGCGAAGATCGGGTGGACGATCAGGTGCAAGGTCAGGCCCTGGCGGTGGATCTCCATCGCCGTGGTGTCGACCAGGAAGGGCATGTCGTCGTTGACGATCTCGATCACCGAGTGGCGCGAGGCCCAGCCGTTTTCCGCCACCGAGGGGCTCAACACCCGAGCCTTCGTCGTGCCGGGGGCACGCGTGGCGCCGAACTGCCAGTGCGAGAGCAGGGCGCCGAGCAGGTCCTCGGGCGTGCGCTCGGCCAGGTCCTGGTCGTCGAACTGGATGAAGTTCTCGCGCGCGAAGTCGTCGACCTGCGCGCGCTGCGCCGGGGGCAGCTGGTTCGCGGCGAGCGCCAGCACCGCGTCGATCCGTTCGCGCCGCAGCGCATCCGTCGAGGCATTCATCGGTCGGTCTCCTTGCTTGTTCTTCGCCCACCCGTGCGTGGTCGCGGGTGGCAGCAAGCTTACGTCAGCGGTGGCTCAACGGCTCGGCAATGTAGCGTGAAACGAGCGGTGGACCGTCGCCAAGGTGGAACGCGAGCCGGCGCTCGCGCAGCGCGACGTCGGCCGCGGTCACGCGGTCGAAGCGGCGCAGGTGCTCGACCCACGACTCGTCGATAAAGTATTCGATGTAGCGCGCAGGGTCGGAGGTGTCGCGAAACAGCTCCCACGACAGCGCGCCGTGGCGCAGCCGGCTGCTCCGGCTCTCCTGCATCACCTGCTGGAATTCGGCTGCCTGGGCCGGATCGATCCGATAGTCGATCGTCACCATCACGGGACCTTCGTGCGGATCGACCGGCACCGCGGTCACCGGCGGCTTCCAGACGTGCGCCGGGCTCAGGTCTTCGTCGGCCACCGCGTCCAGCTTGAAGCGGCGCGTCAGCAGCATCGCCAGGATGCCGGCGGCCGCGCCGAGTTGCAGGCTGGTGCTGACGGTCGTGAGCGTGGCGACCTGGCCCCACAGCGCGGCGCCGAACGCGCTGCTGCCCATGATCGCCATCTGGAAGATCGACATGCCGCGCGCGCGCACCCAGTCGGGCAGGCCGAGTTGGGCCGAGACCGTGATGGAGTTGGCCACCGCGATCCATGCCATGCCGGCCACGACCATCGCCGGCGCTGCGACGAGGCTGTTCGGCGCCAGGCTGACGACCACCATCGCCGCGGTTTGCAGCAAGGTGCCGTTGCGCACCAGCGCGTCACGCGTGAGCGCTTCGCGCAGGCGGGGCAGAAACATCGCCGCGACGATCGCGCCGCCGCCCATCGAGGCGAGCAGCACGGTGTAGGTGGCGGCATTGCCCTGGTGCAACTGCCGGGCGACCAAGGGGAGCAAGGCGAGCAGCGCGGTCGACTGCACGAAGAACACCGACACGCGCAGCAGCACGGTGTGCATGCGCGCGGACTGGCTGACGTACTGCACCCCCACCCGAATGGCGCCGAGGAAGCGCTCGCCGGGCAGCGAGCTGACCTTCTGCTGGTGCTTCCAGCGCATGATCACGAAGCCGGCGGCGACCGACATCAACGCGTTCAGGACGAACACATACACGCTGCCGGCGCCGGCGATCAGCGCACCGGCGATGATCGGCCCGGCGATGCGCGATGCGTTCATCGCAATGCCGTTCAGCGCCAGCGCCGCCGGCAGCTGCATGCGCGGTACCAGTTCCGGAACGATGGCGGCAAACACCGGCCAGCGCATCGCCAGTCCGATGCCGTTGGCGAAGGTCAGCGCGAGCAGCACGGGCGGCGTCATGGCGTCGGTCAGGATGGCGGCGCACAGGATGAGCGCCACGACCGCGACCCAGAACTGGGTGACCATGAAATAGCGCCGGCGATCGAGGATGTCGGCCAGCGCGCCGCTGGGCAGTCCGAGCAGGAACACCGGCAAGGTGGACGCCGTCTGCACCAGCGCCACCATGATCGGCGAGCTGGTCAATGTCGTCATCAACCAGGCCGCAGCGACGTCGTTCATCCACATGCCGACGTTGGCCGTGAGCCAGACCGCCCACAGCATGCGAAACACGGGCTGCGACAAGGGCGCCCACGCGGACTCGGGACGCGGCGGTGGAGTGCTTGGCTCTTCAGTGGACGTCGACACGATCGGCTCGGTGGGGATTCGAGCGTCGAGTGTCGTCGAGGCTGACCGGCTCGGCCAAACGTCGCAATTGAGTAGACATAATATACATTGTGCTGTATCCAATCCGGATGCCATTTGCTCCCGATCTATATTTCAACTATCCTTGAATTATGGAAGAACAAGACGTCGTCAGGGCTCTCGCCGCACTGGCCCAGCCGCTGCGGCTGCGCGTCTTTCGCGCGCTCGTCGTCGCCGGTCCCGCCGGCCTCACCCCCGGCGCGCTTTGCGAGCAACTCGATGTCGCCGCGACCAGCTTGTCCTTCCATCTGAAGGAGTTGACCCACGCCGACCTGGTCTCGCAAGAGCGCGACGGCCGGCACCTGATCTATCGCGCGTCGTTCGACCGGATGAACGGGCTGCTGGGCTACCTGACCGCGCATTGCTGCCAGGGCGAAGCCTGCCTCGACGCCGCCAGTCCCGCCACCTGCACCACTTGCTGAAACGGAGCCACCATGAAGCGCTTTCACGTTCACGTCCATGTCGATGATCTCGCCAAGAGCATCGACTTCTACACCAAGCTTTTCGCCGCCGAACCGGTGCGCGTCGAGAGTGACTACGCCAAGTGGATGCTCGACGATCCGCGCATCAACTTCGCGATCTCCAACCGCGGCGGCGTGGCCGGCGTCGACCACCTCGGCTTCCAGACCGACGATGCCGAGGAACTCGCCGAACTGAAGGCGCGGGCCCGGGCCGCCGACATCGCACTGCTCGACGCCGGCGAAACGACGTGCTGCTATGCCCGCAGCGAGAAGCACTGGGTGACCGACCCGCAAGGCGTTGCCTGGGAACACTTCCACACCCTCGCCAGCGTGCCCACGTTCGGCGAGTACAAGCAAGCCGAAAACACGGCCGCGCAGGCCGCAGCATCGGCCTGCTGCGCGTCGGCCTCGCCCGGCGGCAAGCCGATCGGCATCGCGGTGAAGTCTGCCTCGTCTTGCTGCTGAGGGCAGCCGTGACCGCCCTCTCAATGACCACCAACGTCTTGATCCTCTGTACCCACAACTCGGCGCGCAGCGTGCTGAGTGAAGGCATGCTGAACCACTTGGCGCACAAGCTCGGCAAGGACGTTCGCGCCTACAGCGCAGGCAGTGCGCCCAGTGGTCGCCTCAATCCCTTCGCGCTGGAGGCGCTGACCCATGCGGGGGTCGACGTCAGCGGTTACCGCAGCAAGAGCTGGGACGAATTCGCGGGCACCGGCGCGCCCGAGATGCGCATCGTCATCACCGTGTGCGACAGTGCCGCGCAGGAGACCTGCCCCTACTGGCCGGGCAGTCCGGTGAAAGTGCATTGGGGTTACGCCGATCCGTCCAACGCGCCGGGAGGCGACGAGGGCAAGCGCCTGGCCTTCGAGCTGACGCGCCAGGCCATCGGCTACCGCATGCTGCAGTTGATCGCCTTGCCGTTGGAGACGATGGACAACGCGCAGCTCCAGCAGGCGCTCAGCGCCATTTCCGCGAGCTGAACCGGTGGAGCATCTGTCGCGTAAATTGCTCGGCGAGCTGATCGGCACAGGCCTGCTGCTTACCGTCGTCATCGGCTCGGGCATCATGGCCGAGCGCCTTTCCGGCGGCAACGTCGCCATCGCCTTGCTGGCCAACACGCTCGCCACCGTCGGCGGCCTGTACGTGTTGATCGAGGTGTTCGGTCCGATCAGCGGCGCGCACTTCAACCCGGCCGTCAGCGCCGTGATGGCGGTGCGCGGCGAGCTGCCGCGTGCCGCCCTCCTTCCCTACATCGGCGCGCAGCTCGTCGGCGCGATGCTCGGCGCATGGCTCGCTCACGCGATGTTCGACGCGAGCATCCTGCAATGGTCCGGCAAGATCCGAAGCGGACCCGGCCAGTGGATCGCCGAGGCGGTCGCGACCGCGGGCCTGCTGTTGGTCATCCTGCGCGCGAGCGCGGCGCGTGCTGCGGCAATGGTCGCAAGCTACATCGGCGCCGCCTACTGGTTCACCGCGTCGACCTCGTTCGCCAATCCGGCCGCCGTCTTCGGCCGCATGTTCAGCGACAGTTTCGCGGGCATCGCGCCGTCCAGCGCACCGGGCTTCGTCGTCGCGGAAATCGCCGGCGCGGCCATCGGTCTCGGGCTCCACCTGGCGCTCGAGCCGCGCCTTTCTCGCGCTGGTCATCCGAACTTGATCGAGTCTTCGGGACGGGAAGAACAAGTCCTCTGACTCGTGAACTGTTGCCGGATTGCACAACCTTTGGCGGCCACTGCCCGACGATGGACGACTGCGTAGCGCTGCCGCTTACCGCGGGCCGACTCGGAATCGGCCAAGCCCGACAAGAACTTGCGATGAGAACCTCAAGGGCCATCGCGGAGGCGCCGTTGTGGCAGCCCCCAGAACAGGGTGTGGCGGGCCGCTTCGACTGGTGCGAAGCTTTTGCCAGAAGACGAGGGGTGGGTCCGGGAGGCGAACCAATCGACTTGTAGTAAGGAGAACGCAATGTCTCTGCTCAGCCATCTGTACCGAGGATCATTGCTCAGCGACGAAAGCCTGCTGCAGGCCAGAGAACGCTACCTTCCCATGCAGCCCGCGGCGAGCCCGCGGGCTGCATTCGCGCAGTGGACCAAGCGCGTTGCGCTCCAGCATGAACTGGTATCCGCACGCGAACTCGCCGGGTTGTCCGAAGCGGAACTCGCCGCGCTCGAAAGCGAATTCCTGCGCGCCCCGTTTCGTCAGCGCACCGACGCCTTGCGCTTGGCCATTCCTTCCGGCGCCCTGCTCTGTGCCGTCGGCGCGCTCGCGCTGCTGCTGCACGTCAATTCGTTCGCCCTGCCCGCCGATCCTCCGGTATCCGTGATCGAAGCGAGCGGCGCGGCCGCGCTGCTGGGCGGGCTGATCCTCATCTGCCTCGGCGTGCTCGGCGCATTCAGCATGATCGCGCTGGACGCGAGCCACGGCCGCGTCGGCCTGTACGTGGGCGTGCTCAACGAGCAGCACCCGTGGCTGTACAACACGCGTCTGGTGATTCGTGACGGCGCGGCCGAGGAGTACCGGCAGCGCGTGTTACGCGAGCGCGGTCCGCTGCGCGGCGTCGACTACCTGATGATGCGCGAGATCGCGCACGCGCATGAGACCCTGGAGCTCACCAAGACGGCGCGCAGCGTGGCGCAGCAGGTCCAGCGCTCCGATGCGAAACTCGACCCGGTCGCCGAGCCGCGACTGATCGCGATTGCGCCGATCGGCGAAGAACTCCCGCCGCACCGGCTCAACGGCACGACCGCGCAAGTCACTTCGGTGCGCGCCATCGCCAGCGCGGGATCGGAAGCCAACCCGCCTGAGGCAAACTCGAGACACGTGCAACCGTCGAAGAGAATCGCCTCATGAACATTCATTTGAGCCTGACCCCGCTGGTGTCCCTGTTGGCCGGCATCCTCATCCTGGTGATGCCCAAGCTGCTGAACTACATCGTCGCCGTCTATCTGTTGCTGATCGGCCTGATCGGGCTGTTCGGTACCGGCAGCCTGCGCCTTCCCTGAGGGCGGCGATGCGAACGCTTGTCACGGCGGGGCTTCTCGCCTGCGTCGTCTGCCTGCCCTCGCGCGCGGAGAAAATCGGCGAGGTCAGCACCGCGTTCAAACTGATCGGCCCGAACCACAAGGTCGTGGTCGAGGCGTTCGACGATCCCAAGGTCGGCGGCGTCGCCTGCTTTCTCTCCCGGGCGAGGACCGGCGGCGTCAGCGGTGCGCTGGGCCTCGCCGAGGACAAGGCCGAAGCATCGGTCGCCTGTCGCCAGATCGGCCCGATCAGCTTCAAGGAAAAGCTGCCGCAGCAGGAAGAAGTCTTCTCCGAACGGGCGTCACTCGTGTTCAAGCATGTGCGCGTGGTCCGCATGGCCGACGCCAAGCGCAACGCGCTCGTCTACCTGGTCTATTCCGACCGGCTGATCGAAGGCAGCCCGAAGAACAGTGTGACCGCCGTGGCCGTTCCGGCCGAGTCGCCGATTCCGCTGAAGTAGCCGATGCCGGTGTCGCTGAAACCCTCCGAGCGCATCGCCAGGCTCGCCGACCGGATCGAAGCCGTGCTCGACGCCAACACCCGTGCATCGGCCAACCCCGAAGCCCTGGCGCAACTGCTCGGCGCTGCCGCCGAGCTGGGCGGCGGCGACGCCTACACCTCGGCCAAGCTGGTCGAGCTGATGGCCAAGGCGCAGATCTTCTACAGCGCCCGCGGGTTCTTCAGGCTTCCCGGTACGGCGCAGCGCCTGTGGAACGACATGCGCCACGATCTGCTCGACCGGATTCGCATGCGTTCGCGCGTGCTCGCGTCGCAGGGAGATTGACGCTCAGGCTAGGTGTTGCACTGCACGGTCATTTGCGCGTCGTTGTCGCCCGACACGCCGGCGAATTCACCGACCCGCATCCACCAGTCGGCGATCGTGCCGCCCTCTTTCTCGGGCCGGCTGTAGCGCTGCCAGCGGTGCAGCACCTCGTAGCCTTTCGGGCACAGGCGCTGGGCTTCGATCTCCAGCTGAGCCAGCGTCGCGCCGTGCAGTTCATAGGCCGACTCGCGCCCGCCGCTGCCGATGCCGCGCACGTCGACCGTCGCGCAGCCGAGGAGCGCGACGCTGGCCAGCAACGCGAGTCCGGGGTTCGATCGATGGAGCTTCATCCGACCCATTGTCGAGGCCGCCTGCACGCGGCAATGGGCGAGATGAGCCGGAAACTCCCGCCTGATCGGCCCGGCCGCGCGTACGATGACGAGCCCGTCACCACCGAGGAGAAACGAATGAGCAAGTCAGGCATCGACCAGGACGCATT
>DASXQQ010000355.1:0-16430 GCA_036507085.1 Piscinibacter sp. | reverse complement strand
GCCTGGCCCGCCTGCTGGCCGCAGCGCAACCGTCGCGCGACAGCGGGCCCGAACGGGCGATGCGAGTGCTTGTCGAGTTGATCGGCCTGGAACGCCAGGGACGCCAGCATGAGCTGATCGAACGGCGCAAGGCCCTGCGAGACCTGCACCGTTCGCTGTACGACGCGTACATGGCGCCGCGCTGACGCATCTCGAATCGCTCGCGATGTGCGCCGGCGACCGTAAGGGTCGCCACGGACACCAGATCTGCGAACCGGTGCTTGGCCCCAAACGTTCAACGCGAACGTTCGATCGCTGCCAGCCAATCCGTCGGAGGCAGTCCGACTCGCTGCGAAAACGCGCGCGCAAACGCGCTGGCACTGCCGTAGCCGACGTCGTCGGCGACCTGTTTGACCGGCAAGCCCCGACGCAACAGCGAGCGTGCGAGGCCCAACCGCCACCCGGTGAGGTAATCGCCCGGCGCGCTGCCCAGCACCCGGGTGAAGCGGGCGGCGAATCGTGCGCGCGACATGCCCGCCACGTCGGCCATCGCCTCCAGTGTCCATGCGAGCCTGGGATCGGCGTGGATGGCGTTGAGGGCCCTGACCAGGCGGGGATCGGCGAGCCCCGCGAGCAGGCCCCCGTCGATGAGACGCTGCTCGATCGCGTAGCGCAGCAGCTGGATGACCAGCACTTCGGCCAGCCGGTCCACCGCGGCATCGTGGCCGCACCGTTGCTTGACCGCTTCATCGAACAGCAGCTGCTGCGTCAGATCCAGGCCGGGCATCCGCGCCAACGGGACTTGAAGCATGGCCGGCAGCCCGCGCACGAGCGGGTTCTCGTCGCCCATGCCGAAGTCGATCGCCGCACAAACGATGTCTGCGCCTTCGGGCTCGAAGGCGTCCAGCTGCTGCTTTCCAGGACGCGAATAGAAGAGCAAGGTCGGCTCGTTCACCACCTTGCGGCGCCCTTGAGGATGGCTGACGCGGACCGGTCCGCGTCGTATCAGATACAGATTGCCCGCGCCCGAGGCGACGTCGCCGCGGCAAACGCCGCGAAACGCGCCGGCGCGGAAGACGCGAGCCCGCAATTCGAAGCGCTGCAGGAGCGCTGTAAGCCGATCAGCCATGAGACGTTCAGTCTAGCAAACGAGATGATTAGCGCCAAATCGTCTCGAGATCGCCACTAGACTCTGGAATCGCAGCGTCATCGCTCTAACCCACCTCAACGTAGGAGAAGCTCATGCTCACGCCTCGCCGGCCCGTGCCCGCCCTGCAAGTCGCCACCCTGGCGCACGGCACGTTCACACTGAAGGATGACGCGCCACAGAACTTCACGCTCGTGGTCTTCTATCGCGGCCTGCACTGCCCCATCTGCCACAAGTACCTGCTCGAGCTCGGTCGGCTGCAACCCGAGTTCGACAAGCGCGGCGTGAAGGTGATCGCGATCTCGAGCGACGAGCGCGAGCGGGCGCAGGCGATGGCCGACAAGCTGAGAGCGCCCGATCTGCGCATCGGCTACGGGCTGAACCTCGCCCGCGCTCGCGAGTGGGGCCTGTACATCAGCACGTCGCGCGGCACCACATCGATCGGCATCGAGGAGCCGCCGCGGTTCTCGGAGCCGGGCCTCTTCTTCGTCCGACCCGACGGAACCTTGTACTACGGCACGGTCCAGACGATGCCGTTCGCGCGGCCCCATTTCGACGAGCTTGTCGGCGCGTTGGACTTCGCGCTCGCTCAGGATTACCCGGCCAGGGGTGAGTACGTCGGCGCGCTTTGATGGTTTCGCGCACAGCGTGAGCGGCCAGCGAATCTGCAACCCATTCGCGTCGCACTCACGGTGGCCAAGAGCGCCGTGGGCACATGTCAATCAGCGTCGGCCAGGCTGTCTGCAACCCAGACATGGACCCACCAAAACAGAACAGGCACCGCAAGGTGCCTGTTCTGGAAGGGAAAACGTGGCGGAGTGGACGGGGCTCGAACCCGCGACCCCCGGCGTGACAGTCCGGGGGATGCAGTCAGTATTGGCGCGGGGTTCCGGCAGCGAGCGACTACTAATAGATATCGTGGCTCTTTACTTCGCTGTCGATGGTTTGGCTGCGCATCGCGCGTCGCGCGCGATGGGTAACCCACATGAAATAGACGATCGCCACCACGACGAGACTCGCGATGATGGCGAACGCAAGAATGGAGAGGAAGAACGCCAACAGCATGACCGCCACACCGACGATCCCCGCAATGAGCTTGCCGAGCCACGTCTTCGGTTGCACCGAGATGTGGATCACGCGCACCGGGCGCGGCTGCGACGATTGCGGTCCATGCCGATTGGGCAGTTGTTCCATAGATTGTGGATCCAAGGCTGGATCAATGCGGTCAGGCAAGACCCTGGCGGGCGGTTGAAATCCCGAACGACAACTTTCAGCCGATTGTGTTGAAAAACTCGTGTCGAGCCGGTGGGCCTTGTCGCGCCGACGAAGATGACCTCTCAGATCAACACAGGATCGACGATCGTCGATCGACCAAGGGTCGAGGGACCAAACAAACGATGCCTGCCTCTGACCTCAACGAGTTTTTCAACACAATAAGCCCATAGCCAGCGTCGCTTTTCCCCGGTCCCAGCGGGGACGTCGACGCGACCTTACCCTGCTTCTGACCTGCGTCAATATTTCGGGGTAGCGTAATTCGGGGTAACGTCAAAATGAACGCCAGCGTTGAGCGCCCTGTAGTCAAGACCGATATGCGCCGGCCGCGAGAGCTTCAAGCACCGGCATTGCGGCGCGCCGGCGAGCCACCGCTAGCTTCAGCGGTGAATTAATTCTACAAATTCGTGCTGGCCTCGCTCCACGCCGGCACTTTACGCCTCGGCCCGAAGCCTCCTGCGCTCCCTCCGCGCCAACACCCCCGCCAACACCGTCGCCACAGCCGTACACCCCAGCAAGATCCACTTCTCGAGACTCCCGTCCCCGTCATCCGGCGACTCATCGAACAGCGTCTCGATCCACATCGAATCCATCAACGTGAGCACGAAGAAACACGCGCTCACGGCGGCCATCACGATTTCGGCTCGGTAGAGAAGCTTGCGCTGATGTGCTTGCATTGCTGATGCCTCCTTGGGCCGCCTACGCCCTCTTCTTCACACCGACCGAATAGCTGCCCGTCCCGCCCGGCGTCTTGTGCCGCACCGTCAGCCAATACTCCGCCGGCTGCAGCTTGCGCACAATACGCGCATTGGCGCCCTTGCCCCGGTCGTCATCCCACGCGAGCAGCGCCCCAGGGTCATTCGGCCCATGCAGCGCAAGCACGGTATCGGTGCCGCCTTGGGTCGTCGTGATGTAAGTCGCCGCGGTCGTGATCGCCAGGTGGTAGCTGTCCACCTCACCAGCGGCAGCCAGGTCCGCGCTCACCGGCGTGCCCACCGTGATCTCCGTCATCGCCGGCGCGGCCTTCGGATACTGGCGCTTCATGAACTGCACGTCGGCCGCCGAGAACTCGGTGTTCCAGCCGATCGAGAACGATCCGATCGTCAATTCATCCGGAACCGCGTATTCCATGATCGACGTCGGATCGAAGGTCGTGTGGTTGGTGCTGTCCTCGTCGTAGACCTCGAAGATGTTCGAGTCCACGTCGCCGTGGTCCCAGCCCTGCTGCGCGTAGTACGCGTAGACCTTGGGCTTGTCCCACGGGATCTTGCCGAGCGCGTCCGGGTTCTGGTGCTCGTGGATCATGCCGAGCGCGTGGCCGAACTCGTGGCGCACGACGCGCTGGTACTCGCGCAGCGGCGTGTTGGGCTCGAGCCAGCCGTAGTTCATCGTCGCCTTCGTCGAGCCGACGGTCAACGAGTCGGTACCGACGGTGGACCATGAGAAGCCCTCTTCCGCAAAGCTGATGCGGATCTGCGCGCTGCCCGAGGTCACGAACTCCAGCTTCAGGTTCGCGATCGCCTCCCATTCCTTCGCAATCGCTTCCACCTTGGACTGCACCGCGGCATTGCCGTCGAGGAACTTCACTTTCAGCGTGCGGCCGTTCTCCCACAGCTTCATCTTTTCCACGGCGGCACGTCGGCCGGGGCCGCGCATCGGCAGAACGCGCAGGTTGTCGACGCGTTCGGCCGTTGCGACTTCATCGCTGTCGGCATGTGCATCGCCGGTCAGGCCCGGGACATAGGGGGAGCAGATCTTGCAAACGTGACGCATGGCGTATCTCCTGTCATTGCTGCTGTGAGGCCCTCTCAGGGCCAGTTGCGGATCATCGGATCGAGCACGCGGTAGATCGGCAGGCTGCCCAGTTCGTCCGGGACGTTCTGCCACACCGCGATGAACATCGTGTCGTCGCTGTTGCGCTTCAGGAAGGCAGCTTCCGACTGCACCGAGCCGACGTTGGCCGAGCCGCTCGACGAGTGGCCCACCTTCGCGCCGTCGTCGACGAACGAGAACGTGGCCTTCACGTCGTCGGTGAAGGTGGAGAACCAGGCGCCGCCACGCTGGATGATCTCGACCATGGTCTGGCTCGTGGCGGCGTCGATCAGTTGGCCGCGTTGGATATGCGACCACAGGCTCGCCATCGCGATCGCGGTCATCGCGGCGGATGATGAGCCTGGCTTCGGATTGCGGCCCCTGCTCATCGTGACCACGGGCACGTTGAAGTCCGACCAGTCGCCGTAGTCGGTGGCCATCCACAGGCCGGTGTCGGTGTCGGTGTCCAGGAAGCCCGCGGTCTCGAGCGCGCGGTTGACGAATGAATAGCCGAGCCGGTGCATCGTGTTGCGCGGTGTGATGTTCTGTCTTTGGTTGATGAAGATGTCGCGCAGCTCGCGGTCGTGCACGTCACTCAGTCGCACGCGCCATTGGTTGGTGCCGACGCTTTGCGCGGTGAGCGCTTCTCGGAACGCCGTGCTGCGCCACGCGCCGGGCTTGATGCGTCGCACCGAGCGTTCGATGGTGGTGTTGAACTCGCGCTCCACGGCGTCGAAGAACTTGCGCGCGGTCGGTGCGGTGATCGTCGGCGCGAGTGCATTGACCTGCGCCACGAGCTCGAAGCTCGCATACAGCATCACCGACTTCAGCAAGCTCGCCGAGAAGTACATCTTGTCTTCGTTGACGCCGGCGTAGTCCATCGGCCCGTTCGGCGTGATCTTGGCGACGATGATCGCGGCCTTGTCGAGCATGTCGGCCTGCGCGGCGTCGAGCGGGCCGCGTACCGCGGTGAGCGCGGCCGCGAGCCGGGTGTTTTGCGGATCGCTCTTGTGCAGCTCGAGCGCATACGGCACCGTCGCGAACGGGCTGCGCGCGGCGGAGACCTGCACGCTCGGGCCGTTGATGCGCAGCGAACGCACCGCGATGTTCGACTGGCCGAGCACCAGGTTCTCGAGCGTGTCGTTGGGCACCGCAACGTCCGCGCCATGGCGGATCACCGCGACGAGCAACACGAGCCGGTCGTCCGGCACGAGCGACAGGTCGAAGTCGAAGGTCGCGATGCCGGGATGCGTCGCATCGATCGTCTGCCCCTCCAACCCCTGCCTCGTGCCGACGAGCTTCCAGCCCGCGCCGAACGCCTGCGCGGTCGTGCCGCCTGCGCTGTTGAGCACCTCGTTGACGGCCGCGCGCCACGGCACGTTGCCGCCCGGCCAAGTGGTGATGTCGTCCCAGCGCACCGGCGGCTTCGCGGGCGGCGGGTCGGTCCATTGCAGCAGCGCGACGCGCACGTTGGCGCCGTCGAGCGGCGCGAAGCAGCGTGCCTGCACCAGCACGTCGACCTTGCTCAGGTCGCGCGGCAGCACGCATGAGGCCTGCGTGAGCAGCGGTCGCTCCGGCAGCGCGGCGCTGTACTCGAGCAGGTCCGCGTGTGTCGGCGTCACGCCACCCCAGGGCTCGGCCACCGCCCAGGGCATTTGCATGCTCTGTTCCCAGAAGGCCTTGTCGAGCCGCACGGTGTTGCCGACGCGCGGCGCGCCGAGGCTTCGCATCACCTCGCTGAACCAGTCGTCGAAACGGCCGGTCGGGCGGATGCGCGGGTCGCCGAGGCGCTCGCGCAATGCGCTCTGGTAGCGGCGCAGTTTCTCGGCCTCGACGCCGCCGCCGCCGCGGGTCCATGGCAGCGTCGGTGGCGTCGGGCAGCTCAGCGGTGCGCGGCGCACGTGAACGTCGGGGCTCGCGTGCCATGAGCGCGCGTTGACGCCGTCGTCCGACAGCGGTGACGACGGCAGTGTGTGGCGCAGGTCGTGTTCATGCGCGCGCAGGTACGCGAGGTCGGTGAGGTTGGCGGTGTCGAGCCGCAGTTCCCACACGCCGCGAGCCGCGATCGCCGCGCGCAAGAGCCGCAGCCCGCCGCGCGTGTGGATCGCGAGGTCCTCCACCGCAGCTTCAGGCAGCCCGTTGACGCGCGACGACCATGTCCACGTCGGCGCACTCGGCGTGGTCAGGTTGCGCGTGCCCTTCCACACGCCGATCGTCGTGCCGACGTAGACCTCGTCCGGGAACGCCGGGTCGCAGACGATCGCGGTGACGGGCGCGGGCACGCCGTCGCGGCGCAGCTTGGTCGAGAACCACTTGTCGGTGCCGTTGAACCAGTACAGCGTGTCGACGTCTTCCTTGTCGTGCTTGCCGCTGGTGCCGAGGTAGAGCGCGCCGCGCGTGCCGTGCGCCGCGCCGGGCGAATCGAGGTTCACGGCAATGTCGGTCCACACCGCGGCGTCGCGGACCGGGCCGTCGGCGGAGGTGGTGTCCTTCTTGTTCTTCTCGCCCTTTTGCAGGATCGTGTCCGAGGTCCAGGTGCCGGGGCCGGCCGCGGTGTCGGTTCCCGCCGTGCGTGCGTAGCGGCGCACGCGGCCTTCGCCGAGCGCCCACGCGACCTCGCTGGTCTGCCAGCGGCACACGGTGATCTTGTCGCCGAACTTGTCTTGCGTGACGTTGCCGGCGGGCGGCGCTGTGGCGCTGTGCAGCGTGACCCAGGTGCTGCCGAAGTCCTCCGTGTACCAAAGCCGCGAGGTGCCGACGATGACCTGCGTGATCGTCTGCTTGCCCGCCGGCGCGCCGGGGCGCGACTTCGTGATCGCGGCGGGAGTCGAATAGAACGAGCAATGGTCCGCGGTGTTTTCCGCGGCCGGCGCCTTCAGCGAGAAGTTGCCGTCGGACGAGCCCCAATCGGCGCGCGTGAATTGGCGGACGTAGCGCTGCGGCTGCGTCGGATCGAAGGCCACGCCGCCGCCGTCGCCGTCGCCCTCGTGGAACCACACGGCGCCGGAGCGGCGGCGGATGATGCCGTTGTCCTGCAGGCCGGTGACGACGAGGCCGTCGCACACCGGATGGTTGGTGACGTAGTTCGACTCGATCACCGAGATGCCGTCGTTCATCGCGGCGAAACCGGCAAGGTCGGTCGGCTTGTCGCTGCGATAGACGCCGCCGTCGCACGCTGCCCATAGCCGCGCGCCGGTATTGCTGAAGACCACGTCGTGCACGTCGGCATGCACGCCCGCGCCGATCATCTTCGACTGCGTCGCGGGCAAGCCGAACAGCAGTGCCCCGCCGATGCCGGCTGCCACGTCCGCGAACACGATGCCGCCGTCCTTAGCGTTGCCGCTGTTGACGAGGCGGCGGCCGTCGGGCGCGACGGCGTCAAACGTGGAGCCGGCGATGACGACGCGGTCCTTCATCGTCGGATGCACGGCGATGCCGATGTCGTAGAAGCCCTGGCTGCCGAGCACGTCGGGGACCGCGGTCACTTGCGTTGCGGTCGGCTTCGCGGCGGTGGCGCATGAGATGCGGAAGAGCCGCGGCAAGCCGGTGCCGTCGCGCTTGCCGTGGTCGACGAACAGGTAGAGCTGGTCCGGCGATGCGGCCGGGTCGGAGATCGCGAGCACCGCGCGCTCGCGCGGCGCTTCGGTGGCCGTTGCCGAGGACGTGCTTTTGGCCTCGACGATGCGCTCGAACGCCCCCGTCCCGGCGCGCACCCACAGGCCGGCCTTGTCGCCCTCTTGCACCCAGACCCACAGGCGCTCGGGTCGCGTGCCGTTGCCGCGGGTCCAGAGCACATCAGTGCAACGAACGCTGAGCGAATCGAACGGCGAGCCAGAGACCTTCACCCAATCGGTGTCGGCCACAGCACCAGCCGGCCGCTCGAACAAGCCGACCGTGGTCGCCGCGACAACGCCGCTACCGCCCGGCTGCAGCGCGATGCGATAGATGCCGTTGCCGAGCAGGTTCTTGGCCTCGCGCGTCCACGGGTCGTCCGCGGCCGACGCCGCCGGTTTCACCGCACGCAGGATGCCGATGCCGCCGAGCGAGCGGCCCGGCTGCGCATTCGCGGTATGCGAGGTCTCGCCGGTGCCGACGTAGACGACCTCGCCACCGGCCGCATCCCAATCGACCGCGATCGACCCGCAGGCGTTGCGCTGCGCCGGCCGATTGACGGTCG
The DNA here is from genome assembly GCA_036507085.1 of Piscinibacter sp. Lineage (GTDB taxonomy): Bacteria > Pseudomonadota > Gammaproteobacteria > Burkholderiales > Burkholderiaceae_C > Albitalea. Next base: position 8,043 of record DASXQQ010000355.1, on the reverse strand, counting down.
CAGGCGCCGGCGTCGCGGCGAATCCGCCGAGCGACTTCCAATGCTTGCCGCCATCGGCCGAATGCCAGACACCGCCGTTGCCGCTGGCCGCGTACACGCGCTCGCCGTCGGGGTGGACCGCGAGCATGTTGATGCGACCGGTCACTCGCGTGGCGCCGATCACCTGGCCGTCGATCACCGTGTCGGGGCCGAGCGATTGCCACAGGTTCGCGCGATCGTTCGCCGGTGCGCGCAGCACGCCGGGAGCTGGCCTTGCAGCACTGCGACGCGCGGCCTCGCCGTCTAGCTCGGTACGCTGGCGACGGAAGAACGCGACACGAGCACCCGGATCGTCGCCATCGTCATCGCCGGATCGCGCCGGCGGCCATTCGTAGAGGCTCATGTTGGCGCCTCGTCTTCAGGCTTGGTGGGCGCCACGCGGATCCAGCCTTCGCGGAACTCGGCCGGCTCGTCGGGCAGCAGCGCGCTTTGCGTCGCGGCGAGGATCGCGTCGGTGCGCCAGCTCGCGGGTGTGTCGCGCCACAGGAAGTTCTGGTCCTTGCCGAACACCGAGACCTTGGGCAGCCGCACCTGGCCTTCCTTCGCGAGGTCCACTTCGACCAGCACGGGCCCCGTGCGCAACGACGGCGCGATCGCCTGCAGCCCCGTGCCGATCCAATCGCGCGCGAGCGCGAGCTGCTTGCGCGGCAGCAGCCCCGAGGTCAGCGTCATCTTGCCGGCCGGCGACATCAGGATCGTGAGCGTGACCGTCTGGCCGATGTGCAGCGCGAGCGTGTCGGCGTCGTCGGTGCCTGCGATGTACGGATGCGCGATCGGGCTTGCGGGCGGCAGCTCCTGCGCCTGCTCGAACACGCCGAGCCGGCCCTGGCTGCGCCCTGCTTCGGCGGCGGTCGCGGCGATCACCTTGTCGACGAGGCGGAAGCGCGAGTAGTCGTCGTCGACGAAGAAGCCGAGCACGCCGTCGTCGCTGCGGGTCAGCTCGCCGATGCGCACCGGGAACGCGTGGCGAGCCGCATCACGCTCGGCTTGCGCCCATTCGGCGGCGCGGGTCGGATCACCGAGGTCGATGTCGCTCGGTGGCCGCAGCTCGAGCCGCAGCTGCGCACGCACCACCGCGACCGGCCGGCCAACGAGCCCGGCCACATGCTCGCTGCCGAGCGACGCGAAGCTGTCGACCGTCCACAAGGTGGTGTCGATCGCGCGCAGCAGCGCGGACAGCGCGCTCTCGGCGGGCGCTTCCTCGCTCGACTGCGGTGCGCCGGCACGGGCCGCGGCGTCGGCCGCCACCAGCGCGGCGGCGAAGTCGGCCAGCGGCTTCTGCGCGGGCTGCAAGCCGTGGTGCGGGCCGGCATCCGCCGGGCCCTCGCGGCCGGCGGCGATCTCCCACATCACGCCGCCGCTCACGGGCTCGTGCAGCAACTCGCCGATCGGCGCGCCGTCGATGCCGAACAACTCGAGGCTTTCGTCGAGGTGGTCGGGCATCACGAAGCCGGCCACCGGGTTGATCTGCAGCGAAGCCTCGACCTGGTCGACGCGCGCCTCGGTGCCTTCACTGCCCACCGGCGTCGCCGCATCGACGAGCCGCAGCAGCCAGCGCGACGGGCGCAGCAGGCGCGGTCGCAGATGCAGCAAGCCGGGGTGGCCGTCGAGCGCTTCGCGGGTCGGCGTGATGGTGTCGGCCACCGCCACGTCGAGCGTGCGGCCGAAGGCGTCGAGCAGGCGCGCGCGCGTGAGCGTCACGCCGCCGGCGAGCACCGTGTGCGGTGCGGCGATCGGCGCGGGTTGACTCACACCCTGAGCTGCCGCTGGCCGGCGCAGGCCGTCGCTGACCGGCAGGCCGAGCAGCTGCGAGCGCAGGCCGTCGAGCGTCGCGGTGAGCACGTCGAGGTTCTTCACCGACGCTGCGAGCGTGCGGTACGCGGTCTCGACGTCTTCGTCGACCAGGCCGGCATCGTCGTCGTCGAGCGCATCCTCGGCGGCGAGCCAGTCGGTGATCGCGTCGTGCAGTGTCGATGCGGCGCCGCTCGTGAGTTGCGAGCGACCGCGCAGCACGACGGAGGCGCCCTCGATCGTCGTGACAGCCGTTTCGAGATCGACCTCGCGCAGCTGCCAGGCCGCGAGCGCCGGCGGATCGAGCCCGTCGACGCGCGCTTCCCATTCGAGCCACATCGGCACCCACGGCTGTGCCCAGCTGGTCACGCCAACGAGATCAGGATCCGCGCCCTTGTAGAGCGAGAACTTGCGCAGCTCGTCGGCCACCATCGCCTGCTGCTCGCGCATGCCGGGCGCGAAGGGCTTCGCGGCGGCACGTGCGCCGCGCGGCGTGGCGGGCGCTGCGGCCGCCGAGAGCGCGATGGTGCTGCCGTCGTAAGTGCCGTCGCGCCCGAAGCGCAACACCGACTCGGCCTTCAGGCGCGTGAGCAGCGTGTTGCGCCCGGCACCGGGTGGCGCGACCGCGGCGGCGATCCACTCGTCGTGATACGGGTCGTGCAGCAGCACCTCGCGCGCCAGCATCAGCGCCTCAGCGGGCACCGAGCCGTTGCCGAGCGAGCGGATGAAGCGGTCCTTCGCGATCACGCCGTCGATCTCGGTGATCACATGCGTGGGCCAGCGGCAGGTGAGCTTGCCGTCGGCCGAGCCGCGCCCGTCGCCGCCGTGGCGCAGGCTGCGGCCGGCGCCGCGCAGCGCGACCATCGGATCGGTCGGGAACGCGAAGCGCGGTGCGGGACGATCGACCACGCGCGCATCGGTCGGCGCGAGCACCTCGCCGACGCGCGAGCGTGCGAGGTCGTTGATCATCATCTCGGTGGCCTTGACGAGCGACGGCTTGCCTGTGAACGCGAGATGCGTCTGCGACGTCGGCGCCTGTGCCCCGAGCGCGTTGCCGAAGTTGGCTGCCTTGGTCTTCGCCGAGATGCCGACCTGCTCACTGCGCTTGCGCCCGATGCCGAGCCCGCCAGTGCCACCGGTCTGCACGCGTTGCAAGAAGCGGTCGGTGCCCGCCGACCCAGACGGCAGCGACGCGAAGCCGGCCGCGTGTTCGTACTCCTCGAGCTCCACCGCGCCGTCGGCCGAGCCGAGCCGGTTGACCTTCTGCGCGGTGAACGCGGTGATCAGCCGCTCGGCCGCGCGGCGCTGGTCCGGCGTCGCCTGCGCGCAGGAGAGACCGGCGAGCAGGTCGTCGTCATGCAGGCCGATCGCGACGAGGATGCCCTCGGCCGACGGGCGTCGATCGACGCTCACGTCGCCGCGCACAGGCACGCCGTAGATCGCGCCGTGCAGCAGCGACGAGCGCAGATGCCATGCGGGCGCGACGTAGCGCGTCGCCGCATCGCTCGCGAACGCCGACGCGCTGATGAGCTTCTGCGTCTCGACCACCGTCTTGTCGATCGGCACGAAAGCCTGCACGGCATTCGCCGCAGCGGCCGCGCGCACGCCGGCCTTCTTCTTGATCGGGCGCTTGGTCGAGCTGCGGTCGGCCGTCTCCAGTCCGAGCGCCTTGCGCAGGTCGGCCTGCGCCTTGTCCTGCGCGCGGCTCCACGCCGCATCGCCCCATTCGTAGAGCAGTCGCCAGCGCAGCGTGTCGAGCATCTCGTGCAGGCTGCCGTTGTTGCGCGCCTTGTCGAGCGGGTCGAGCGCGGGGTCGCTCCACCAGCCGGCGATCAGATAGCTCGCGCAGTCCTCGTCGGCGTCGGTCACGTCCTTCACCGGGTCGTGGAACGCGAAGCGGTTGAGCACCGCGTCGTAGACGCCCGACCAGCTCACCGCGCCACCCACCGTGCCGGTGAGCTGGTGGCGATCGATCGGCGCACCCGCCGGGGTGGCCGCGGCGGTGCCACCTTCTGTCCATTGCGCCAGCGGCACAGCGATCGCGCGATCGGCTTCGAGCACCCAGCCGGTGACGGCGGGCTCGCTCGCGCCCTTGGGCAAGACGATGCGCAGCACCAGCCAGCGGTCGGGCAGCGCCGGCAGCGCGAGACGGTTCGCGCTGCCGTCGTCGGCGCTGCGGAACGTGCCGCGCAGCAGCGCGTCGGGCATGGCCCAGTGCAGGTGAACGCCGGGCTCGCGCGGCGCGCCGGCGTCGAACGGATCGGGCATGCCGTCTTCGGCCTCGGTGACGACCTGGCCGTTCGGCCCGGCCACCAGCATCGGCAGCCGCACCATCGGCTCGGTGCTGCCCGGCGGCACGTAGAGCGCCTGCACGTCGATCGGCACCAGCAGCCGGTGCTCGCGCAGCAGGTAGTCGTCCCAGGTGCCGATCTCGGTGAGGTCGAGCGCGGCGCGGTCGGCGGCGAGAAAGCGCTTGCTGCGCGTGATCTCGCGCACCACGCCGGGTTCGAGCGCCGCACGCTTGATGGTGCTCACTTGATCACCTTCGCGAGGTTCGCGGTCACGGTCTTCTTCCAGTCCGACAGCGCGACCGTGGCCTTGAAGCTGTTGAGCGAATAGAACTGCTGGCCCTGCTCGTTGTCCGGGTCGCCGAACACCTGGCGGTACGGGAAGCGCAGCATCTGCAGCGCGTATTCGTTGGGTTCGAGCGTGCCGCCGCTGTTCGGTGCCTTGGCGGCCAGGCGCTTGCGCAGGTTGGTCAGGTCGATCACGCCCGGCGCGCCGGCTCGGAACGGCACGTCGACCGAGTTGTCGGGCGTGAAGTCCTTCAGCGGCGGCACGCTGTCGCCGGTGTTGCAGTCGCGCACGTGCACCTTCGCGCGGCGGCTGGCCGGCGGGTCCTCGGGGTCGAGCCGCGCGCCGAACTGGATACCCTGGCGCGGCTCTTCGATGTGAACGACCGCCGGCACGCCATCGAACAGCACGAACAGCACTGCGGGCGCGAGCCGCTCCATGCGCAGCACTTTCATGCGGTCTGGGTGCGATTCGGCCGCGGTGGTGAGCGCGTCGTCGGCGACCACGTCGCGCGAGTACGCGCGCACATGCAGGTTCGGCCAACCCGAGACCGCGCGCGAACGCATGATGAAGCCGGTGATCGTGCCGCTGCCGGCCGCGAGCCGCAGCTCGCGTTGCGGGCGGCGGATCGCGCGCTCGGCCTCGTCGACCTCGTCGCGGATGTGCGGGTACACGGCCTCGAGCTGCGTGCGATCGGCGCTGGTGATCGTGCCGACGCTGAGCGCGCCCTGCACGAGCGCGTCGGTCCACGCGCGGTCGATGTAGAAGAAGCGCATCGACTCGACCGGCAGCAGCTCGGCATCCGGCACGAGGTAGCTGAACGGCACGCCGTGCAGCAGGCGCAGGCGCGCCATGAAGCGGCGCAGTTCGCCGGGCACGACATGCGTGCCGTCGTCGGGGTCGTGGTCGGTGACGATGTCGGCGTAGTTCAGCGACGCGGCTATCGCCGCCTGGATCGCGACCTCGCCACTGATGCGCGTCTTCATGGCAGGTCCTTCGTCTCGTCGTCGGGCGGCGCGTGCTCGATCAGCGCGTCGAGCGCGTCGGGCTGCGGCTTGCGCGCCGCACGCGCCACGCCACGCGGGCCGATCACGATGCGCGGCGGCGCGGCGACGCCGAGCGTGCGATCGAGCTCGGCACCGAGCGCCGCGCGCAGTGCCGGAACAACGAGCTTCTCGTTGGGCGCCTGGCCCGGCTTCAGCGCCACGGGCGCTTGTGTCTGCTCGAGCGCAGCGATCATGCCGACCGCATCGGCGCGCTTGCGCACGGCGGCGAGGTCGTAGCCGAGGCCGCCGGCGATCAGCGCATCGAGGTCGCCGTCGACGCGCAGCGGCCGCCCCGGATCGGCCACCGGGCGCTGCGGGCCGATCATTCGCTCGGTGTTCTTCGACAGCACGTCCAGCGTCTGCATCGCGACGAAGCGGCCGATGTCGACGCGTTGCTGCTTCAGCTCGGGCAGCGCGAACGGCACCAGCTCGGCGAGGATCTCGCGCACGCGGCCGGCGCCGAACTGCTCGGCGCGGAAGCGCAGCAGCGCCGACACGACCGACAGCTGCGACAACGCGAGCAGCCGGCCGATCTCGAAGGCAGCGGCGAGCGCGAGGTCCTCGCGACCGTCGGGGATCACGCGGCGCAGCTGGTCGGCGGCGTGTGCGAGTGCGAGCGGCTCGTTCTTCGCGGTCGAATCGCGCGGCGTCGGGAACGGCACGCAGGGCCCGCGGTACCAGGCGCGCGATGCGTCGCCGCGGCGCGTGCGGTGATCGAGTCCGATGTGGCCGGTCTGCACGACCTCCGGCCCGGCTTCTGACGCAGGCGCATTCGGTGCGCGCTCGGGCACGGTGCCGAGCAGGCCGACGTCGATGTCCTGCATCAGCGTCTCGAAGCTCTCCTTGCCGCTGGTGGTGAACGACCAATGTGCGAGCACCGGGAAGCGCAGCACCTTCTCGAGCGCGTACAGCTCGATCGGATAACGGAAGCCCACGGCCATCGTGTCGCGCACCTTGCGCTTGGCGTCGGGGTCCTTCGCCGCGGCGGCGACGTTCGCGGTGGCCGATGACACCCACTGCTTGGCGACGCTTTGCTGCTCCATCGATGCGCCGCCGTCGATCGCATTGCCGATCTTGGCGCTCGACGCGGTCGCCTTCAGCGCGGGCGCTGCGAGGCGCGGCGTGCGCGGCGACGCGAGCACGGACGCGGGGAGCGCCACGTTGCTCATCGACACGCCGCCCATCACGAGCTGGTCCGGCGCACTGGTGGCATTGACCGTCGCGAGCACGGTCCAGTCCTGCGCGAGCGCGTACTCGAAGCTCGCGACCGGCGGCGTCGGCGGCGGCAGCGCATCGAGCTGGCCTTCGAGGTTGACGAGGCAGGCCATGTAGCGCACCGGCTTGCCGGCGGCTGTGTCGAACACCGGCAGCCGGTTCGCGAGCACGACCGCGAGCCAGCCGTCGTCGTCGCCGTTCGCGAGCTCGGTGTCGTTGACGTCGACCTCGCGCACATGCGTGAGCAGCGGCAGATCTTCTGCCGTGGGGAAGAGCTTCTTCACCACGGTCTCGGTGACCGCGAGGTAGAGCCCTTGCTCGACATCGCGGTCGGTCGGATCGGCGATCTTCGCGAGCGTGCCCGCGGTGAAGCACTCGGCCACCGGCGTCGCGGTGGACAGCTCCGCCTCGCCCTCGGCGACGACGACGAGCGCCAGCCACGGCACCGGCGACGGGTCCGCCGAGCCGGCCGGGTTTCGCTCCCACGGCAGCGTGCGGCGCTTGAGCACGATCTGCGGCAGGCGGTCGCCGAACGCGCCCTCGGCATTGGCCGGCGGAAAGCTCGACAGGATCTGATCGGTCGGCATCGTGTAGCGCGGCGCCGCGACGCGAATGTGCGTGACCTCGGTCTCGACCGTGAACGGCAGACCGCTTTGATCGGTGCGCAGCTCGTACGGGCCGGCCGTGATCGGCGGCAGCACGTTGGAGTGCAGGATGAAGTGGCCGGTGCGTGGCATCAGCGTCGTCCTTTTGTCTTGCTGGCCGGCTTCTTGGGCGCGGGCTTCTTGGGTGCTGGCTTCTTGACTGTCGGTTTCTTCGAGGGCTTCGGCATCAGTTGCGACATCAGCGCCGCGAGCCGCGCGCCGCCTTGCGCCTGTGCGCGGGCCAGCGTGCGCTCTTCGCGCGTGCGGGTCGGCGCTTGCCACTGCAGCAGGCTCGGCGCGTTCGGCTGGGTCGGATCGACGCTCGCGAACGGCAGCATCGCGGCGTCGAGGCCGCGTGATGCGATCAGCGCCACTGCGCCTGTCGCGTCGACGCTGTCGGAAGCCATCACGCCGACCAGCGACCAGCCGGTCTGCGTCGCGATCGTCACGACCATCGGCTTGTCGCCATCGGCGACCACGTCGTACGCGAGCACGCTGCGGTTGTCGCTCGCGAGCAGCATCGGTGCGCGTTCGGTGCCGTCGGCTTCGTGCACGCGCGTTGCGCCGTCGAGACCGAGCAGCAGTTGCCGCGCGGACACCGGGTCGCCTGCCGCTGCGGGATCGTCGAGCACGATCACCACGGTACGCGGCACGCCGGTGAAGGTGGTCGTGACCGTGCTCGTGCCGCGCGCGAGTTCGGCGCCGCTGACCCAGCCGGCATCGAGTCGCTCGTC
>DASXQQ010000354.1:0-11165 GCA_036507085.1 Piscinibacter sp. | reverse complement strand
CTCGTGGCTGACGACGGCGAGGAAGCGGTCCTTCGCGGTGCTGTGCAACTGGGCGAGGGCGAGCGCCTCCTTGCGTTCCTGCGAGACGCGCTCGGTGACGATGCGCAGGCGAAAGACCTCTTGCATGCGCGTTTCCCAGCGGCGCGCGGTCGACAGCAGCAGCGCCACGAAGATCGCGATGCCCACGCCGCCGATCAGACCGATGTCGTCGCCGCGCAAGAGCAGGGCGATCGACAGTGGCGCGAGCATCGGCACGACGTAGGCGGCGGCGGCCGCCAGGCGGACCTGCAAGCCGAAGGTCGCGACCGCCGCCACCGAGCACAGGCAGGCGGTGATGAAGGTGACGAGTTCGGTCGAGCCGCTCATCAGCCAGGCGCCGCCGGTGCCCCAGACCGCGCCGTCCACCGCCAGCAGCAGCGTCGTCACGCGCTGCCATGAGCGCCCGGTGGGGGAGCCGCGCTTGCGGTACAGGTGCGCATGGCCGATGCGCACCAGCGCGATCGCGAGCTTGGCGACGATCCAGGCCGACACCCATGCGGCCGCGATGGTCGCGCCCAGCGCGCCGACGCGCAGTTGGGCGGCGAGGAAGACACCGAACGCCGTCGCGAGCACGGTGCCCAGCGCCGTGTGCGCGAGCACCATCCGCAGCTGCTCGGCCGAGACCAGCGATGCGATCTCCGCTTCGTTTTCGCTCGGCGCCGGCGCGATGGGGGCAGTGGATCGTTTCATGCTGTGTCCCCGCGGGTGACGGTGAAGGGTGCGGGCAGACTCCCCGCGCGGGCGGCGCGGGTCTCGCGCGCGTGATAGCGCTGGCGCATCGCCTGGCCGATAGCAAAGCCGACGCGCCAGGTCGGGACTCGCTGCGCCGGGCCGGCGCTCGCTTCCTCTTCGATGTCGGCGCCGGGCTCGCCGGCGTAGTGCACGCAACGCAGGAGGGTGCCCAGCGTTTCGGCGAGGTCCTCGCACAGCGCCCACACGTCCTCGGGCATCAGCGAGGCGCTGATCTCGGGGGAGCGCTGGATGTAGTCGGCCGCGGCCGCCGCGAGTGCCTCGTGCACGCGCGCCGACGCCGGCACGCGCAGCGCGACCAGCCGGGTGCCGATGTCGAGCACGACGTCGAGGGCCGCGCCGCCGCCGGGCGTCGCGCGGCGCGCAACGAAGGCGCCGTACAGCGGGCCGCCGAGGAAGTCGCGGTCCTGGACTTCGATGTACACCGCGGCTGCGTCGGCGCAAAGCAGGGCGAGCGAAGACAGGTCGCCGATGGGGCCGGCGTCGTCGATGCTGGCCAGAAAGCTGGGGTCGAAGCGCAGCACCAACGGGTCGCGGCTCCACGCTTGCAAGGTCCGTTCGATGCCGTTGCGCTGAGATGTGTGTCCGGCGGTGTACGCCGACACCCATTGGCCGGGTCGAGAAAGAGTGAGTTCCATCACGGACTCCGAAAAGTTGCCGGGGCGAGCCCCCATTCACACTACGCGCTATTCGCGGCGGCATGGTCGACGAGTTAGGGGTGCGAACCTTGCACTTTTCACCCTCTGTCGCAGCTGCTACACCGAGATACACCGAGGCTACTGCGCACTCGCGTGGCGCGGCGTGCGGCACGCGTCAGGCATGCTGCCGGCGTGAAATCCTTGACCGAAACTGCGACGCCTTCACCACAGCGGATTCGCTCAAGTCTTCGCGCGCCGCGCCGATAAGGTGGAACGATGAACTCCGTGTCCTCCATCGCCAGCGCCGGAATGGGCGTCGCCCTGCAACGCATCGAAGCGGCGGCGAACAACATCGCCAACGCGCAGACGCCGGGTTTTCGGCGCCAGCTCGTCGCGCAGCAAGCGCGCGCAGGCGGCGGTGTCGATGCCAGCATCGCCGAGGCGACGCTGCCCGGCGCCAACCTCGCCGAAGACATCGTGCAGCAGATGGCCGCGAGCATCGTGTTCAAGGCCAACCTGCGGATGTTCCAGACCGAGCAGCGCACGCTCGGCAGCCTGCTCGACGTGAGCGGCTAAGATCGCGCTCGGGCGCGACGCTGTCGCGACCCACGTCGCTCGGACGGTTCCGGGCGCTCACGTGAAGGAAACCCATGTCCGCTTCCGCAGGCCCGCGCAGTTTCGCGCGCATCGACCGCCTCCCTCCCTACGTCTTCAACATCACCGCCGAGCTGCGAATGGCGGCGCGCCGTCGCGGCGAAGACATCATCGACATGAGCATGGGCAACCCCGATGGGGCGACGCCGGCGCACATCGTCGCCAAGCTGGTCGAGGTGGCGCAGCGGCCCGAAACCCACGGCTACTCGACGTCGAAGGGCATCCCGCGGCTGCGCCGCGCGATCTCCAACTGGTACCGCGACCGCTACCAGGTCGACATCGATCCCGACAGCGAAGCCATCGTCACCATCGGCTCCAAGGAAGGCCTCGCCCACCTGATGCTCGCCACGCTGGAGCGCGGCGACACGGTGCTGGTGCCCAACCCGAGCTACCCGATCCACCTCTGGGGCGCGGTGATCGCCGGCGCCGACATCCGCTCGGTGCCGCTGGTGCCGGGTGTCGATTTCTTCGCCGAGCTGGAGGGCGCGATTCGGGGCAGCTACCCGAAGCCGAAGATGATCGTGCTCGGCTTCCCGTCGAACCCGACCGCGCAGTGCGTCGAGCTCGATTTCTTCGAGCGCGTCATCGCGCTGGCCAAGCAGCACGACATCCTCGTAGTGCACGACCTCGCCTACGCCGACATCGTGTTCGACGGCTGGCGCGCGCCATCGATCATGCAGGTGCCGGGGGCGAAGGACGTGGCGGTCGAGTTCTTCACGCTGTCCAAGAGCTACAACATGGCCGGCTGGCGCATCGGCTTCATGGTCGGCAACCGCGAGCTGGTCGCGGCGCTGGCGCGCATCAAGAGCTACCACGACTACGGCACCTTCACGCCGCTGCAGGTGGCGGCGATCGCGGCGCTCGAAGGCGACCAGCAGTGCGTCAAGGACATCGCCGCGACCTACCGCAGCCGGCGCGACGTACTCGCCAAGGGCCTCAACGAGGCGGGCTGGAAGGTGGAGGTACCCAAGGCGTCGATGTACATCTGGGCTCGCATCCCCGAGCCCTATCGCGCCCTTGGCTCGCTCGAATTTTCCAAGCAGCTGCTGGCCAAGGCCAAGGTCTCGGTCTCGCCGGGCATCGGCTTCGGCGACCACGGCGACGACCATGTGCGCTTCGCGCTGATCGAGAACGAGTCGCGGATTCGGCAGGCGGTGCGCGGCATCAAGGCGATGTTCCGCGCCGACGGGCTGCTTTAGGGCGAATGGTACTTGAGTGGTATTGTATTGGTCTTCAGTCAGAGAGCTCGACGAATGACCACCCGATCCGCCCTGCTGGCCCTTGCGCTCGCCGCGCCGCTCGCGTCGGCGCATGAAATCGTCGGTTACTACCCCGGCTGGGTGGCGGGCCGTGACGATCCCTTCCCGGTCAGCACCGCGAACATCGACGCGACCCGGCTGACGGTGCTGAACTACGCCTTTCTCGACATCTGCTGGAACGGCCGCCACGGCAACCCGGCGCCCGGCGGCGACGGCGCCTTGCGCGACTGCCAGGACGGCGACGGCCGCCCGATTCGCCCGCCCGACGGCGCGATCGTCCTCGGCGATCCGGGACTCGACGCGACCGCCGGCGGCCGCGGTCACGACAACCTGGGCAAGCTGCTGGCGCTGAAGGCCGTGAACCCGAAGCTGAAGCTGATGGCGTCGATCGGCGGCTGGGTCGCGTCGAACCAGTTCTCCAACATGGCGGCGAGTGCGGCGACGCGCGCGAACTTCGTTGCATCGGCGGTGGCGTTCTTGCGCCGCTACCGCTTCGACGGCATCGACATCGACTGGGAGTTCCCGGGCGCGATCGGGCTGCCCTGCGCGAGCGGCGCGGTTTGCGAGCGGGCGAGCGACAAGCCGAACTTCGTCCTCCTGGCGCGCGAACTGCGAACGGCGCTCGACCGCGCCGGCGCGCAGGACCACCGGCGCTATGCGCTGACGATCGCGGCCGGCTCCGGTCGCAAGCATGTGCTCGACGCCCAAGGCAGCAGCGCCTGGCTGCGCGCGCTCGCCGCCAGCCTCGACTGGATCAACGTGATGACCTACGACTATCACGGCACCTGGGACGGCAGCAGCGGCCACGTCGCGCCGCTGCGCGCCGACCCGCGCGACAACTCGGCCAAGGCGACGACGTTCAACGCCGACGCGTCGATCTCGATGTTCCTCGATGCCGGCATCCCGGCGGACACGCTGGTGCTGGGCCTGCCGTTCTACGGCTACGGCTGGGCCGGCTGCGCGGCGGGGCCGCAAGGCGACGGGCTCTACCAGCCGTGCAGCGGACCGGCCGCGGGCGCCCAGGCGTCGACCTTCGACTTCGCCTACCTGGTCCGCCAGGGTTACCTCGGCCGCGACGCGAACGGCCGCTACAGCGTCGGCGCCAGGGGATTCACGCGCTACTGGAACGTCGCGGCAGGCGTACCCTGGCTCTACAACCCGGCGAGCCAGGTGTTCATTTCCTACGAGGACGAGGCGTCGGTCGAGGCGAAGGTCCGCTACCTCTTGGACCGCGGGCTGCGCGGCGCGATGTTCTGGGAGCTCAACGCCGATCGCGACAAGGTGCTGGGTACCGTGCTGGCCCAGGATTTGCCACACTGAGCGTCATCGAAAGGAGCCCTGCCATGTCCTCTGCAAAGATTCTGGTCGCGCAAGGCGGCGGCCCGACGGCCGTCATCAACCAGTCGCTCGCCGGCGTGGTGCTCGAGGCGCGGCGCTTTCGCGGCATCGAGCATGTCTATGGCGCGCGCCACGGCGTGCGCGGCATCGTCGACGAGAACTTCGTCGACCTGACGCAGGAGACGAGTGCCAACCTCGAACGCGTCGCCGCCACGCCGGCCTCGGCGCTGGGCTCGACGCGCGACAAGCCGGACATCAAGTACTGCCAGGAAATCTTCAAGGTCCTGCAGGCGCACGAGATCGGCCACTTCTTCTACATCGGCGGCAACGACTCGTCGGACACGGTGCGCATCGTCAGCGACGAGGCGCGCAAGGCGAACTACGCGCTGCGCTGCGTGCACATCCCGAAGACGATCGACAACGACCTCGTCGGCAACGACCACACGCCGGGCTTCCCCTCGGCGGCGCGCTTTGTTGCACAGGCCTTCGCCGGTGCCAACCTGGACAACGCGGCCTTGCCCGGCGTCTACGTCGGCGTCGTGATGGGCCGGCACGCCGGGTTCCTGACGGCGGCGTCGGCGCTCGGCCGCACGGTTGCGGAAGACGGGCCGCACCTGATCTACCTGCCCGAGCGGACCTTCGTGCTGGAGCAGTTCCTCGCCGACGTGAAGGCCGCCCAGGAGCGCTTCGGCCGCTGCGTGGTCGCGGTGTCCGAAGGCATCCACGATGCGTCGGGCACGCCGATCGCGAGCCTGCTCGCGAAGGAGGTCGAGCGCGACGCGCACGGCAACGTTCAGCTCTCCGGCACCGGCGCGCTGGCCGACCTGCTGTGCGACGAGATCAAGAACCAGCTGAAGATCAAGCGGGTGCGCGGTGACACCTTCGGCTACCTGCAGCGCTCGTTCATCGGCTGCGTGTCCGACGTCGACCAGCGCGAGGCGCGCGAGGTCGGCGAGAAAGCGGTGCAGTACGCGCTGCGCGGCGAGCGCGACGGCTCGGTGGCGATCAAGCGGCGCGGCGAGTATGCGGTCGACTACGAGCTGGTGCCGCTGGAGACGGTGGCGGGCAAGACGCGGGTGATGGAAGACGAGCTGATCGCGGCGAGCGGCACCGACGTCACCGACGCGTTTCGCCGCTACCTGCAGCCACTGCTCGGCAGCGACATGCCGGAGGCGGCGCGGCTGCGCCACAACCCGGTGCCGAAGGTGCTGGGTGCGGCGGCCCGTTGAACGGTCGGTAAGGGCTCATCGTTAGTACCAATTGAGTACCACCCAGGGCGACGCGGAGAATCGGTTCCGCGGGCAAGCCAAGGCAGTCGCCTCCCTCTGCAGAGAGCGAGAATCCACTGTGGCTCCGTGGCAGTTGCGGTATCGATTCTCTCAACTCGAACGTCGTGGGGACGAAAATGGTTATGAATTGGTTATGTCGCGCGGCTGCGCGCCGGTGCATGCTCGTGCTCGCTCTTTGTGGTTTGGCCTGGCCGCTGGCGGCGCAGGCGACCTTGGCCACGCCGGCCTTGCAGGTCGCAGCGACGAGCGGTACCTGCACGCTGAACTGGAACGCGGTCAGCCGCGCCACCGGCTACGACGTCTACCGCAACGGCAACTGGTACAAGTGGACGACCAGCCTGTCGTATGCGGACACCGGCCTCGCCAACGGGACCGCCTACAACTACACCGTCGCGGCGCAGAACGACACCGTCACGCCGCTGGAGACTTCGGCGCAGAGCGCGCAGGCCAGCTGCACACCCGGCAGCGCGCCGCCACCCTCCGCAGCGGTGAAGTTCTCCATTGCGGGAAGCGCCGTCTCGGCCAGCGCCAACGACGGCAATGTGCCCGCGAACACGGTCGACGGCAGCCTGAGCACACGCTGGTCCGCGAGCGGCGACGGGCAGTGGATCAAGTTCGATCTCGGCGCCAGCAAGAAGGTCTCGTCGATCCGCATCGCCTTCTACAACGCGACCACGCGAACCAACAAGTTCGACGTCCAGTCGTCCAGCGACAACGTGACCTTCACCACCGTGCAGGCCGGCCTGAGCAGCAGCCCGACGAACGAGTTGCAGAGCTTCGACATTCCCGACATCGCCTCGGCGCGCTACGTGCGCATCGTCGGGCACGGCAATACCTCGAACCTGTGGAACAGCTTCACCGAGGTGGAGATCTGGGGCAGCGACCTCGCGTCAGCGACCCTGTACGAGATCATCGGCTACTTCCCGGGCTGGACCGCGAGCACCTTCCCCGCCAACAGCACGAACATCAATGCCAACAACCTGACGGTCATCAACTACGCGTTCCTGAACATCTGCTGGAACGGCCAGCAGGGGAACCCGGATCCCTCGGTCAATGACATGAAGGCGTGTGCCAACAGTCCGTCCAACGGCAGCATCGTGCTGGGCGACACCGCCGTCGACCCGACGAACCTGAACAACCTGGTCGCATTGAAGAGCGTGAACCCGAAGCTGAAGGTGGTCGCCTCCGTGGGCGGCTGGAGCTGGTCGAATCAGTTCTCCAACATGGCCAGCAGCTCGACCTCGCGCACCGCCTTCATCAATTCCGCGGTGGCGCTGATGCGTCAATACAAGCTCGATGGCCTGGACATCGATTGGGAGTACCCGACCAAGATCGGCGTGCCCTGCACCTCCGGCAATACCTGCCAGCGCACGACCGACAAGCAGAACTTCGTGACCCTGGTGCAGGGCCTGCGCTCCGCCTTCGACAGCGCGGGCGCGAGCGACGGCAAGCACTATTCGATCACCATTGCCGCCGGCGCCGACCAAGGCTACGTCTACGACCCGAGCGGCAGCAGCGCGTGGCTCGTGCAGCTCGCCAACAGCCTGGACTGGATCAACATCATGACCTACGACTTCCACGGTCCGTGGGACACCAGCAGCGGCAACGTCGCGCCGCTGTACTTCGATCCCGCCGACAAGTCGGCCAACGCGTCCGTCTTCCATACCGACGCCGCCGTCACGCTGTACCTCAATCAAGGCCTCCCGGCCAACAAGCTCGTCATCGGCGAGCCGTTCTACGGCTACGGATGGGCCGGCTGCTCCGCGGGGCCGAACGGCGACGGGCTCTATCAAGCGTGCACCGGCTCCGCGGTCGGCTCGCAGGACGCGACCTTCAACTTCGCCTTCCTGACCGACCAGGGCTACTTGAGCAAGGATGCCAACGGCAAGTACACGGTCGGCGGCAAGGGTTTCGTGCGCCACTGGAACAGCGCGGCCAAGGTGCCCTACCTGTACAACCCGTCGACCAAGGTCTTCATCACCTACGACGACGAAGCGTCGATCCGCGAGAAGAACAACTACCTGAAGGCCAAGGGACTGCGCGGCGGCATGTTCTGGGAGTTGAATGCGGACCGCAACAAGACCTTGGGCACGGTGCTGTCCAGCGACTTGCCGCATTGATGGTGGCGGCGCGCGTGATGCTCGTTCGGCTCTCGTGCGTCGGCGTCTGCGGTGCCGCGCTCGCGGCCGGGCTGTGGGCGGCCGTGTCCGGTGCGATCGAGCCCGCGCATGAACCGGTGCGCCTGCTCGAGCGGCCCGGCGACTCAGTGGGCATCGAGCGTTCGCCGTTCGGCATCGCGCAACACGACCGGCGCGTGCCTGAGCCACGCGAGCTTGCGATGCCTCCGGTCGGGGCCGAGGGTCGCTCGCAGGAAGTGGCGCGGCTGTCCGCCTCGGCCGATCCGCACGACGCGTGGCGTGCCTACACACTGGTCGATACTTGTGTCAGGGCGCGCGAGGTCGAGGCGGCAGCCGTCGCGCTTTCGCGCGGCCCCGACACTGCAGCGGCACGCAACGCGATGGCCAGCGGCTGGATCGCCGCAGCCGAGGTCTGCCAGGACATCGAGGCCGAGCAGATCGCCACTCGCCTGCGCGATCTCGACACGGCGGTTGCCGCCGGCGTGGCGGGTGCCGCGGTGGCGCTGGCCGACGAGGGGCCTTTCGGCGACCGCACTGCGCTGGCGCAGCGGCCCGACGACCCGTTGGTGCTCGAGTGGAAGCGGCGCGTCATCGAACTGGAGACCGCGGCGGCCCGGCGCGGCGACCGCGCTGCGATCGTCGCGTTGGCCAACGAGTACCACAGTGGCGGCCTGGTCGATCGCGACCCGCAACAGGCGCTGATGTACTGGGCGGCGCAGCGCGAACTTGAACGGCAGAGCGGCCTTCCGCTGTCGCGCAGTGCCAGCCGGGTCGCTGCCGCACGCGGCAGCGGGCTCGGCGCCGAGCAGCTCGCGCAGGCGTTCGCCGGCGGCCAGCAACTCGCGCTCGGCTGCTGCAAGGCGACGTCGAATGCTGCAGGGCGGTGAGCCGATTGCCGGATTTCATCCGGGCTACCGCTTGCGCGCCAGCGTCAACCCATCGCCGATCGGCACGAGCGCGAGCTCGATGCGCTCGTCGCGGTGCAGCTTGCGGTTGAGCGCCTGGATCGCGGCGGTGCTGGCGTCCTCGGCGGGGCGCGCCACGCTGCCGCCCCACAGCACGTTGTCGATCGCGATCAGCCCCCCTTGGCGCACGAGCTGCAGGCAGCGCTCGTAGTAGGCGTCGTAGTTCGTCTTGTCGGCGTCGATGAAGGCGAAGTCGTAGTGTCCGGCGGCGCCCTCGGCCAGCCGTGCGTCCAGCGTGTCCAGCGCCGGCGCGAGCCGCAGGGCTATCTTGTGGGCGACGCCGGCGGCTTCCCAGTACGGCCGGCCCACGCGGGTGTACTCGTCGCTGATGTCGCAGGCCAGCAGCTCGCCGTCGGCCGGCAGCGCGAGCGCGACGGCCAGGGCGCTGTAGCCGGTGAAGACGCCGATCTCGATCGTGCGGCGCGCGCCCATCAGTCGTACCAGCATCGCCATGAACTGGCCCTGCTCGGGCGATATCTGCATGCCCGCGTGAGGCTGGCTGCGCGTCGCTTCGCGCAAGGCCGCCTGCGCCGGATGCTCGCGCAGCGAATGGTCGAGCAGGTAGCCGTACAGCGTGTCGTCGAGGTTGAGGCTGCGACGGGACATGGCGTTCTCCTGTTGGCCCCCGAGACGCCTGCGGCGTCGGCCCCCGAGGGGGCGTCGTCGCCTTGGGGCGGCCCGGCGGCGACTGGATCCGCATTCAACCCCACAAGCCGCGCACGCGCGCAGCCACATCGATCGCCGGCGTCGGTGCCGCGGGAAACGCCGGCGCGAGCGGCGCGGCCAGCGCCTGGCCGGGGCCGACCGACTCGAAGGCCGCGGCGACATCCGGCGGAATGAAGCGCGTCAACGACGCGTAGAGATGGCGGTCGCCGTAGGCCGCCTGCTGCGTGACGTGGAATCGCTGCGGCACCAGCAGATGCAGGTGCTGGCGGGCGCGCGTCATCGCGACGTAGAGCAGCCGGCGCTCTTCCTCGATCTCGGCCGCATTGCCGGTGGTCATGTCCGATGGGATACAGCCGTCGACGACGTTGAGCACGAACACCGCGTTCCATTCCTGGCCTTTCGCCGAATGGATGGTCGACAGGATCAGGTAGTCCTCGTCGAGACCGGGCACGCCGGACTCGTCGCTCGTCGCCTCGGGTGGGTCGAGCGTCAACTCGGTGAGGAAGCGTTCGCGCGAGGGATAGGCGGCCGCGATGCGCGCGAGTTGCGCGAGGTCGGCCTGGCGCACCGGCGCGTCGTCGTGGATGCGCTGCAACTGCGGCTGGTACCAGCGGTTGACGCGCTCGAGGTCGGCCGGCCAGGCCGCGTGCTCGCCCCGCAATTCGGCGTAGGTCTGGGTGAAAGCGGCCCAGTCCTGTAGTGCCGCGGCCGGCGGATTGAACGCGAGCAGCGCGGCCGCCGGGTCGGCGGCGTCCTGCATCGCGTCGAGCAGGCGCCGCGTGCTCGCCGGCCCGATGCCGCTCACCAGCGGTGCGACGCGAAAGCCCGCCATCCGGCTGCGCGGGTTCTCGGCCCAGCGCAGCACCGACAGCACGTCCTTCACATGTGCGGCTTCGAGAAACTTGAGGCCGCCGAACTTGACGAAGGGAATGCGCCGCCGCGTCAGCTCGAGCTCGAGCGCGGCGCTGTGGTGCGACGCGCGAAACAGCACCGCCTGACGCTTCAGCGCGAGGCCGGTCTCGCGGTAGGCGAGCACGCGGTCGGCCACCTCCACCGCCTGCTGCGCTTCATCGTCGAGCGCGACGAGCTGCGGCTTGGCCGACGAGGATTTGTCGCTCCACAAGCGCTTGGAAAATCGCTGCGTCGCCAGAGCGATCACCGCGTTCGACGCGTCGAGGATGGGCTGCGTCGAGCGGTAGTTGCGCTCCAGCGTGAGCAAGCGCGCCGGCGGCGTGAACTGGCTCGGAAAGTCGAGGATGTTGCGCAGCTCGGCGGCGCGAAACGAATAGATCGCCTGCGCGTCGTCGCCGACGACGGTGAGCCCGCGGCCGTCGGGCTTGAGCGCGCGCAGGATCGCGGCCTGCAGCCGGTTCGTGTCCTGGTACTCGTCGACCAGCACCTGGTCGAAGCGCGCGCCGATCGCGCGCGC
>DASXQQ010000353.1:0-29045 GCA_036507085.1 Piscinibacter sp. | reverse complement strand
GATCTCATGTGTCTTGGTGCCCAGGAAGGGACTCGAACCCCCACGGAGTTACCCGCTAGTACCTGAAACTAGTGCGTCTACCAATTCCGCCACCTGGGCATTTCAGGAAGTCTTGGACTATATCATCAAAAAAACATCATTTCAGAATCCCACGGCCGTCGGCGCAGAGCTGATGAGCGAAGTGGAAGGCACGGTGCAAGGTCACCGCGACGGCCACGGTTTTCTCATTCGAGACGACCGTCAGCCCGACCTGTACCTCTCGCCGCAGGAGATGCGCGCGGTGCTGCACCGCGACCGCGTGAAGGCGCGGATCATTCGCTACGACCGCAAGGGCCGCCCCGAAGGGCGTGTGCTCGAGATCCTCGAGCGCAAGAAGGCGCCGATCATCGGCCGGCTGCTGCATGAAAGCGGCATCTGGCTCGTCGCTCCCGAAGACAAGCGCTACGGCCAGGACATCATGGTGCCGAAGAACGCGATCGCGAATGCGACCGCGGGCCAGGTGGTCGCGATCGAGCTGACCGAACCGCCGTCGCTGTATTCGCAGCCGATGGGCCGCGTGACCGAGGTGCTCGGCGAGATCGACGACCCCGGCATGGAGATCGAGATCGCGGTGCGCAAGTACGAAGTGCCGCATCGCTTCTCGCCCGAGACGCTGGCCCAGGCCGCGGCGCTGCCCGACCGCATCCGCCCCACCGACCGCAAGCAGCGCATCGACCTGACCGACGTGCCGCTGGTCACCATCGACGGCGAAGACGCGCGCGACTTCGACGACGCGGTGTACTGCGAGCCCGCCAAGGTCGGCCGTGCCAAGGGCTGGCGGCTGGTGGTGGCGATCGCCGACGTGAGCCAGTACGTGAAGCCGGGCGAACCCCTCGACGAAGACGCCTACGAGCGCGCCACGTCGGTGTACTTCCCGCGGCGGGTCATCCCGATGCTGCCGGAGAAGCTGTCCAACGGACTGTGCTCGCTGAACCCGAACGAGGAACGCCTCTCGATGGTTTGCGACATGCTGGTGACGGCCGGCGGCGTGATCCACGCCTACCAGTTCTACCCCGCGGTGATCTGCTCGCATGCGCGCTTCACCTACACCGAAGTGGCGGCAATCCTCGCGAACACGCGCGGGCCCGAGGCGGCGCGCCGCAAGGACCTGGTGCCCGATCTGCTGAACCTCAACGAGGTCTACCGCGCGCTGCTGAAAGAGCGCGGCAAGCGCGGCGCGGTCGATTTCGAGACCACCGAGACGCAGATCGTCTGCGACGAGAACGGGCGCATCGAGAAGATCATCCCGCGCACCCGCACCGAGGCGCACAAGCTGATCGAAGAGGCGATGCTCGCGGCCAACGTCTGCTCGGCCGATTTCATTTCGCTGCACAAACACCCGGCGCTGTACCGCGTGCACGAAGGTCCGACGCCGGAGAAGAAGAACCTGCTGCAGAACTATCTGAAGGGCCTGGGGCTCGGCCTGACGATCGGCGACGACCCGGCGCCGGGCGAGTACCAGGCGATCGCCGAAGCCACCAAGGACCGGCCCGACGCGATGCAGATCCACACGATGCTGCTGCGCTCGATGCAGCAGGCGATCTACACCGGCACCAACGCCGGCCACTTCGGACTGGCCTACGAGGCCTACACCCACTTCACCAGCCCGATCCGCCGCTATCCTGACCTGCTGGTTCATCGCGTGATCAAGGCGCTGCTGCACGGCAAGCGCTATCACCTGAGCACCGGCGCGGTTGAAGATGCGCCGAAGTCGCGCAAGAACGGTGCCAAAACCACGCCCACCAGCGAAGGCGAGCTGTGGGAAGCGGCCGGCGCGCACTGCAGCACCAACGAGCGGCGTGCCGACGAAGCCTCGCGCGACGTCGAGGCCTGGCTCAAGTGCCGCTACATGCGCGAGCACCTCGGCGAGGAGTTCGGCGGCACCGTCACCGCGGTCACGAGCTTCGGCCTGTTCGTCACGCTCGACGGCCTGTATGTCGAGGGCCTGGTGCACATCACCGAGCTCGGCGGCGAGTACTACCGCTTCGACGAGGTGAAGCAGGAACTGCGCGGCGAGCGCACCGGCGTGCGCTACACGGTCGGCGCGCGCGTGCGCGTGCAGGTCAGTCGGGTCGACCTCGACGGGCGCAAGATCGACTTCCGCATGGTCCGCGACGGTGAGGAAGACGCCGCGCTGATCCGCGCGCGGCGCGACCGGCTGGTCGGCAAGGCGGGCGGCGCGGTGGCCGAACTCGCGGCGATCAAGGAAGCCGATCGCGTGGTGAAGGCTGCGGCCAAGGGCAAATCGAACAACGGGACGGGCAAGTCGGCCCACCCGGTGCGCGCGGCGAAGGCCTCAGCGCGCAAGTCCTCGGTCAAGACCGCCCGGCGGCGCTGACAGCGACGCGTGCAGGCGCTCGACCAGGTCGCCGGCACGCAGCACCGGCGTGGCCGCGGCGTCGGCCGCGGCACCATGCATGAACGTCGCCCTGCAGGCGAGTTGCAGCGTGCCGTGCTGCGTCGTGTTGCTCGCGTCCTGTGCCCACAGGCCACCGAGCCATCCGGCGAGCACGTCGCCGGTTCCGGCGGTGGCGAGCGCCGCGTTGCCGGTCGGGTTGATGCGTGCGACTTCGCCGGGCGCGGCGATCACCGAGCCCGAGCCCTTCAGCACGACCACGCAATCGAAGCGGTCGGCCAATGCGCGCGCTGCGGCGAGCCGGTCGGCCTGCACCTGCGCTGCGCTGGAGTCGAGCAGGCGCGCCGCCTCCAGCGGATGCGGCGTCAGCACGCTGAAGCGCTGGCGTGCGGCACGTGAACGCAGCAGCGCCTGCAGCTGGGTGTCGGTGGCGATGAGATTCAAGGCATCGGCGTCGAGCACCAGCCGGTCCGCGGTGGCGAGCAGGCGCGGCAGCGGCTCGCGCACCGCGTCGCTGCCGCCGCAGCCGCAGACCACGGTCGTGTGGGCGAGCGTCTCTTCCGCCGCCTTCCACCAGACCCGACGCAGCATCAGCTCGGGGCGCAGCGGATCGTGCGACGGTGCCGCGGGATCCAGCAGGCTGAGGTAGACGCGGCCGGTGCCGGCCGCATGCGCGGCGCGCGCTGCGAGCAGCGCCGCGCCGGTCATGCCGGCCGCGCCGCCGACGACCGCCACATCGCCGAAGCTGCCCTTGTGCTGCGCGTGGGCGCGTGGCGAAGCGGTCAGGATGTCGGCACCGACCAGCCAGGCGTCGGGCGGTTCATCGGCGCTATCGACGTCGAGCGCATCGAACCACACGCTGCCGGCGTGGTCGCGACCCGCAGCGGTGAACAGGCCCGGCTTCAGCGCCAGCAGCGCGAGGGTGTGATCGGCGCGCACGCAGACATCGCCGAGGGCTTGGCCGGTGTCTGTGTTCAGTCCCGACGGTGTGTCGACCGCGAGCACCGGACAGGGCAGGGCGTTGAGGCTGCCGATCAGCGCTGCAAGCGCGTCGCTGGGCGGCCGGCTCGCGCCGATGCCGAGCAAGGCGTCGATCGCCATGTCGCCGGTCTGGAGCGCGGGCAGCGCGCTGCCGATGCTCACCCCGGCGGCCTGGGCGCGCACCATGGCGTCGCGCGCGTCGTCGGGCATCCGCTGCGCGTCGGCGCACAGCGTCACCTGCACGGCCTTGCCTGCGGCGAGCAAATGCGTCGCCGCCTCGAGCCCGTCACCGCCATTGTTCCCAGGCCCGGCGGCGATCCAGACGCGTTGCGCGTGTGGCGCCAGTGCGAGGGCGAGTCGCGCCACCGCGGCGCCGGCACGGCGCATCAACGCATGCGGTGGCAGCCCTGCGCTCGCCCGTTGCTCGATCGCGCGCGTGCGCTCGACGCCGAACAAGGGCAGGGTCTGGGTGGGTGGCAGGATGCGTCGCATGGGCCCGATTGTGGTGCCCGGGGGCCGCGTTGTCAGCGGCGCAGCCGTTCGACGCCGAGCCCTTCGATGTCGACGCCGGGCGTTCGATTCGACAACAGGTCGGCGACGACGCGTGCCGACCCGCACGACAGCGCCCAGCCGCTGGAGCCGTGGCCGAGGTTGAGCCAGACGCCGTCGAGGCCGCTGCGCCCCAGCACCGGTGGCCCGTCGGGCAGCATCGGGCGTGCGCCCTTCCAGCGCTGGGCGTGGCTCATCCGCGCGACGCCGGGAAACCAGTCGTGCAGCACCTTGTACAGGGTGTCCAGCGCGGCGGCGTTGTGCTGTTGCGGCGAGCCGCCGAGTTCCGCACCGCCAGCGACGCGGATGCGCGAGCCCATGCGGCTGATCGCCACCTTGTAGCGCTCGTCCATCAGGCCCGAGCGCGGCCCGCTGTCCGGGTGGTTCTCGTGATGCCGCATCGGCGCGGTGACCGAGTAGCCGTACACCGGCGCGAGCGGCAGCTTGAGTCCGTGTGGCGCGAGCAGCGTCGCGCTTTGCAGCGCGGCGCAGACGACGACCGCGTCGAAGGTCTCGGTGATCGGCTCGAACGGCAACGGCTCGGTCGGTGCGAAGTCGGCCGGCAACGCGTCGGCGTTCGGCGTCAGCAAGGTCGATTCCTCGGGCGGCGCGTACACATGCACGAGCCGCGGATGCATGGCCGGCACGATGCGCTGTACGTCGGTGTGAAACCGAAAGCGCGCCCCGCGTTCCTGCGCGGCGTTGCGCAGCAAATGGGCGAACTGCCGGCAGTTGCCGACCTCGTCGTGCGGCAGGTGGATGCCGGCGTGCAGCGCGATGTCCGGGTTCAGCCCCGGCTCCACGGCCGCGCAGCGAGCCCCGTCCAGCGTGTCGAACTTGACGCCGAGCTCGCGCAGGACCGCGAGGCCCGGCTGGACGAGCTCCAGGTCCTGCGCCGTGCGCAGCAGCACCAGGTAACCTTCGGAGCGCTCGTAGTCGAGTTGCAGGCTGCACGTGATGTGGTCCAGCCGCTCCTTGCTGTACATCGCAAGGCGCTGCATCCGGCTGCGATTGGCCTGGTAGGTCGGCAGCCGGCAGGCGCGCCACCAGCGCCACATCCAGCCGAGGGTGGCCGCATCGAGCCTTGCGTTGACGCGCACCGGGGTGTGGCGGCTGAACAGATGAGACAGCACCTTGGCCGGCATGCCCGGCGCGGCCCACGGCGTCACATAGCCCGGCGCGACGATGCCCGCGTTGGCGAAGCTCGTTTCCGCGGCCACGCTGCCGCGGCGCTCGAACACCGTGACCTCGTGACCGTCGCTCACCAGTTCATAGGCCGTGGTCACGCCGACGATGCCGGCCCCGATGACTGCGACGCGCAAGCTCATTCCTTCTGTGCGAGCGTGGCTTCGATCGCGAGCGATACGTCGAGCACCGCGTCGTCGCACAGCGCCGCACTCCACACCGTCAGACCCGCCGGCATCTCGTCGCGCGCGTGGCAGGGCAGCGACAGCGCGCAGCCATCGAGCATGTTGACGATGGCCGGGTTGCGCAACAGCAGCGCGTTGGCGGCGAAGAACGCGTCGTCGCTTGCTTCGAGCTCGGCGATGGTCGGGGCGACGATCGGCACCGTCGGGCTGAGCAGCGCATCGAAGCGGCGCACGCCGAGGTTCATGCGATCGATCCAGTCACGCCGCGCGTTCAGCAAGTCGATGTAGTCGGCCGCGCTCATGCGCTCGCCGCGGCGGATGCGCGCGGCCACGCGCGGGTCGTATTCAGCTTCGTGGTCGCGCAGGCGCTGGCGGTGCAGGGCCCAGCTCTCAGCCGCGGAGAAACCGCCGCTCGCCTGGATCGCGGTCAGTTCAGCGATCTCGGGCAGGGCGATCTCCTCGATGCGGGCGCCGGCCGCACGCAGTTGGGCGAGCGCGCGGTCGAAGGCACGCGCCACCGTGGCGTCGAGCGTGTCGAGCACGGTCGTGGTCGGCACCGCGAGGCGCAGCGCGCGAAGCGGCCGTTCGGCGAGCGACACGCGGCGCTGCGCCAGCACCTCGTGCAACAGCACCGCATCGCGCACCGAGCGGGTGATCGCACAGGCGGTGTCGAGCGTTGTCGACAGCGCGATGCAACCCTCGGTGGGCGTGAGGCGCGCCGTGTTCTTGAAGCCGACGAGGCCCTGCAGCGCGGCGGGAATGCGGATCGAGCCGCCGGTGTCCGAGCCGAGCGCCGCCCAGGCCGCGCCGGTGGCCACCGACACCGCGGCACCCGAGCTCGAGCCGCCGGGAATGCGCGGCGCGGGGTCGAGCGCGCGCGTCGCCGGGTTGGCCGGGGTGCCGCGGTGCGGGTTGAGGCCGACGCCCGAGAAGGCGAACTCGGTCATGTTGGTGTGGCCGGTGAGCGCGGCGCCGGCCTGGCGCAGCCGTGCCACCGCGGGCGCATCGGCGCTGGCCGGGGCGCTGCCGGCCAGCACGGTCGAGCCGGCGGTGGTCGGCTGGCCATACACGTCGTACAAGTCCTTCACGCTCACCGCCAGTCCGGCCAGCGGCGGCAGCGGCGCACCCGCCGCCACTTGCGCATCGACGCTGCGCGCCGCGGCGAGCGCCATGTCCTCGAACAGGCGCACGAAACTGTGTTCATTGGCCGCGGAATGCGTCGCCGCCAACGACGCGTCCAGCGCCTGCTGCGCACTGCGACGGCACAGCGCGATCTCGGCGCGGGCCGTGGTCAGATCGAGGGTCATGGGGTGCTATACTTTGCGGGTTTATCCGGACGCGCAGATTCTCTCTGCACGCAACGGACAAGCAAATCGCAAACCCGGCTGTTGAAAGGTGTTGCAGCGGCGTCGAGCCGAAGCAATTCAAGCCGGATTTTAGAACCAACCTTTGGAGTTCACATGTCAGTCAGCATGCGTGAAATGCTGGAAGCCGGCGTCCATTTCGGGCACCAAACGCGCTTCTGGAATCCGAAGATGGCCCCGTACATCTACGGCCATCGCAACAAGATCCACATCATCAATCTGGAGAAGACGCAGCCGCTCTTCACCGATGCGATGAAGTTCGTCCGCCAGCTCGCGTCGAAGCGCGGCACCATCCTGATGATCGGCACCAAGCGCCAGGCGCGCGAAGTGATCGCGATGGAAGCCAATCGCTGCGGCATGCCCTTCGTCGACCAGCGCTGGCTGGGCGGCATGCTCACCAACTTCAAAACCGTCAAGGGCTCGATCAAGCGCCTGAAGGACATGAAGGCGCAGATCGAAGCCGGCACCGAGATCCGCATCAAGAAGGAAGCGCTGATGTTCCAGCGCGAACTCGCGAAGCTCGAGAAAGACATCGGCGGCATCCAGAACCTGAACGCGCTGCCCGACGCGCTGTTCGTCATCGACGTGGGCTACCACAAGATCGCGATCGCCGAAGCCAAGAAGCTCGGCATTCCGGTGGTCGGCGTGGTCGACTCGAACCACTCGCCCGAGGGCATCAGCCACGTGATCCCGGGCAACGACGACTCGTCCAAGGCCGTCGCGCTGTACGCGCGGGCGGTGGCCGACGCGGTGCTCGAAGGCAAGGCCAATGCGACGAGCGACATCGTCCAGGCGGTTGCCGCCGAGGGTGACGAATTCGTGGAAGTCAACGAAGGCGCCTGAACTCGCGCCCCTTCTCACTGGCACGGTGAGACCAGAAAGGGGCTGCTTCAGCCCCTTTTTTACAACGCGACAGATTTTCGCGGCCCGGCGCCTCGGACCGGGCCGCACTCAAACGGAGAAACACGATGGCTGCAATCACCGCAAGCATGGTCGCTGAACTGCGCGCCAAGACCGACGCGCCGATGATGGAGTGCAAGAAGGCCCTGACCGAAGCCGAAGGCAACATGGACAAGGCCGAGGAACTGCTGCGCGTCAAGCTCGGCAGCAAGGCCGGCAAGGCCGCGTCGCGCATCACCGCCGAGGGCGTGGTCTCGGCGTTCGTCGATGGAACCACCGGCGCGCTGATCGAGGTCAATTGCGAGACCGACTTCGTCTCGAAGAACGACTCCTTCCTCGCCTTCACCAAGGCTTGCGCCGAACTGGTGGCCAAGAGCAACCCGACCGACGTGACCGCGCTCTCCGCGCTGCCGTATTCGCAAGACGGTTTCGGCCCGACGCTCGAAGATGTGCGCCGCGGGCTGATCGGCAAGATCGGCGAGAACATGGCGATCCGCCGCTTCAAGCGTTACGCCGGCGGCGGCAAGCTTGCGAGCTACCTGCATGGCACGCGCATCGGCGTGATGGTCGAGTTCGACGGCAGCGATGTCGCGGCCAAGGACGTCGCGATGCACGTCGCCGCGATGAAGCCGGTGTCGCTGTCGTCGGCCGACGTGCCCGCCGCGTTGATCGACAAGGAGCGCTCGATCGCCACGCAGAAGGCCGCCGAATCGGGCAAGCCGCCGGAGATCGTCGCCAAGATGGTCGAGGGCTCGGTGCAGAAGTACCTGAAGGAAGTGAGCCTGTTCAACCAGGCCTTCGTGAAGAACGACAAGCAGACCGTCGAACAGATGCTCAAGGCGGCCGGCACCACCGTAAAGGGCTTCACGCTGTACGTGGTTGGTGAGGGCATCGAGAAGAAGGTCGACGACTTCGCGGCCGAAGTGGCGGCGCAAGTGGCCGCAGCCAAGGGCGCGTAACGTCGCGAGAGAGGGCCGATCCGAGGGGCTTTTCGCCCCTCGGGCGTTTAGACTTCGGCACCATCACGATCCTCGAGGAATCCAACGCATGCCCGCCTACAAGCGCATCCTGCTCAAACTCTCCGGCGAAGCCCTGATGGGCGACGACGCCTATGGCATCAATCGCGCGACCATCGTGCGCATGGTGCGCGAGATCCAGGAGGTGACGCAGCTCGGGTGCGAGGTGGCGGTGGTGATCGGCGGGGGCAACATCTTTCGCGGTGTCGCCGGCGGCTCGGTCGGCATGGACCGCGCGACCGCCGACTACATGGGCATGCTCGCCACGGTGATGAACGCGCTGGCGCTCGCGGACACGATGCGCCAGGAAGGCATGACCGCGCGCGTGATGTCGGCCATCGCGATCGAGCAGGTGGTCGAGCCCTATGTGCGGCCGAAGGCGCTGCAGTACCTCGAGGAGGGCAAGGTCGTGGTCTTTGCCGCCGGCACCGGCAACCCCTTCTTCACCACCGACACTGCGGCCGCGCTGCGCGGCGCCGAGATCGGCGCACAGATCGTGCTGAAGGCGACCAAGGTCGACGGCGTGTACACGGCGGACCCGAAGAAGGACCCCGAAGCCACGCGCTACAGCCTGATCAGCTTCGACGAAGCGATCACGAAGAACCTTCAGGTGATGGACGCCACGGCCTTCGCGCTGTGCCGCGACCAGAAGCTGCCGATCAAGGTGTTCAGCATCAACAAGCCGGGCGCGCTCAAGCGCGTCGTGCAGGGCGAGGACGAAGGCACTCTGGTTCACGTTTGAGGACAGGGATAAGTCATGAAACATTGCCCGTCAACATTCTTTTCGCGAGCCCGAGCGCCCGGCCGTCCGAAGCCGGGCGAGACCCCCTCGGGGGGTCGATCGGTGTACTCGACGATCGGGGGGCTGTCATGAGCACTGCCGACATCAAGAAGACCGCCGAGGCGAAGATGGCGCGCTCGGTCGACGCGCTGAAGAGCGAGCTGCAGAAGGTGCGCACCGGGCGCGCTCACCCGGGCATCCTTGATCAGGTGCACGTGGACTACTACGGCTCGATGGTGCCGATCAGCCAGGTCGCCAACGTCACGCTGCTCGATGCGCGCACGATCAGCGTGCAGCCCTGGGAAAAGGGCATGGGAGCGAAGATCGAGAAGGCGATTCGCGAGTCGGACCTGGGCCTGAACCCGGCGGCGCAGGGCGACCTGCTGCGCGTGCCGATGCCGCCCCTGACCGAAGAGCGCCGCAAGGAACTCACGAAAGTGGTTCGCCACGAAGGCGAGGACACGAAGATCGCCGTGCGCAACCTGCGCCGCGATGCCAACGAGCACGCGAAGAAGCTGCTGAAGGACAAGGAGATCGGCGAAGACGAGGAACGCCGCTCGCTCGACGACCTGCAAAAACTCACCGACCGCACGATCGCCGAGATCGACCGGCTGATCGCTGGCAAGGAAGCGGAGATCATGGCCGTCTGACGCGGCCCGATTTCTGATTTTCGCAGTAGCTCTCCGCCGCCCGTGGACTCCAAGACCAGCCCGATTCCGCGCCATGTCGCCATCGTCATGGACGGCAACGGCCGCTGGGCGAAGAAGCGCTTCATGCCGCGCTTCTTCGGCCACAAGGCAGGGGTCGACTCGCTGGTCAAGACGGTGCTGTCCTGCGCCGACCGCGGGATCGAATACCTCACGGTCTACGCGTTCTCGTCGGAGAACTGGAAGCGCCCGAGCGAAGAAGTCTCGGGGCTGATGGGCCTGGTGCTGGTGGCGGTCGCCAAGTACCTGTCCAAGCTCGCGAGCGAGGGCGTTCGCATCAAGATCGTCGGCGACCGCGCGCAGGTTTCCGACAAGCTGCGCGCCGCCTGGGAGCAGGCCGAGACGCTCACCCGCGACAACACGCGCATCACGCTGTCGGTTTGCTTCAACTACGGCGGGCGCTGGGACATCATCCAGGCGTGCCGCCAGGCGATTCGCGACGGCGTGCCGCCCGAAGCGCTCGACGAGGCGCAGCTCAACCGCTACATGGCGCTCGCCCATGCGCCCGACCCCGACCTCTTCATTCGCACCGGCGGCGAACTGCGCATCAGCAATTTCCTGCTGTGGCAGGCCGCCTACGCCGAGCTCGTGTTCACCGATTGCCTGTGGCCCGAATTCGGCAATGCGGAACTCGATGCGGCTCTTGCCGAGTACGCGCGCCGCGATCGTCGCTTCGGGGGCGTCAAGGAAGTCGTTGCGCCCCCAGTCCGCCAGAGCGCCTGACCATGCTCAAGCAGCGTGTCATCACCGCATTGGCACTGCTGGCCGTCCTGCTGCCCGTCCTGTTCGCACCACCGATCTGGCCCTTCGCCTCGGTGACGCTGGTGCTGATCGGTGCGGCCGGCTGGGAGTGGGGCCGTTTGAACGGCGCCGCCTCCACCGCTGCGATCGGGCTGGGCGTGCTGCTGGCCATGGCGTGCGCTCTGGCGCTGTGGGTGGGCTGGGGCGTGGCGGCGCCGTCGCTCGCCTGGTGGCTGGCCACGCTGGTGTGGGTGCTGGGTGGCGTCTGGGCGATTCGCGTCGGGCCGGCCGGCTGGCCGATGCTGTCGAAGGCGCTGCGCTGGGCACTAGGGTTGCTGGCGTTGTGGGTCGCCTGGCTGGCCCTCGCGAACGCGAAAGCGGCCGGCGTCAATTTCATCCTGTCGGTGTTCTGCCTGGTGTGGGCAGCGGACATCGCCGCCTACTTCGGCGGGCGCGCGTTCGGAAAGCGCAAGCTCGCGCCGGCCATCAGCCCCGGCAAGAGCTGGGAAGGCGTGTGGAGCGGGATGGCCGGCGTGCTGGTGCTGTCGGCGGCCTGGGTCGCGCTCGACCGCTCGTGGGCCGTCGATTCGGCGAGCCTGTACACACGCTTGCTGGAGCGGCTGGGCCTGGCGGGGCTGGTGCTCGCGGTGCTGTTCCTCACGGCGATGAGCGTGGTCGGGGACCTGACCGAATCGCTGGTCAAGCGCGGTGCCGGCGCCAAGGACAGCAGCGGCTTGCTGCCGGGCCACGGCGGGGTGCTCGACCGCATCGATGCGTTGTTGCCGGTGTTTCCGCTGGCGCTCGCGATGAGCTCGATTTGAAATGAACGACATGGCACGCCAACGAATCTGCATCCTGGGCTCGACCGGATCGGTCGGCGTCAGCACGCTCGACGTGCTGGCGCGACACCCGGAGCGCTTCGAGGTGTTCGCGCTCACCGCGCACAGCCGGATCGACGAGCTGTTCGCGCAGTGCCTGCAGTGGCGACCGCGCTTCGCCGCCTTGCCCGATGCGGCGCAGGCGAGCGAGCTGCAGCGCCGGCTGCGCGAGGCGCGCTCGGGCACCGAAGTGCTGGTCGGCGCGGCGGCGCTGGGTGAGCTCGCGTCGCATCCGGATGTCGACACGGTGATGGCCGCCATCGTCGGCGCGGCCGGGCTCGCGCCCTGCCTCGCGGCGGCGCGCGCCGGCAAGCGCTTGTTGCTGGCCAACAAGGAAGCGCTGGTGGTCGGCGGCGCGCTGTTCATGGCGGCGGTGCGCGAGGGCGGTGGCCTGCTGCTGCCGATCGACAGCGAGCATTCGGCGATCTTCCAGTGCCTGCCGGAAGACCGGCGGGCGTGGAAGACGCGCATCGATCACATCGTGCTCACCGCGTCGGGCGGGCCGTTTCGCACGCGCGACCCGCTGACCTTGAAGAACGTCACGCCGGACGAGGCCTGTGCGCATCCCAACTGGGTGATGGGCCGCAAGATCTCGGTCGACTCGGCGACGATGATGAACAAGGCGCTCGAGGTCATCGAGGCGCGCTGGCTGTTCGATCTCGCGCCGGAACAGATTCGCGTCGTGATCCACCCGCAAAGCATCGTGCACTCGATGGTCGTGTGCCGCGACAACTCGGTGCTCGCGCAACTCGGCACGCCCGACATGCGGGTGCCGATCGCCTTTGGACTGTCGTTTCCCGAGCGCATCGAATCCGGGGCGAGCCAGCTGGATTTCGGGTCCTTGTCGCAGCTGT
Source organism: Piscinibacter sp. (assembly GCA_036507085.1). Lineage (GTDB taxonomy): Bacteria > Pseudomonadota > Gammaproteobacteria > Burkholderiales > Burkholderiaceae_C > Albitalea. Next base: position 16,509 of record DASXQQ010000353.1, on the reverse strand, counting down.
CGTTCGAGCCGCCCGACTTCACACGCACCCCCGGACTGCAGCTCGCGTGGGACACGCTGCGCGCCGCGCCCGGCAGCACGACGGTGCTCAACGCGGCGAACGAAGAGGCGGTGGCGGCCTTCCTCGCGGGAACCATTCGCTTCGACCAGATTCACAGCGTCAACGCGCTGATGCTCGAATCGGTGGCCATCGGCGCCGGCGAAGCGGACACCCTCGATGGGCTGATGGCGCTCGACGCGCGCACCCGCCACCAAGCGGTGCAACGAGTGAGGCAACTCGCGACATGATCACCACCGTCCTCGCCTTCATCCTCACGCTGGGCGTGCTCGTCGTCATTCACGAGTACGGCCATTACCGCGTCGCGGTGGCCTGCGGGGTGAAGGTGCTGCGTTTCTCGGTCGGCTTCGGCCGCGTGCTGTGGCGCCGGCAGGCTTCGCCCGACAGCACCGAGTTCGTCGTCGCCGCACTGCCGCTGGGCGGCTATGTGCGCATGCTCGACGAGCGTGAAGGACCGGTGAAGCCGGAAGACCTTCATCGCGCATTCAATCGCAAGCCGCTCGCCCAGCGCGCGCTCATCGTGGCCGCGGGGCCGACGGCGAATCTGCTGCTCGCGGTGCTGCTGTACGCGAGCGCGAACTGGATCGGTATCGACGAGCCCAAGGCCTTGCTCGGTGCGCCGGTCGCCGGCAGCCTGGCCGAGCGTGCGGGCGTGCGCGCCGGCGACTGGGCGCGCGCGAGTTCGATCGACGGCGACGAATGGCGCGAGCTGCGCTCGATGACCGACTTGCGCTGGGCCATCACCCAGGCGGTGCTGCGTGGGGAGCGTCTTCACCTGAGGCTGTCGGACGCGGCAGGCCGCGGCGAACGCAGCATCGAGATTGCGCTCGACAGCTTGGGCTCGAAGGAGATCGATGCGCAGCTGATGCGTCGCATCGGTCTCGGGCAACCGTACAGCGAACCGGTGATGGGCGAGGTCAAGCCCGGTGGTCCGGCGGACAAGGCGGGGTTGCGTGCCGGCGACCGCGTGCTCAGCGTCGACGGCCAGGCCATCGCCGATCGGTCGCGCCTGCTCGAACTCATTCGCGCGAGCGCGGCCAGCGGTGAGCCGCGGTCCATGAGCTGGCGCGTCGAGCGTGGCGGGCAGACGCTCGATCTCACGGTGCAACCCGTGGTCGCCTTCGACGCCGAGAAACGCGTCGGTCGCATCGAGGCCTTCATCGGCAAGCCGCCGCAAATGGTGCTGGTGCGCTACGGTCCGATCGAAGGACTGACCCAGGCCGTCACGCGCACCTGGGAGATGTCGGCGCTGACGCTGAAGATGCTCGGCAAGATGATCATCGGCGAAGCGTCGCTCAGGAACCTGAGCGGGCCGTTGACGATCGCCGATTACGCGGGGCAGTCGGTGCGCCTCGGTCTCGCGTATTACCTCGGCTTTCTGGCCGTGGTCAGCGTGAGCCTCGGTGTGCTGAACCTGCTGCCGCTGCCGATGCTCGATGGCGGACACCTGATGTATTATCTTTTCGAAGCAGTGACAGGGCGGCCGGTCTCGGAGCAGTGGCTTGAGCGGCTGCAGCGGGGCGGAGTGGCCATCATGCTCTTGATGATGTCGCTCGCTCTCTACAACGACGTGGCCCGCCTTCTGGGCCTTCACTGACCAGCCCCCCTCGCATGCGATCTTCTTCCCGCCTGAGTTCGTTTCGTCCCTCCGTTTTGTCCCTTGCTCTGGCCGCCGCGTTGCAGGCCGTGCCGGCGTGGGCGGTGGAACCGTTCCAGCTGAAGGACATCCGCGTCGAAGGCCTGCAGCGCACCGACGCGGGCACGGTGTTCGCCTCCTTGCCCTTTCGCATCGGCGACACCTACAACGACGAGAAGGGCGCCGCCGCGTTGCGCGCGTTGTTCGCCACCGGCCTGTTCAAGGACGTGCGCATCGAGATCGACGAGGGCGTCGTCGTCGTCATCGTCGAAGAGCGGGCGGTCATCTCGAACATCGACTTCGTCGGCCTGAAGGAATTCGACAAGGACACGCTGGTCAAGTCGCTGAAGGATTTCGGCATCGGCGAAGGCCTGCCCTTCGACAAAGCACTGGCCGATCGCGCCGAACAGGAACTCAAGCGCCAGTACCTCACGCGCAGCCTCTATGGCGCCGAGGTGGTGACCACGGTCACGCCGCAGGAACGCAACCGCGTCAACGTGACCTTCACCATCACCGAAGGCACGGCGGCGCGCATCAGCGAGATCCGCATCGCCGGCAACCACGCTTTCTCCGAGAGCACGCTGAAGGGCCTGTTCGACCTCAACGAAGGCGGTTGGCTGAACTGGTACACCAAGGCCGACCGCTATTCGCGTACCAAGCTCAACGCCGACCTCGAGGCGCTGCGCGCCTATTACCTGAACCGCGGCTACCTCGAGTTCAACGTCGAGTCCACGCAGGTCGCGATCTCGTCCGACAAGCAGGACATCACGATCACCGTCAACATCAAGGAAGGCCAGCCCTACACCGTCACCGCGGTGAAGCTCGAGGGCGACTACCTCGGCAAGGACGACGACTTCAAGACGCTGGTGAAGATCCGCCCGGGCCAGCCCTACCGCGCCGAGGCGGTGGCCGAGACCACGCGCGCTTTCGTCGAACGCTTCGGCACCTTCGGCTATGCCTTCGCGAAGGTCGACGCGCGCCCCGAGATCGATCGCGCGACCGGTCAGGTGGTGCTGAACCTGGTCGCCGATCCGTCGCGCCGCGTCTACGTGCGCCGCATCAACGTCGCCGGCAACACCCGCACCCGCGACGAAGTCGTGCGCCGCGAGTTCCGCCAGTTCGAGTCGTCGTGGTACGACGGGCGCAAGATCAAGCTGTCGCGCGACCGTGTCGACCGCCTCGGCTACTTCAGCGAAGTCAACGTCGAGACCAACGAGGTGCCCGGTACGCAGGACCAGGTCGACCTCACGGTGACGATCAAGGAAAAGCCCACCGGCAACCTGCTGCTCGGCGCCGGCTTCTCGAGCGCCGACAAGATCTCGCTGACCGCGTCGGTCCAGCAGGACAACGTGTTCGGCTCGGGCAACTCGCTGGGCGTCCAGCTCAACACCAGCCGTTCGCAGCGCACCCTGGTGCTGACCACCGTCGACCCGTATTTCACGATCGACGGCATCTCGCGCGCGTTCGACGTCTACTACCGCACCGTCAAGCCACTGAACAGCCAGGGCGAGGAATACCAGCTGGTGACTCCGGGCGCGTCGGTTCGTTTCGGCGTGCCGTTCAGCGAGTTCGACACGGTGTTCTTCGGCATCGGCTACGAGCGCACCGAGATCAAGGGCGCAACGGCGGTGCCGCAGAACTACTTCAACTACCGCGAGACCTTCGGCGCGGTCAGCAGCTCGGTGCCGCTGACGATCGGCTGGACGCGCGACGGACGCGACAGCGCGCTGGTGCCGACCGAGGGCCGCTACCAGCGGCTGAACCTCGACTGGGGCATTGCCGGCGATGCCCGCTACCTGCGCGCCAACGCGCAGTTCCAGCAGTACATCCCGCTCACGCGGCGCTTCACGCTGGGCTTCAACGCCGAGCTCGGCTGGGGAAAGGGCCTGAACGGCCGGCCGTACCCGATCTTCAAGAACTTCTATGGCGGTGGCCTCGGCACCGTGCGCGCGTTCGACCAGGGCTCGCTCGGACCGGTGGACGTGATCGGCGCCTACATCGGCGGCAACCGCCGTCTGAACGCGCAAACGCAGCTCTACCTGCCGGTGCCCGGCACCGGCAACGATCGCACGCTGCGGTGGTTCGGCTTCGTGGATGCCGGCAATGTCTGGGGCGAGAACGAGAAGCTCACCGCCAAGAGCCTGCGTGCGTCGGCGGGTTTGGGTCTGAGCTGGATCTCGCCGGTGGGCCCGCTGCAGCTGAGCTACGGCACGCCCATTCGCAAGCAGCCCGGCGATAGAATCCAGCGACTTCAATTCCAGATCGGGACCGCGTTCTAATGAAACCCTCCTTTGCAAAGATGGCGGCGGCTGCCGCCGTGCTGGCAGTGGCGACGGCTGCTGCGGCGGCCCAGGAACTGAAGATCGGCTACGTCAACAGCGACCGCGTGCTGCGCGATGCGGCGCCGGCGAAGGCCGCGCAGTCCAAGCTCGAAGCCGAGTTCAGCAAGCGCGACAAGGAACTCAACGACCTGGCGCTGCGCCTGAAGTCGGCCGCCGACAAGCTCGAGAAGGACGCGCCCACGCTCGCCGAATCGGAGCGCAACCGCCGCCAGCGCGAGCTGGTCGACCAGGACCGCGAAATCCAGCGCAAGCGCCGCGAATTCCAGGAAGACCTGAACCAGCGCAAGAACGAGGAACTCGCCGCGGTGGTGGAACGCGCGAACAAGGTCATCAAGCAGATCTTCGAAAGCGAGAAGTACGACCTCATCCTTCAGGAAGCCGTCTTCGCCGGTCCGCGCGCCGACATCACCGAGAAGGTGATCAAGGCCTTGAACGCCCAGGGCAAGTGACGATGTGAACGAGTTCCTGCTGGGCGACATCGCCAAGGCGCTCGGCGCAGAACTCGTCGGCGACCCCGCGCTTCGCATCACCCGCATCGGCCCGCTCGAGGGCGCCACGCCCTCGACGCTCTCGTTTCTCTCCAACCCGCGCTACCAGTCGCAACTCGCGCAAACGCGCGCGGCCTGCGTCATCGTGGGGCCGGCGATGCGTGACGCGGCGCGGGCGCGTGGCGCGGCGATCGTTGCCGACGACCCTTACCTCTGCTTCGCGCGGCTCACCCAATGGTGGGTGGCTCGCACGCGCGCGCCGGCGGCCCCCGGCGTGCATGCGAGCGCGGTCGTCGACGCGTCGGCGGTGCTGGGCGAGGGCGTGGCGATCGGCCCGCTCGCGGTGGTCGAGGCGGGCGCGACGATCGGCGACCGCGCGGTCATCGGCGCGCACTGCGTCATCGGCGCCGGCGCCGCGGTCGGGCGCGGCACGCGGCTCGCACCGCACGTGGTGCTCGGCCACGGCTGCCGCATCGGCGAGCGCGGCATCGTCCACAGCGGGGTCGTGATCGGCGCCGACGGCTTCGGCTTCGCGCCCAGCGAGGGCCGCTGGGAGAAGATCGAGCAGCTCGGCAACGTGACGATCGGCAACGACGTGGAGATCGGCGCCAACACCTGCATCGACCGCGGCGCGCTCGACGACACCGTGATCGAAGACGGCGTCAAGCTCGACAACCTGATCCAGATCGGCCACAACGTGCACATCGGCGCCCACAGCGCGATGGCCGGCTGCGCCGGCGTGGCGGGCAGCGCCACGATCGGCGCGCACTGCACCGTCGGCGGCGGCGCGATCGTCCTCGGCCACCTGACGCTGGCCGACCATGTGCACATTTCCGCGGCCTCGGTGGTCATGCGATCGATTCGCCAGCCGGGTCAATACAGCGGCGTGTTTCCCATCGACGACAATTCCACCTGGGAAAAGAACGCGGCGACGCTGCGTCAACTGCATGCCTTGAGGGAGCGGCTTCGCGCCCTCGAAAAGAAGACACCATGATGGACATTCACCAGATTCTCAAGAAGCTGCCGCACCGCTACCCGATCCTGCTGGTGGACCGTGTGCTCGAGATCGAGAAGGGCAAGCGCATCAAGGCGTTGAAGAACGTGACCATCAACGAACCCTTCTTCACCGGTCACTTCCCGCACCGCCCGGTGATGCCCGGCGTGCTGATGCTCGAGGCGCTGGCGCAGGCGGCGGCCATCCTGTCGTTCGACGCGGTCGACGCCGACTCCGACGACACGACGGTGTACTACTTCGTCGGCATCGATGGCGCGCGCTTCAAGCGACCGGTCGAGCCCGGCGACCAACTGATCCTCGACGTGACGATCGATCGGGTGAAGTCGGGTATCTTCAAGTTCAAGGCCCGTGCCCTCGTCGGCGAGGAGGTCGCCGTCGAAGCCGACCTGATGTGCACGATGCGCAAGGTGTCCTGATCGTGGCGCAGATCCATCCCACCGCCGTCGTCGAGCCCGGCGCGCAGCTGGGCGAGAACGTCAGCATCGATGCCTACAGCATCGTTCGCGCCCAGGTTCGCATCGATGAAGGGACCCGCGTCGGGCCGCATTGCGTCATCGAAGGCCGCACGACGATCGGTCGCGACAACCGCATCTTCCAGTTCTGTTCGCTGGGCGCCGCGCCGCAGGACAAGAAGTACGCCGGCGAGCCCACCGAGCTGCAGATCGGTGACCGCAACACGATCCGCGAGTTCTGCACCTTCAACCTCGGAACAGTGCAGGACGCGGGCGTCACGCGGCTCGGCAACGACAACTGGATCATGGCCTACGTGCACCTCGCGCACGACTGCCAGGTCGGCGACAAGACGATCTTCGCCAACAACGCGCAGCTCGCCGGCCACGTGCACGTCGGCGACTGGGTGATCCTCGGCGGCTACACGCAGGTGCACCAGTTCGCCAAGATCGGCGCCCATGCAATGACTGGCATGAACACGAGCCTCACGCAGGACGTGCCGCCGTTCGCGCTGGTCACCGGCAACCCGGCGCAATCGCGCGGCTTCAACGTCGAAGGCCTGAAGCGGCGCGGCTTCTCGGGCGAGCGCATCGCCGCGGTCAAGCAGATGCACCGCATTCTCTACCGCCAAGGGCTCACGCTCGACGACGCGCGCCTGGCCATCCAGGCGCTGGCGCAAACCATGCCCGAGGCGGCCGAGGAGGTGGCGATGATGGTGCGCTTCCTCGCCGAATCGTCGCGCGGCATCGTGCGCTGACCGGCGGCGCATGAAGGGCGATGCTCCCCGCCTCGCGATGGTCGCGGGCGAGGCCTCGGGCGACCTGCTCGCGGGGTTGCTGCTCGGCGGGCTGAAGGCACGCTGGCCGGCGCTGCAATCGTTCGGCATCGGCGGCCCGAAGATGGCCGCCCACGGCTTTGAGGCCTGGTGGCCGCACGAGCGGCTGGCGGTGCGCGGCTATGTCGAGGTGCTTCGACATTACCGCCAGCTCGTCGGCATCCGCCGCGATCTCGCAGCGCGCTTGCTGGCCGATCCACCCGACGCGTTCATCGGCGTCGATGCGCCCGACTTCAACCTCGAGCTCGAAGGCCGGCTGAAGGCGCAGGGCATCAAGGCGATCCATTTCGTCAGCCCGTCGATCTGGGCCTGGCGCGGCGGGCGCATCCACGACATGCGCCGCGCGGTCGACCATGTGCTGTGCCTGTTTCCGTTCGAGCCCGAGCTGTACGCGCAGCACGGCATCGCCGCGACCTACGTCGGCCATCCGCTGGCCGACGCCATTCCGCTCGAGGTGCCGCGCGCAGCGAGCCGCGCGGCGCTCGCGCTTGCACCGGACGACGAGGTCGTCGCGCTGCTGCCCGGCAGCCGTCGCTCCGAGATTCAGTACATCGCGCCGCGCCTGCTCGGCGCGGCCGCCGAGATGCAGCGCGCACGGCCCGCGCTGAAGTTCGTGCTGCCGGTGGTGCCGGGTCTGCGTGCGCTGATCGAGCCGATGCTGCCGCGGCATGCCCGAGGCGTGAACATCGCGCTGCTCGACGGCCGCTCGCACGAAGCGTTGGCGGCCTGTGACGTGACCCTGGTCGCGAGCGGCACCGCGACGCTGGAAGCGGCGCTGTTCAAGCGGCCGATGGTCATCGCCTACAACATGCATGCGCTGAGCTGGCAGATGATGAAGCGCATGAAGTACCAGCCCTGGGTCGGGCTGCCCAACATCCTGCTGCGCGACTTTGCGGTGCCCGAGCTGCTGCAGGACAATGCGACGCCGGCCAAGCTGGCGCAGGCCACGCTGCGCTGGCTGGCCGACCCCGCGAGCGGCGCCGCGCTGAGCCGACGATTCGAGGCGCTGCACCGCGAGCTGCGCCGCAACACCGCCAAGACAGCCACCGATGCGATCGAAAAAATCATCGCCGCCTGAGCAACTCGGCTTGAGCTGGGGCGAGGTGCCCGGCCTGGTCGCCGGGGTCGACGAGGCCGGCCGCGGGCCGCTGGCCGGCCCGGTGGTGGCCGCCGCGGTGATCCTCGACGACCTGAAGCGGATCAAGGGCCTGAACGATTCCAAGCTGCTCTCGCCCACCGTGCGCGAGCGGCTGTACGACGAGATCCGCGCGAAGGCGCTGTGCGTGTCGATCGCCGAGGCCAGCGTCGAGGAGATCGACCGGCTGAACATCCTGCAGGCCACGATGCTGGCGATGCGCCGCGCCGTCGAGGGGCTGCGGCTGAAGCCGGCGAAAGTGCTGGTCGACGGCAACTGCCTGCCGGTGCTGCGCATCCACGCCGAGGCGATCGTCGGTGGCGATGCGACGGTGAAATCGATCTCGGCCGCATCGATCCTCGCCAAGGTGCACCGCGATCGCCTGTGCCTCACGCTGCATGCGCTGCACCCGCAGTACGGCTTCGACGAGCACAAGGGCTATTCGACGCCGCAACACCTCGCGGCGCTACGCGAGCATGGCGCCTGCCCGCTGCACCGCCGCTCGTTCGCGCCGGTGCGCGACGTGCTCGGCCGCTGAACCGGCGCGGCGATGGCCCAGGTCAAGCGCATCACCTCGCGCGACAACCCGCTGCTCGCGCGCGCGCACAAGCTCGCCGCGGACCCGGTGGCCTATCGCAAGCTCGGTGAAGTGTGGGTCGAGGGTGACCACCTGTGCTCGGCGCTGGTCGAGCATGGCGGCGCGCCGTCGCAGGCGCTCGTCACCGAGGCGGCCTGGGACGATCCACGGCTGCACGAGCTGGCGAGCCGCGCGGCCGCGGTGGCGGTGCTGCCGCAGGCCCTGATGCACCGGATCAGCGCGCTCGAGTCGGCGCCGCCGATTGCCTTCGTCGTCCCGTGGGCGGGGCCCGGTGCGCTCGTCGCGGGCCGGCCGAGCGTGGTGCTCGACCGGCTGCAGGATGCCGGCAACGTCGGCACCATCCTGCGCAGCGCCGCAGCTTTCGGCTTCAGCCAGGTTGTTGCGATCAAGGGCAGCGCGGCGCTGTGGTCGCCCAAGGTGCTGCGCGCCGGCATGGGCGCGCATTTCGGCCTGAACCTGGTCGAAGGGGTCGAGACGCTGGACGGCCTCGACGTCCCGCTGCTGGCAGGCAGCCCGCACGCAACGCAGGCGCTGCACCGCACCGCCTTGCCGTGGCCCTGCGCGTGGGTGATGGGCCACGAGGGGCAGGGCGTGTCCGACGCGCTGCTGCGACGATGCGCGTTGACGCTGCGCATCCCGCAGCCGGGCGGCGAGGAGTCGCTGAACGTCGCGGCCGCGGCCGCGATCTGTCTGTACGAGTCGGCGCGCCAGCGCGAGCCGGAATGAAATGAACCACCCCCGAAGCGCCTTCGGACGGCACGACTTACCACACAGCTCCCCCGCGCCCCCTCCGAGAGGGGGCTCCAGCATGTTCGACGACACCACCCAGCCCTCCTCCGCGAGGAGGGCTCCAGCTTGTTTGACCAGTCGGCCTTGCGGCCGGCAACACCTCGCATGTCGTACCGTCACCCACTTCGCGAAGGCCGGCTCGTCAAACAAACTGGAGCCCCTCTCTCGGAGAGGGGCTGGGGAGAGCCGTTCAACATGCTGGAGCCCCCTCTCGGAGGGGGCGCGGGGGAGCTGTGCGTTAAGGCATGCCGTCCGAAGGACGGCTTAGCACGGGTGGCAGGACTCTCTTCCCACGGCCGTGAAGAACTGCACTGAATCAATACATCAGCCGATCCGGCCGCAGGTCGCGCAGGATCGTTGTCGCGATCTCCTCGATCGACTTGTGCGTCGACGACAGCCAGGCGATGCCTTCGCGGCGCATCATCGCCTCGGCCTCGTTCACCTCGTAGCGGCAGTTCTCCAGCGCGGCGTAGCGGCTGCCCGGGCGGCGCTCGTTGCGGATCTGGTTCAGCCGCGTCGGGTCGATGGTGAGGCCGAAGCACTTCTTCTTGTGCGCACCCAGCAGCGACGGCAACTGGCCGCGCTCGAAGTCCTCGGGGATCAGCGGGTAGTTGGCCGCCTTGATGCCGTGCTGCATCGCGAGGTACAGCGAGGTCGGCGTCTTGCCGCTGCGGCTCACGCCCACCAGGATCACGTCGGCCGACTCGAGGTTCTTCGCCGACTGCCCGTCGTCGTGCGCCAGCGAGAAGTTGATGGCCTCGATGCGGTCGGTGTATTCCTGGCTCTTCGATACGTCGGAGAAGCGGCCGACCCGGTGGTTCGAGGTCATGCCGAACTCGGCTTCCAGCGGCTCGATGAAGGTGTTGAACATGTCGAGCACCATGCCCTTGGACAGGCCCTTCACGATCGCGTGCGCCTCCTCGTCGACCAGCGTGATGAAGACGATCGGCCGCTTGCCTTCGGTGTCGGCGGTGTGATTGATTTCCCGCACCACCTGGTGGGCCTTGTCGGCGCTGTCGATGAACGGCCGGCGCACATGGCGCGGCTTGATCGCGAACTGGTTGAGGATCGAATTGCCGAAGGTTTCCGCGGTGATGCCGGTGCCGTCGGAGACGAAGAAAACAGTGCGATTTGGCATGGGGGCGAAGCGGGTGCTATGGGGCCGAGCGCCGATGATAGGGAGTTCCCCCGTAGAATCACAGCATTCCTTCCTCGCCATCCGCCATGAGCGCCACCCCCCGCCAAAAACATCCCGAAAAGGGTTGGGCGCGCGCTCGCTTTGGCCCGTCCCTGGAGCGCCGCTCGGGACCGCCGGCACGCGGTCGGGAAGCACCGATTTGTCAACATCACGGAGCTTTCCCATGTCATCCACCCATCTGGCGACCGCCCTGGTCGTACCGTTCGAACGCTTGAGAATGACCGACGTCGAGTCGGTGGGCGGCAAGAACGCCTCGCTCGGCGAAATGATCAGCCAACTGGCTGCCACGGGGGTGCGCGTGCCGGGGGGTTTTGCCACCACGGCGCACGCGTTCCGCCAGTTCCTCAAGCACGACGGCCTGGCCGAGCGCATCAACGCGCGCCTGGCCACCCTCGACACCGACGACGTTCGCGCGCTTGCCGAAGCCGGCGCGCAGATTCGCCAGTGGGTCGAGGACACGCCGTTCCCGGCTGACCTGCAAGCCGCCATCGAGGCCGAGTTCGTGAAGCTGGCCGACGGCAGCCCGGGGGCGTCGTTCGCGGTGCGCTCGTCGGCCACCGCCGAAGACCTGCCCGACGCGAGCTTCGCCGGGCAGCAGGAGACCTTCCTCAACGTGGTCGGCATCGCCGAGGTGCTGCACAAGATGAAGGAGGTGTTCGCGAGCCTCTACAACGACCGCGCGATCAGCTACCGCGTGCACAAGGGCTTCGCCCACACCGACGTGGCGCTGTCCGCCGGCGTGCAGCGCATGGTGCGCTCCGACCTCGGTGCGGCCGGCGTGATGTTCACCATCGACACCGAGAGCGGCTTCAAGGACGTGGTGTTCATCACCTCGAGCTACGGCCTCGGCGAGACGGTGGTGCAGGGCGCCGTGAACCCGGACGAGTTCTACGTCCACAAGCCGGCCTTGAAGAGCGGCAAGCTGCCGATCATCCGCCGCAACCTCGGCTCCAAGCTGATCAAGATGGAGTTCGTCACGCCTGAGGAAAAGGCTGCATCGGGCAAGCTCGTGAAGACGGTGGACACCGCGCCGGAGCTGCGCAACCGCTACTCGCTCGCCGATGCCGACGTGAGCGAACTCGCTCGATACGCGCTGATCATCGAGCAGCATTACGGCCGTGCGATGGACATCGAGTGGGGCAAGGACGGCGGCGACGGCAAGCTCTACATCCTGCAGGCGCGCCCCGAGACGGTGAAGAGCCAGGCCCACGGCAAGATCGAGCAGCGCTACAAGCTCAAGGGCAGCGGCACCGTGCTGGCCGAGGGCCGCGCGATCGGCCAGAAGATCGGCACCGGCCCGGTTCGCATCGTCCACAGCATCGCCGACATGGACCAGGTGCAGCCCGGCGACGTGCTGGTCACCGACATGACAGACCCCAACTGGGAGCCGGTGATGAAGCGGGCTTCGGCGATCGTCACCAACCGGGGCGGGCGCACCTGCCACGCGGCCATCATCGCGCGCGAACTGGGCATCCCGGCGGTCGTGGGTTGCGGCAACGCGACCGAAACGCTGAAGGACGGCGCGCTGGTCACGGTGGCCTGCTCCGAGGGCGACACCGGCTACATCTACGACGGCCTGCTCGAGACCGAGATCTCCGACGTGCAGCGCGGCGAACTGCCGTATTGCCCGGTGAAGATCATGATGAACGTCGGCAACCCGCAGCTCGCGTTTGACTTCGCCCAGATGCCGAACTCCGGCGTCGGGTTGGCGCGGCTCGAGTTCATCATCAACAACAACATCGGCGTCCACCCGAAGGCGATCCTCGACTATCCGAACATCGACCTGGATCTGAAGAAGGCGGTCGAGTCGGTGGCGCGCGGCCATGCGTCGCCGCGCGCGTTCTATGTCGACAAGCTGACCGAGGGCATCGCGACGATCGCCGCCGCGTTCTGGCCCAAGCCGGTGATCGTGCGGCTGTCGGACTTCAAGAGCAACGAATACCGCAAGCTGATCGGCGGCTCGCGCTACGAACCGGAAGAAGAAAACCCGATGCTCGGATTCCGCGGCGCGTCGCGCTACATCAGCGAGGCCTTCGGCGAGGCGTTCGCGATGGAGTGCGAGGCGCTCAAGCGGGTGCGCAACGACATGGGCCTCACCAACGTCGAGATCATGGTGCCCTTCGTGCGCACGCTCGGCCAGGCGCAAAGCGTGGTCGAGATGCTGGCGGCCAAGGGGCTGAAGCGCGCGGCAGCCGGTGGACACGACGGGCTGCGCGTCATCATGATGTGCGAGGTGCCGAGCAACGCCATCCTGGCCGAGCAGTTCCTCGAGCATTTCGACGGCATGTCGATCGGCTCGAACGACCTGACCCAGCTCACGCTCGGGCTCGATCGCGACTCCGGGCTCGAACTGCTGGCGCGCGACTTCGACGAACGCGACCCGGCGGTCAAGGCGCTGATCTCGCGCGCCATCGCCGCTTGTCGCGGCGTCGGCAAGTACATCGGCATCTGCGGCCAGGGCCCGAGCGACCATCCGGACTTCGCCGACTGGCTGGCGCAAGAGGGCATCGTGTCGATTTCGCTGAACCCCGACACGGTGGTGCAGACCTGGCAGCGCCTCGCCAAGCGCTGAGTTTCAGATCAAGCCGTCGAACGGCAGCACGTCGACCAGCTCACCCGCCGCCACGCTGCCCTGAGCGTGATGAAGGACGACGAGGCCGTTGGCCTCGCTCATGCTGCGCAGGATGCCCGAGCCCTGCGAGCCGGTGATCGCCACTTGCCATGAGCCGTCTCCGGCGCGGCTGACGATGCCGCGCTGGTACTCGGTGCGGCCTGGCTTCTTGCGGATCGCCTGCGCGCTCGCGGCGCGCAGCATCGGCAGCGGCTGCGGCGTGGCGCCGCTCATCGCGAGCAGCGCGTCGCGCACGAAGGCGTAGAAAGTCACCATCACCGCCACCGGATTGCCGGGCAGGCCGAAGAGGATCGCGCTGCGGTCACCGCTTGCGATGCGCCCGATCGCGAGCGGCCGACCGGGGCGCATCGCGATCCGCCAGAACAGCACGTCACCCAACTGGGCCATCACGCGCTTGGTGTGGTCGGCCTCGCCGACGCTGACGCCGCCCGAGGTGATGACCGCGTCGGCGCTCTCGGCGGCGTGGCGGAAGGCTGTTGCCAGCGCAGCCGGATCGTCGCGCACGACCCCCATGTCGAGCACATCGACATTGAGCCGCTGCAGCATCGCCCACAGGGTGTAGCGGTTGCTGTCGTAGACGCAGCCTTCGGGAAGCGGCTCGCCGATCGAGCGCAGCTCGTCGCCGGTGGAGAAGAAGGCCACGCGCAGTCGCCGCCACACCGGCACTTCGGCCTGGCCGAGCGACGCCATCAGGCCCAGGTCTGCCGGCCGCAACACGCGGCCGGCGCGCAGGGCGGGCTCGCCGCGTGCGAGGTCTTCGCCGGCGAGGCGCCGGTTGTCGCCGGTCTGCACGACGCCGGCGGGCACCGTGATCGCATCGCCGGTTACCTGCACGAACTCCTGCGGCACCACCGTGTCGAGCCCCGCGGGCATCACCGCGCCGGTCATGATGCGCACGCAGTGGCCGGGAGCGACGCCGCCATCGAACTGCTGGCCGGCGAGGCCCGTGCCGGCGACCTGGAACGTCGTTGTGCCGTCGCGCGCCAGCTCGGCCCCGCGCAGCGCATAACCGTCCATCGCCGAGTTGTCGCTCGCCGGCACGTTGATCGGCGAGACGATGTCGCGCGCCAGCACGCGGCCGAGCGCGGAGCGGATCGCCAGGCTTTCGACCGCGTCGACGCGCGGCACCAGCCGGGCGATGAACTCCTGCGCCTGCGCCACCGGCAGCGCGTTCGGGTCATAGCCGCTCAGGCAGGAGGCGATGTCGGCAAGCGAGTTCATGGGCGAAGGGCGAGCACCATCAGGTCCTTGCCATGGTACGTGTCGCCGAGCTTGATGGCACGCGGCAAGCGGCCGTAACGTTCGAACCCGGCCCGTTCGTAGAGCCGGACGGCGGCGACGTTGCTCGATGTGACCGACAGCGTCAGCAGCTCGAGCCCATCGGCTTCGCGCGAGCGTGCGATGCAAGCGTCGAGCAAGGCGCGCCCGACACCGTGTCCGCGCACGTCGGCGCAGACCATCATGCCGACCACGTGGCCGATGTGCCGCACCTTGCGGCGCCCATCGCGCTCGCAGGTGATCGCTCCGACCAGCCGCGTGCCCCGCCAGGCGCCGAGCGTGAAGGGTCCGTCGACCGCGTGCACCGAGCCGAAGCGCACGAAGTAGTTCGACGCCGGCTTCTGGCGTTCGGTTTCGGCGTCGGAAGTAAAGGCGTCGGGATGCAGCGCCAGCATCTCGTCGCGCAGCGCCTTGTAGGGCGCGAGGTCCTCGGCCGTCAGCTGGCGCACCAGCACATCGTCACGCATCACGTCGTTGCAGCTGGCGCAGATCGTCGGGGGTGTTGGCGTTGAAGAACGCCGCCTCGTCGTCGAACAGCACCTCGACGCAGCGGTGCTGCGCGGTCCAGCGGTCGATCTTGCGGTGGCCCGACTGGGTGAAGCGCACCAGGCTTTCCATCAGGCTCGCACGCATCAGGCAGAACACCGGCTGGACCTGGACGCCCTCGGCGTCGCGAGTGGCGGCCATCGCGATCTCGGCATCCTGCGCGAGCAGCGCGTCGGCGAGCCGTCCCACCAGGTCGGGCGGGAAATTCGGCGTGTCGCAAGGCACCGTCACGAGGTAGGGCGTTTCGCAGCGTTCCAGGCCCGCCAGGAAGCCCGCCAGCGGCCCCGGATAGTCGGGCAGGGCATCGGGCCACACCGGCACGCCGAACGCGTCGTAGGCGCCCAGGTTGCGGTTGGCATTGATCATGATGTGTCCGACCTGCGGCGCCAGGCGCATCAGCGCGTGCAGCGCGAGCGGCACGCCCAGGTGGTTCTGCAGGCCCTTGTCGACGCCGCCCATGCGGCTGCCCCGGCCGCCGGCGAGGATCAGGCCAGTGATCTCTTCCTTCGGGATCGTCACTCAGTTCTCCACGCGCGCATCAAGCGGACGCCGCGGATCCGGCTGCGCCGGTCCGCCGGTGTCGCCCCCTCGAGGGGGAGCGCCGAAGGCGCTTCGGGGGAGGTTCTTTTATCCACCGATGTAGTGCATCTCGACCCGGCGTGCGCCGCTGCCGGGGTCGGCCGCGAGCGCACTGCGCAGTTCGGAATAGCGGTCGCCGCGCCCCTGCCAGATCAGCCCGATGGCCGCGGCGATCTGCTCGTCGCTGTAGTCCCCGCGCAGCAGCGCACGCAAGTCGTGGCCCTGGGTCGCGAACAGGCAGAGGTACAGCTTGCCTTCGGTCGACAGCCGGGCCCGGTTGCAGTCGTGGCAGAACGCCTGCGTGACGCTGGAGATCACGCCGATCTCGCCGCCGCCGTCGCGGTAGCGCCAACGCTCGGCCGTCTCACCGGTGCAATTCGGCTCGATCGCTTCGAGCGGGAACACTTCGCTCAGCCGCGCGATCACCTGCGCCGACGGCATCACTTCGTCCATGCGCCAGCCGTTGGTGGCGCCCACGTCCATGTATTCGATGAATCGCAGCACGATGCCGGTGCCGCGGAAGTGCCGGGCCATCGGCAGGATCTCGTGCTCGTTGGTGCCGCGCTTGACCACCATGTTGACCTTCACCGGCCCCAGGCCCGCCTCGCGCGCGGCGGCGATGCCCTCCAGCACTTCCGCGACCGGGAAGTCGACATCGTTCATGCGGCGGAACACGGCATCGTCCAGCCCGTCCAGGCTGACCGTCACGCGCTTCAGCCCCGCTTCGCGCAGCGACCGGGCCTTGCGCGCGAGCAGCGAGCCATTGGTGGTAAGCGTCAATTCCGGCGGCGTGCCCTCGACCGTGCGGAGCGCGGCCAGCTGCTCGATGAGGATCTCGATGTTCTTGCGCAGCAGAGGCTCGCCGCCCGTCAGGCGGATCTTGCGCACCCCATGGGCGAGAAACTGGCGAGCCACCCGGGTGATCTCCTCG
>DASXQQ010000352.1:0-17558 GCA_036507085.1 Piscinibacter sp. | reverse complement strand
TACTGCAGCCGCCCGACCAGCGTGAACGCGGCGCCCTGGTAGCGGCCCGCGGCGCCGAGCTGCAGTGGCGAGTGGTCGTCGAACAGCTCGGCGCTCTCGCCGATCCTGCGCAGCGCGTCGCCCTCGCGAACGATGGTGCTGCGGCAAAAGCTGCAGACCGCGAACGCCGACGCCGATGAGCGGAACTCGACCGGCGCGCCGCAGTTCGGGCACGCGGCGCGGTAGGCGCGCTGGGGGCTGGATTCGGTGGCCAAAGGCGTGGCGGGTGTGGGCCGCTACACCAACTTCTTCAACAGCTCCGCCTTCTTCGCATCGAACTCGTCGGCGGTCAGCAGGCCCTTGGCCTTCAGTTCGCCGAGCTTCTCGATCGTCGCCATCACCTCGTCGGGCTTCACGCTCGCCGCGGCAGCGGCGCCCTGCAAGCCCTGGCTCAACTGCTGCGCCATCACCTGCCCGAGCGCGACGCCGGCGCCCAGGCCCATCGCGTCGCCGACGATGCCGCCCTGCCCCGCGCCTTCGGCGAACTTGGGCATCGACTGCGCCGTCTGGTACTGCATGAACTTGCCCATGTCGCTGCCGACCATGCCCATGCCGATCTTCTGGTCGAGGATCTTCTGCAGATCTTCGGGCAGTGAGAGGTTCTGCACCGTCACGCTTTCGAGCTTGAGACCGAACTTCTCGAACGCCGGTGCGGCAGCGAGCTGCAGCTGGGTCGCGAACTCGACCTGGTTGGCTGCCAGGTCGAGGAAGGCGATGCCGCTCGCCGCCACCGCGTCGGAGATGTGCTGCAGCATCAGCGCGCGCAGCTGGCCGTCGAGGTCGGCGAGGGTGTAGCGATCGCGCGTGCCGGAGATCTCGGTGTAGAAGACGCGCGCATCGGCGATTCGGTAGCTGTAGTTGCCGAAGGCGCGCAGGCGCACCGCGCCGAAGTCCTTGTCGCGAATGGTGACCGGCTGCGTCGTGCCCCAGCGCTGGTCGACCTGCTGGCGCGTGCTGAAGAAGTAGACGTCGCTCTTGAACGGGCTCTGGAACAGCTTGTCCCAGTGCTGCAGGTAGGTCAGCACCGGCAGCGTGTTGGTGTTGAGCGTGTAGCGCCCGGGAGCGAACACGTCGGCGATCTTGCCTTCGTTGACGAACACTGCGACCTGGCTCTCGCGCACGGTGAGCGAGCCGCCGTACTGGATCTCGTTGCCCGCCATCGGGTAACGCCAGGCGAGCGTGCCGTCGCCGCTCTCGGTCCACTCCAGAATGTCGATGAACTGTTTCTTGACGAAATCCATCAATCCCATGGCGGCATCCTTCCAGGTTGACTCTCGATGCGGGCTGCGCGGAATAATACGCCGCGGGTCGCTTCGGCCGGCGGAGGTGTGAGTTGAGCGTGAAAGCGACGATGAATCTGGCGGTGGTCGGTGCAGGCCCGGTCGGGCTCGCGCTCGCGCTGCACGCGGCGCGCGCGCTGCCCGACGCGCGCATCACGCTGTTCGACGCCCGCCCCGCCGAGCTCGACATGTCGGTGGACCCGCGCACGCTGGCGCTGTCGCTTGGCAGCGTGCAGCTGCTGCAACGGCTGGGCGCCTGGCATGCCGAGTCGGCGCAGCCGATTCTCGAGGTGCACGTGTCGCAGCAGCCGCCGTCGCTCGGCGGCGTGCTGAGCCAGTGGTTCGGCGAGCCGCAGGTGCGCATCCGCGCGGTCGACGAGGCGGTGCCGCTGCTCGGCGCGGTGCTCAGCTACGGTGCGATCGTCGCGCCCTTGCAGCAGGCGTGGCTCGCCGCCTGCGAGCGCGAACCGAAGCGGCTCACCAGCCGCTTCGGCGCTGCGGTCACCGCGCTGAAGCCGGTGAGCGACGGTGTCGAGGTCGACGCCGGCGTGTGCGAGACCTTCGACCTCGCGGTGGTCGCCGAGGGCGGCGTGTTCTCCGACCAGGTGCGCAAGGCAGTGACGCACGACTACAAGCAGACCGCCTGGGTCGGCACCGCCACGCTGCAGGATGCGCGCCGCGGCGTTGCCTACGAGCGCTTCACCCGCCACGGCCCGGCCGCGCTGCTGCCGCTGAAGGACGGCCGCGCCGCGCTGGTGTGGTGCGTGCACAGCGACGACGACCCGGTGAGCGAGCTCGACGACGCGCAACGCCTGCTCGTGCTCAACACCATCTTCCACCCCGAGGTCGGCCGCATCGTCGAGATCTCGCCGCTGAAGCGCTTCGCCCTCGGGCTGAACGCCGAACGCACGCTGACCGACGGGCGCACGGTGCGCATCGGCAATGCGGCGCAGACGCTGCATCCGGTGGCGGGGCAGGGGCTCAACCTCGGCCTGCGCGATGCGTTCGAGCTGGTGCGCTCGCTGGCCGGCTCGGCGGATGTGGATGCGGTGCTGCGCCGCCTCGAATGGAAGCGCGCTCCCGATCGCTGGGCGATCATCGCCGCAACCGACTTCCTCGCGCGCAGCTTCACCTGGCAGCTGCCCGGCGCCGGCACGGCGCGCGGTCTCGCGATGGCCGCCTTGCAGGCGATGGCGCCGCTGAAGTCGGCGCTCGCGCGGCAGATGATGTACGGCTCGCGCTGACGCCCGCCTCGTTCGGGGTCAGCGCTCGACCACTTCGTCGCGCGCGTGCAGCTGCTTGCACTGCGCGTTCTTGCTCCATCGGGGCTGGGCACACAGGTTCTGCATGCAGCGGTAGAGCGCGAACTGGGTGCGGCCGCCGCAGATCTGGCGCGGACCGACCGCGCCGCGCGCGCTGCCGGTTCGCCGCTGCGCACTCGACTTCGGTGCGATGTCGACCGCGGGCGCCGGCGCGGCGGCGGGGGCCACGACGGGGCCCACCGCGGCGGTCGGCGCCTGCGGCAGTTCGATCGGCACGGCGGGCGATGCCGCCGCGGTCGGCGCCGGGGGCTCGGCGGGTACGGCGGGCGCAGCGGGTGCGGCGGGTGCGGCTGGCGCAGCGACCGGTGCGGCGACGATGGCGATCGGCGGCGCCGCCGGCGTGAGGGCGGTGGCTGCAGACTGTGGCGCTGTCCTGCCCCAGTCCTTGACGATGTCGGCGAGGGCGGCCGGTGTATCGGCCAGACCGTCTTGCTCCATGACCATCCAGCCCAAGGCGGCCAACACCAACGACAGGATCGCCGCGGTGGTCCATTTCGAGCGCCGCTGCTGGCGCTCGCGGGCAAGGTGCTGCGCGCGCACCCGTGACGGCGGCGCCAACGCCGCGTCCCGCGCCGGGGCGATCTGCAGCCGCAGCGGCGCGAACTCGGGTTCGGTCTCGGCCGACTCATCGGCCTCGCCGGCGGGCGGCTCCTGCAGCCAGGCCGGCTCGAGGCGCGCCGCTTTCGTGGGCTCATCGAGCGCGGCGCGAAACTGCGCGACGCTTTGCGGCCGGTCGCGCGGGCGCATCGCGAGGGCGGCGTCGATCGCCTCGATGAACGACAGGCTGTAGTGGACTCGCGGAAAACTTCGTTGCAGGCGCTGCACCGCGGCGGCCAGCGGCTCGCGCGGCTCGGGCAACCAGCCCCCCGGCGTCGCGGGCAACCGGCCGCTGACACAGTAGTGCACGGTCGCGGCCAGCGCGTAGAGGTCGGTCCACGGGCCCTGCGGCAGATTCGACGACGTTGCGACCTGTTCCACCGGCGCGAAGCTCGGCTCCAGCAGCGTCATCAAGGCCTGCGTCTGCTCGCCGACGATGGCGCGGCGCGCCGCCCCGCAATCGAGCAGCACCGGGTGGTCGTCGGGCATCAGCAGGATGTTGGCCGGCGTCACCTCGCGGTGCACGCGGCCGGCGCGGTGGATCGTCTCCAGCGCGCCGAGCAGCCCGTCGATCAGCGCGCGCAGCGAGGCTTCATCGGGCGGCTCTTCCATCGCGTGGCGCAGCGCGAGCACGCTGTGGCCGGCGTAGTAGGGCATCGCGCGGTAGGCGGTGCCGTTGGCTTCCCAGCTGCGCAGCACGTGCAGCAGCGACGGGTGGTCCAGCCGCGCGAGCAACTGCGACTCGTCGACGAAGGCGCGCTGTCCGCGCTCGAAGGCCTCGGCATGGGCCGGCGCGCGCAGCCGCACCGAGCTGCCGTCTTCGCTGCGCGAGGCGAGCGTCACCGGCAGGTATTCCTTGATCGCGACGCGGCGCTCGTTGGCGCGGTCGCTGGCGAGGTAGACGATGCCGAAGCCGCTGGCACCGATCATCCGCTCGATCTCGAAACCCTCGAGCTGCGTGCCCGGTGGCAGCGCGTCGTGTGTCGGCAGCGGATGAGCCGGCTCGTCCGGCGCGTTGTCCGAGAGGCTCGAGGGCGGGGCGGCGGGGCTGGAGTGGGAGGCGAGCGTCGTCATGTCATCTTGTCTTCGATACAGCGAGGCCAGCTTAGTGCGGCGACGCCCGCCCGACTGTTGGCGCTTGTGTTCGGTTCCCCGGCATCGCCACGCGGCCCGCTACAACTTTCTACCTCCGGAAACAAATCCCGCCGGTGCCGGATACTCGCTGCCCATGTCGGCCCTGATCTTCTTCAAGCTGCTCGCGATCTTCGCCACCGTCGGCCTCGGCTGGATCGCCGGACGATTGCGCTGGCTGGGGGAGAACGATCCGGCGCGAACGCTGTCGAACGCGGCCTTCTACATCTTCGTTCCGGCGCTGCTGTTTCGCACCACCGCGCGCCTCGACTTCCGCAGCCTGCCCTGGGGCACGCTGGCCGCGTTCTTCGTGCCGGTGCTGTTGCTGCTGATCGTCGTCTATGCCTGGCAGCGCCGCTCGAATCGCGGCGGGCGGCTGCCGGTGGCCGCGCCCAGCGTGCGCGCGATCTCGGCCACCTTCGGCAACACGGTGCAGATCGGCGTGCCGATCATGACCGCGCTGTACGGCGAGGCGGGCCTCGCGATCCACATCACCATCATCAGCCTGCATGCGCTGACCCTGCTGACGGTGCTCACCACGCTGGTCGAACTCGACCTCGCGCACGAGGAGCGGCGCCTCGGCAGCCATGCGAGCCTGCTGTCGACGCTGCGCAAGACCGTGCGCAACACCATCATCCATCCGGTGGTGCTGCCGGTGCTGGCGGGCCTGATCTGGAACGCGCTCGGCCTGCCGCTGCCGCCGATCGCCGACGAGACGCTGCAGACGCTGGGCCAGGCGGTGGTGCCGATGTGCCTGGTGCTGATCGGCATGTCGCTCGCGTACTACGGCACCCGCGGCGCGGCCCGCGGCGCGGTGCTGCTGAGCGTGCTCAAGCTGCTGGTGCTGCCGGCGGTGGTGCTGGCCATCGGCCACGGCCTGATGGGGCTTTCCGGCCTCGCGCTGTCGGTGGTGGTGATGGCGGCGGCGCTGCCGGTGGGATCGAACGCGCTGATCTTTTCGCAGCGCTACGAGACGCTGGAGGCCGAGGCCACCGCGGCGATCGTCTTCTCGACGCTCGGCTTCGTGCTCACCGCGCCGCTGTGGCTGGCTGTCCTAGGCCACTTTCATTGAGTCGCCTTCGCGACCGTCGTTTCCCCTGAGACGAAAGCGCGGCGCGCGGCGATATCATCGCGCCCTCATCGCCCACAAGGCGGTCACGACAACGCTGTGCAACTTTCAGGACACCCCAATGAAAACACGCGGCTTCACTCTCCAAGCCCTCGCAGCCAGCGCGCTGCTCGCCGGTGCCGGCACGAGCTTCGCGGCCAAGACGCTGGTCTACTGCTCCGAAGGCAGCCCCGAAGGCTTCAACCCCCAGTTCTTCACCACCGGCACCACGCTCGACGCATCGTCGGTGCCGATGTTCAACCGGCTGGTGGAGTTCGAGCTGGGCACGACCAACATCGTCCCCGGCCTGGCCGAAAGCTGGACCGTCGCGCCCGACGGCTTGTCCTACACCTTCAAGCTGCGCAAGGGCGTCAAGTTCCACAGCTCCGACAAGTTCAAGCCGACGCGTGACTTCAACGCCGACGACGTGCTGTTCTCGTACAACCGCATGGCCGACGTGAACCACCCGTTCCACAAGACCTCGCCCGGCCAGACCTTCGCCTACTACGACGACATGGGCATGAAGGACATCGTCGAGCGGCTCGAGAAGCTCGACCCGATGACGGTGCGCTTCGTGATGAAAAAGACCGAGGCGCCGTTCATGGCCAACCTGGCGATGGACTTCGCCTCCATCCTGTCGGCCGAGTACGCCGACAAGATGAAGGCCGCCGGCACGCCCGAGGTGATCGACCGCGAACCCATCGGCACCGGCCCGTTCCAGTTCGTCTCCTACCAGAAGGACGCGGTGATCCGCTACAAGGCCAACGACGCGTTCTGGGGCGGTCGCCCGAAGATCGACAACCTGGTCTATTCGATCACCACCGACGCGTCGGTGCGCTACGCCAAGCTGAAGACCGGCGAGTGCCATGCCATGGCCTTCCCCAAGCCGGCCGATGTGGCGCTGATGAAGAGCGACCCGAACATCAACCTGGTGCAGAAGAACGGCCTGAACGTCGGCTACATCGCGTTCAACGTCGAGAAGAAGCCGTTCGACAACAAGCAGGTGCGCCAGGCGCTGAACATGGCGGTCAACAAGAAGGCGATCCTCGACGCGGTGTTCCAGGGCGCGGGCGAGACGGCGAAGAACCCGATTCCACCGACGCTCTGGTCGTACAACGACAAGGTGCAGGACTATCCGTACGACCCGGCGAAGGCGAAGGACCTGCTGGCCAAGGCCGGCTACCCGAGCGGCGCTGAAGTCGAGCTGTGGTACCTGCCGGTGACGCGCCCCTACAACCCCGACGGCAAGCGCATGGCCGAGTTGATCCAGGCCGACTGGGAGAAGGTCGGCATCAAGACCAAGCTGCTGACCTTCGAATGGGGCGAGTACCGCAAGCGCAGCAAGACCGGCGAACAGCATTCGATGATGTTCGGCTGGTCAGGCGACAACGGCGACCCCGACAACTTCTTCGTGCCGTTGCTCGGCTGCTCGGCGGTGAAGGGCGGCGGCAACGTCTCGCGCTGGTGCAACAAGGACTTCGAAGACCTGATTCAGAAGGCCAAGCTCGTGACCAAGCAGGCCGAGCGTGCCGCGCTCTACATGAAGGCGCAGGAAATCTCCCACGACGAAGCGCCCTGGATCCCGATCGCCCACTCGGTGCGCTTCGACCCGGTGCGCAAGGAAGTGATCGGCTACAAGATGGACGCGACGGCGCACCATTTCTTCCACAAGGTGGATTTGGTCGCGAAGTGAATTGATGGCGCCCGCCACGACAATCTCCGCTCGCACTGAGCTTGTCGAAGTGCCGCTCCTGATGCGCGCAGGCTTCGACAAGCTCAGCCCGAACGGAGGACGTTTTCCAGACAAACAAGGCCCCCGTTCGCACTGAGCCTGTCGAAGTGCCCGAGCATCCTGAGCTCGTCGAAGGACAGACTCAGTGCGAACGGTTGACTGATCTCGGATGTTCACCTTCCTGCTCCGCCGCCTCGGCCTCGTCGTGCCCACCTTCCTGGGCATCACGCTGCTCGTCTTCTCGCTGATCCGCCTGCTGCCCGGTGACCCGGTCGAGGCGCTGTCGGGAGAGCGCGGCATGACCGACGAGCGCTACCAGCGACTGCTGCACGAGTTCGGCCTCGACCGGCCGCTGCCGGTGCAATACCTCGACTACCTGTGGAAGGCGGTGCGCGGCGATCTCGGCTTCTCGACCATCACCCACGAGGCGGTGTTCCACGAGTTCATGGCGCGCTTCCCCGCGACGATCGAGCTGTCGATGTGCGCGATGCTGCTCGCGCTGGCGATCGGCCTGCCGGCCGGCATCCTCGCCGCGCTGAAGCGCAACACCGCGCTCGACTACACGGTGATGGGCGCGTCGCTCACCGGCTACTCGATGCCGATCTTCTGGTGGGGCCTGCTGCTGATCCTCACCTTTTCGGTGACGCTCGGCTGGACCCCGGTGTCGGGCCGCATCGCAATCGAATACGACATTCCGAGCGTCACCGGCTTCATGCTGATCGACTCGCTGCTGTCGAACGACAGCGGCGCGTTCAAGAGCGCGCTGTCACACCTGATCCTGCCGGCGATCGCGCTGGGCACGATCCCGCTCGCGGTGATCGCGCGCATGACGCGCTCGTCGATGCTCGAGGTGCTGCGCGAAGACTATGTGCGCACCGCGCGCGCCAAGGGCGCGTCGACGTTTCGGGTGGTCTGCGTCCATGCGCTGCGCAACGCGCTGATCCCGGTGGTGACGACGATCGGCCTGCAGGTCGGTACCTTGCTCGCCGGCGCCATCCTCACCGAGACGATCTTTTCGTGGCCGGGCATCGGCAAGTGGCTGGTCGAGGCGATCCACCGGCGCGACTATCCGGCGGTGCAAGGCGGCATCCTGCTGTCGGCCACCGTCATCATCGGCGTCAACCTGGTCGTCGATGTGCTGTACGGCGTGATCAACCCGAGGATCCGGCATGGCTGAAGCCGCCGTCATCACCGCGCCGCCGTCGCCGGCGGTCGAGCTGTGGCGCGACTTCCGGCGCAACCGCGGCGCGGTCATCGGGCTGTCGCTGGTGATCGCCCTGGTACTGTGCGCACTGCTCGCCGACCTGATCGCGCCGTATTCGCCGAGCGAGCAGTACCGCGATGCGACCTTGCACGCGCCGGCGTGGGAGGCCGTCAACGGCCACCGCTTCCTGCTCGGCACCGACCCGGTCGGGCGCGACGTGCTGTCGCGGCTGATCCACGGCACCCGGCTGTCGCTGGTGATCGGCCTGGTGTCGGTCGGGCTGTCGCTCACCGGTGGCGTGCTGCTCGGGCTGCTCGCCGGTTTCTTTCGCGGCGGTGTCGAGTACACGATCATGCGGTTGATGGACATCATGCTCGCGCTGCCGAGCCTGCTGCTCGCGGTGGCGGTGGTCGCGATCCTCGGGCCGGGTTTGGCCAACGCGATGTACGCGATCGCGATCGTGATGCTGCCGCACTTCGTGCGCCTGACGCGCGCGGCGGTGATCGGCGAGCTGGCGAAGGACTACGTCAACGCGTCGCGCATCGCCGGCGCCGGCACGGCGCGGCTGATGTTCGACACCGTGCTGCCCAACTGCGCCGCGCCGCTGATCGTGCAGGCCACGCTGGGCTTTTCGTCCGCGATCCTCGACGCGGCGGCGCTCGGCTTCCTCGGCCTCGGCGCGCAGCCGCCGACGCCCGAATGGGGCTCGATGCTCGCGAGCGCGCTCGAGTTCATCCAGAGCGCCTGGTGGGTCGTCACCCTGCCCGGCCTCGCGATCCTGGTCTCGGTGCTGGCGTTCAACCTGATGGGCGACGGGCTGCGCGATGCGCTCGACCCGAAGCTGAAAAGGTAGCCATGTCCCTGCTCGAAGTCGAGGATCTCACCGTGGAGTTCGGCCCCGAGGCCGCGCCGTTCAAGGCGGTCGACGGCGTCAGCATGACCATCGCCGCCGGCGAGGTGGTCGGCATCGTCGGCGAATCGGGCTCCGGTAAGAGCGTCACCGCGCTCGCGCTGATGGGCCTGGTCGACGAGCCCGGCCGCGTCACCGCGCAGCGCATGCGCTTCGACGGCCGCGACCTGCTCGCGATGGGCGTGACCGAGCGCCGCTCGCTGATGGGGCGCGACATCGCGATGATTTTTCAGGACCCGATGACGAGCCTGAACCCCTGCTTCACCGTCGCCTACCAGCTGATGGAGACGCTGCGCATCCACGAAGGCGGCTCGCGGCGGGCGCTGCGTGCGCGGGCGCTCGAGCTGCTGCGCGCGGTCGAGATCCCCGACGCCGAGCGCCGGCTCGACGCGTTTCCGCACCAGCTCTCCGGCGGCATGAGCCAGCGCGTGATGGTCGCGATGGCGATCGCCTGCAACCCGCGCCTGCTGATTGCCGACGAGCCGACCACCGCGCTCGACGTGACGATCCAGGCGCAGATGCTCGCTCTGTTGTTGAAGCTGCAGCGCGAACGCGGCATGGGCCTGATGCTGATCACCCACGACCTGGGCGTCGTCGCCGAAGTCGCGCAGCGCGTGCTGGTGATGTATGCGGGGCAGGTGGTCGAGACCGCGCACGTCCCCGACATCTTCGTGTCGCCGCGGCACCCGTACACCGAGGCGTTGCTGTCGGCGCTGCCCGAGCACAACATCGGCCAGCGGCGGCTGCATTCGATGCCGGGGGTGGTGCCGGGGGCGTTCGACCGGCCAAGCGGCTGCCTGTTGTCGCCGCGCTGTCCTTATGTGCAGCCGCGCTGCCGCGACGAGCGGCCGGAACTGTATGGGGCCGAAGGGGCGCAGGCGCGGTGCTTCTTTCCGCTGGTGAAGCGGGAGCGGGCGGGGGTGTTGGCATGAATGCACCCTCCGTTCGCCCTGAGGTATCGAAGGGCCCCGAGCATCCTGAGCCTGTCGAAGGACCTGAGCCTGTCGAAGGGTCGGGGCGAGCGGAGGGCGTGGTCCTCGACGCCGATTCCCTCACCAAGCACTACCCCGTCTCCCAGGGCTTCATGAAGCCCAAGGCGCTCGCCCGCGCGCTCGACGGCGTCTCGTTCACCTTGCAGGCCGGCAAGACGCTCGCCGTCGTCGGCGAATCGGGTTGCGGCAAGAGCACGCTGGCGCGCCAGATCACGATGATCGAGACGCCGACCTCGGGCCACCTGCACCTGACCGGCATCGACGTCGCGACCGCCGACGCGGCGACGAAGAAGCGGTTGCGCCAGCAAGTGCAGATGGTGTTCCAGAACCCCTTCGCGAGCCTGAACCCGCGCAAGAAGATCGGCCACGCGCTCGAGGAACCGCTGCTGATCAACACGACCCTCACCAAGGCCGAACGCGAGGAGCGCGCCCGCGCGATGATGGCGCGCGTGGGGCTGCGGCCCGAGCACCACCAGCGCTACCCGCACATGTTCTCCGGCGGCCAGCGCCAGCGCGTGGCGATCGCGCGCGCGCTGATGCTGCAACCGTTGATCGTCGTCGCCGACGAGCCGGTGTCGGCACTCGACGTGTCTATCCAGGCGCAGGTGCTGAACCTGCTGATGGACCTGCAGGACGAGACCCATGTCGCCTATGTCTTCATCTCGCACAACCTCGCGGTGGTCGAACTGATCGCCGACGAGGTGCTGGTGATGTACCTCGGCAAGGTGGTCGAGCGCGCGGCCAAGCGCCAGCTCTTCGCGATGCCGCGCCATCCGTACACCCGCGCGCTGCTGGCCAGCACGCCGCGCATCGACGTGGGCGCGCGCCAAGCCCGGCAGGTGCTGCACGGCGAGCTGCCGTCGCCGCTCGCCCCGCCGCCCGGCTGCGCATTTCACAAGCGCTGCCCGCATGCGGTGGCGCGCTGCCAGGTCGAGACGCCGCTGCTGCGCCAGCCCACCGACAGCGCGAGCGAGGTGCTGGTGGCCTGTCATCTGGCCGAGCAGATTGCCTGAAAACAACGGTTTACGACGGCGAAACAATCCGGCAGCGCGCGGCCGGTAGAACCGCGGGAAACAAACCGCCGGAGGAACCCATGGCCACCGCATCGAACACGCTGTTTGCAACTTGCCTCGTGCTCAGCGCCTGCGGCGGCGGGTCCAGCGCGCCGCCCCCGACTCCCGGTCCCGACACCGCACAGCGCAGCCAGGCCGCGAGCGCCACCGCCGCGAGCAGCAGCAACGCCTGCGCCGCGATCCTGCCTTTCTATTGGGAGATCGGCGACGCCGGCGGCCGCCTGGCCGGCGCGTCGGTGAACACCGCGGCGAGTTCGACCACCTACGACGCGAGCTCGCCGCTGAACATCGCCTCGGCGTCCAAATGGCTGTACGCCGCCTATGTGGTCGAACGCCGCGTCGGCGCGCTCACCGCCGAGGACATCCGCTTCCTCAATTTCCAGAGCGGCTACACCAGCTTCATCGCTTGTTCGCCGGGCCAGACGGTGGACGCGTGCCTCGCCACATCGACCAACGGCGACTACACCGCGGCCAACGACGGCAAGTTCTTCTACGGCGGCGGTCACATGCAAAAGCACGCCAGCCTGATCGGGCTGGGCGCGCTCGGCAGCGCCGCGCTCGCAAGCGAAATCCGCGCCCAGCTCGGCACCGACATCGTGCTCGGCTACGTCCAGCCGCAGCCTGCCGGCGGCGTGCGCACCACGCCCGACGACTACGCGCGCTTCCTGCGCAAGCTGCTCGGCGGCACGCTGAAGATGGGCGCGGCGCTCGGCAGTCACCCGGTCTGCACCAACCCGTTGACCTGCGCGAGCGCGGTGAGCACGCCGGTGCCGCCCACCGAGAGCTGGCACTACTCGGTGGGCCACTGGGTCGAGGACGATCCGGCTGTCGGCGACGGCGCGTTCAGCAGTGCCGGCGCCTTCGGCTTCTATCCCTGGGTCGATGCGAGCCGGCAGCACTACGGCATCGTCGCGCGCCAGGTGTCGCAACTCGGGGCCGGCTTCGATTCGGCGTTCTGCGGGCGACTGATCCGCAAAGCCTGGCTGAGCGGCGTCGCGCAATAACACGCGCGGCAGCGCGCCGCGCGCCGCTTTGCGACAATCCGGGGCATGACATCGCCCGACCTCCAGGCCCTGATCTCCCACATGGGTGGCGCCGCGCGTGCCGCGAGCACGCTGATGGCGGCCGCGTCGACCGCGGCGAAGAACGCCGCGCTGCTCGCGCTCGCGCGCCGCCTGCGCAGCGAGACCACCGCCTTGCAAGCGGCCAACGCGCAGGACATCGAGGCCGCGCAGGCGGCAGGACTCGCCGCCCCGATGGTCGACCGCTTGAAGCTCGGCGACCAGGTCATCGAGACGGTGGCCCAAGGCTGCGAGCAGATCGCCGCGATGCCCGACCCGATCGGCGAGATCACCAACCTGCGCCGGCGCCCGAGCGGCATCAGCGTCGGCCAGATGCGCGTGCCGCTGGGCGTGTTCGGCATGATCTACGAGAGCCGACCGAACGTGACCATCGAGGCCGCGTCGCTCGCGATCAAGAGCGGCAACGCCTGCATCCTGCGCGGCGGCTCGGAAGCGATCCATTCGAACCTCGCGCTGTGGAAGCTGGTGCAGGCGGCGCTCGTCGAAGCCGGGCTGCCGCCCGACGCGGTGCAGCTGGTCGCGACGACCGACCGCGCGGCGGTGGGCCACCTGATCGCCTCGCCCGAAGCGGTCGACGTGATCATCCCGCGCGGCGGCAAGGGCCTGATCGAGCGCGTCAGCCGCGAAGCGAAGGTGCCGGTGATCAAGCACCTCGACGGCAATTGCCATGTCTATGTCGATGCGCAGGCCGACCTGGCGCTCGCACTGAAGGTCACCGACAACGCGAAGACGCAGAAGCTCAGCCCCTGCAACGCGGCCGAATCGCTGCTGGTGCACCAGGCGGTGGCCGCGCGCTTCCTGCCGCAGATCGGCGCGATCTTCGCCGCCAAGGGCATCGAGATGCGCTGCGACACCGCGAGCCAGGTGCTGCTGGAGGCGGTGCCCAACGCACTGATCGCCGCGGCCACCGAGCAGGACTGGGCCGAGGAATACCTTGCCGCCATCATCAGCATCAAGGTGGTGGCGAGCCTCGATGAAGCGATCCGCCACATCAACCGCTATGGCTCGCACCACACCGACGCGATCCTCACCGACAGCCATCCGAACGCGATGCGCTTCCTGCGCGAAGTCGATTCGGCGAGCGTGATGGTCAATGCCAGCACGCGCTTCGCCGACGGCTTCGAATACGGCCTTGGCGCCGAGATCGGCATCAGCACCGACAAGTTCCACGCCCGCGGTCCGGTCGGGCTGGAGGGGCTCACGTCGATGAAGTGGGTCGTGCTCGGCCAGGGCGAAATCAGATCCTGAGATGAACGACCCGCGCGCCGCGCTCGTGCTGTTTTCCGGCGGGCAGGACTCGACCGCCTGTCTCGCCTGGGCGCTGGATCGCTTTGCGCGGGTCGAGACGGTGGGCTTCGACTATGGCCAGCGGCACCGCATCGAGCTCGACTGCCGCGTGGCCGTGTGCGAGCAGTTGCGCGCGGGCTTCCCGCCGTGGCGCGACAAGCTTGGCGACGACCACCGGCTCGACCTGTCGCTGCTCGGGCAGATCTCGGACACCGCGCTGACCGATGCGCGCGCGATCGAGATCGGTGCGAGCGGCCTGCCCAACACCTTCGTGCCGGGGCGCAACCTGCTGTTCTTTACCTTCGCCGCTGCGCTCGCGTATCGGCGGGGCTTGAGCGTGCTGGTCGGCGGCATGTGCGAGACCGACTACTCCGGCTACCCCGATTGCCGCGACAACACGCTGAAGGCGCTGCAAGTCGCGCTGAGCCTGGGCATGGCCACGCCGATGACGATCGAGACGCCGCTGATGTGGCTCGACAAGGCACAGACCTGGGCCCTCGCGGAGTCGCTCGGCGGCGAAGCGCTCACCGAGTTGATCATCGAGCACACGCACACCTGCTACCTTGGCGAACGCTCGCAGCGCCATGCATGGGGTTACGGCTGCGGACAGTGCCCGGCGTGCGAGCTGAGGGCGCGCGGCTACGACGCTTGGCGCGCCAACGAGGCGTCGTGATTTTGTAAACCGATCACCGATCGATCCAAGGCGCCAGCGCCGCCGCCCCCGACGGCATCAGCATCAGCGCACGCGAACCCTCGACCCGCCTGAGCCACCCCTGGGCCATGCCCTTGTCCAGCAGCGCCACCGCGAGCCCGCCGGCCAGATGGTCGCGCCGCTCCGACCAGTCCAGACACGGGCGCGCGAAGCGACGGGCGGCCAGCGGGCTCGTGATCGCGGGCAGGGTCAGGCCGAGCGCCGCGAGTTCATCGCGGCCTGGGTCGCTGAGCACGAAATGGCCGTCGCAGGGCAGCAGCGTTCCGCGCGCCAGCAGGCCGTCGTACAAGCTCACGGCGAGCTCGCCCGCAAGGTGGCTGTAGCAGGTGCGCGCAGCCTTCAGCGGCTTGTACGGCCCCTGGTTCCACTTGTCCGCGTTGACGCTGCGCTCGGCCACGAAGGACAGGGCTTCCAGCGCATGGGCGATGTCTTCGTCGGCCAGGCGAAAGTAGCGGTGCCGGCCCTGGGACCGGGCAACCACCAGGTCGGCGTCGACCAGTTTCGCGATGTGCGTGCTGGCGGTCTGCGCGGTCACGCCGGCCGACGCCGCAAGTTCGCCCGCCGCGAGGTACTGCCCGCCCATCAGCGCGGCCAGCATGCGCGCGCGTGTCGGGTCGCCGATCATCGCGGCGATGCGGGCGAAGCGGGGTTCGGGTGCGGTCATCGTGGAGAGCGTTACTGCGTGGTGTTCACAAGGCGCCGCGCATTCCGACCCTCTCGATCGCCGCCTTGACCAGCCCCTCGGACTTCGCGTTCTCAATGAATTTGCGCGCGTAGGCCGCGCCGATGTCCCGTCCCTTCGGCATCGCCATGGCGTGCGGGTCGATGCCAGGGCGACCGTCGAGAACCCGAGAACCGGGCAACTGACTCGACAATTCGAACAGGATTGGCTTGATGCTGCCCATCACGTCTGCTCTCCCGGTTCTCAGCAGATCCAATGTGCCAGGGTTGCTCGATGCTCGGACCACCACAACATTTTTCAGCAGGGGTGAGAAGAAGACATCCGGGCCGGACCTCTCCTGCAGGGCGACTCGAATTCCGGGGCGATCCACGTCAGCCATTGTTGAGATGGAAGAACCGGCTGGGATGAGGTAGCCGAATTCGACTTCCAGGTGCGTCGGGGCGAAATCGAAATCCTTCGCGCGCCCGGGAGTAAACCCAATGAAGGTGACGTCCCAAGCGCCGGACTTTCCGCTGTCGAGAAGGGCTGGGATTGATGGGTACAGGACCGGATCAAACGGAACCCCCATGCGCCGGGCCAACTCTTTCCCGAGCTCGAATCCGATCCCTTTCATCTCACCCGACGCGGGATCCTTGATCACGTGTGTGGGGCTGCCCAGCAAGAGCCCAACGCGAAGCTTGCCGGTTGGAGCCAAAGCCTGTCGCGCTTGCGCTGTGGGGGCGGTACTGATGCCCGCACAGCCCGCAAGCAACAGTCCAAGTACCGCAGTCATCAGCCAATGAGTCGTTCGCATTGCGTTCTCCTTTGACCTTGGACTTGTCTGTCCTTTACTGGTCGACCTTGATGTTCGCCTGCTGCGCGATCTTGCGATATTTGTCGATTTCAGCCTTCTGAAAGGCCGCGAGTTCTGATGGCGAATTGCCGATGGCCTCGCTGCCCTGCTCGGACATGCGCGCCTTGTAGTCGGCCGACTGCACGATGCGCGTGATTTCCGTGCTCAGCTTGTCGAGTACGTCCTTCGGCGTCCCGGCCGGCGCCCACACGGCGTTCCACTGGCTGATGTCGAATCCGGGCAGCGTCTCGGCGAGCGCCGGCACGTCCGGCAGCAGCGGCACGCGCTTTTGCGTCGTCACCGCCAGGGCGCGCAACTTGCCGCTCTTCACATGCTGCATCGCCGGCAGCAGCGTGGCAAAACCGCTTGGTGAATGCCCGCCGAGCAGATCGTTGATCAACGGGCCGGAGCCCTTGTACGGCACGTGCACGATGTCGATCTGGGCCAGCATCTTCAGCCACTCGCCGGCGAAGTGGTGGGGGCTACCGGAGCCGGTCGAACCGAAGGTCATCGATCCGGGCTTCGCTTTGGCGAGCCCGATGTATTCCTTCAACGATGTGACGGGCACCGACGAATGCACGACGAGCGCCATGGGGGTCACCGTCGCCAGCGTGATCGGCGCGAAATCCCGGACCGGGTCGTACGGCATCTTCGGGAAGACCGCGACATTGAGCGCGACTTCCGACGAGGCGCTGACCATGAGGGTATAGCCGTCGGGCGGCGCCTTGGCGACGATGTCCGCGCCGATCATGCCGCTCGCCCCGCCGTGGTTCTCGATGACGACCGGCTGGCCCCAGCGTTCGCTGAGCATCTGGGCGATCGGCCGCGCGGTGATGTCGGCGCCGCCGCCCGGCGGGTACGGCACGACGATGCGAATCGCCCTGTTCGGGTAGGGTTGCGCCGACACGGTCGCGGCTGCAAGCGCGAGCAGGGCCGCGCAAATTCGCTGCATCGTAAGAGGTGTCATTTCCGTTCCTTGGTTGGAATCAACCGCGGCGTCAGCTCAAGCAGTCCGGCGCCTCGCGCAGCACGCGCCGCGCGAGGTAATTGAACGTCGCGGCCATGTACTTGGGACTGCCGCGATAGCTACGGGCTTCGCGCGCGAGTTCCGGCTTCACCCGCTTGATCGGCCCCACCGCGCGAGCCATGAGTTGCAGCTTCGCCGCGCGCTCCACGTAGAACGCGAGCACCGCCGCGTCCTCGATCGTCTTCGCCGCAGTCAGCAGGCCGTGGTGCGCGAGCAGCACCGCCTGCTTGTCGCCCAGCGCGGTCGAGATCATCTCGCCCTCCTCGTCGCCGATCGGCACGCCCGGCCACTCGGGGAGATAAGCGCAATTCTCGTAGAGCACGCAGGTGTCCATGTGCGACACGATGAGTTCCTCCGCGATCATCGACAGCGCCGAAGCGTGCGGCGGATGGGTGTGCACGATCGCGTTGGTCTCGGGACGGGCGCGATAGATCCAAAGATGGAATCGATTCGCGGGGTTGGCCATGCCCTCGCCCGCGAGGACGTTCAAGTCGTCGTCGATCAGCAGGATGTTGCTCGCGCGCGCCTCGTCGAAGCCCAGCCCGAAG
>DASXQQ010000351.1:0-27053 GCA_036507085.1 Piscinibacter sp. | reverse complement strand
GCAAGGCGTCGGAGGAAACGCGGCGCAGCGCGCAGCGTGCGCTGGAAGCCGGCGACAAGCCTGCGGCCACCGTATCGCCCAAGCGCTCCCGCGCCATCACGACGGCGCTGAAGCGCGAAGGCTCGGCGGCCGCCACCGAGCCGGCGCTGGCCCGTCATGCCAAGGCCGCGGCCAAGAAGCGCAGCCCCAGCGAGCGCTCGGAGGCGGCGCAAAAGGCCGTCCAGACCAAGGGTCCGGCCGAGCGCTCGGAGGCGGCCCGCAAGGCGGCCCGAACCCGTGCCCGTCAGGAGGGCGGAGGCTGAAGCGCGATGGCGCAAGCGCAGAGCAGGAGTCGGCGCTGGTCGGCGCGGGTGATGGCGACCAGCGACGCCCTGGATCTGGAAGCCGACGTATTCAAGCGCGCCGATGCGAAAGCCATCGCTCGCTCGCTGAAGCGCTCGGCCGAGCGCAGCCACAGGCGCAAGAGCGAGCCGTTCCGCTCGGCGATGTCGATGCTCAACTTCTACATCAATCGGGCCGG
This sequence comes from Piscinibacter sp., assembly GCA_036507085.1. Taxonomy (GTDB): domain Bacteria; phylum Pseudomonadota; class Gammaproteobacteria; order Burkholderiales; family Burkholderiaceae_C; genus Albitalea. The sequence goes on along the minus strand of DASXQQ010000351.1, from coordinate 26,533 downwards.
CAGGAATCTGCCGATGAAGCAGCGCGCCGTGCTCGAGCGGGCGAAGGACGAACTGCGGGTGGTGTTCCACCGGCCGCCGCAGCGGGCGCTGCGCCGCCCGGGTTGACCCGCCACCGGTGCGGGCAATGAAGTCGCGCAACGCGGCACGTACCGTCTGCGCGGATTCGAAGGCAAACTCACGGCGTTCCCACGACGCCGCACAAGGAGACAAGAATGCCCAAGAAGCCGCTTTACCAGTCGCTCTATTTCCAGGTCATCACCGCCATCGTCATCGGCGTCCTGCTCGGGCACTTCTACCCCGCCAGCGGCGAGGCGATGAAACCGCTGGGCGACGGCTTCATCAAGCTGATCAAGATGATCATCGCGCCGATCATCTTCTGCACTGTGGTGGTGGGCATCGCCGGCATGGAAGACATGAAGAAGGTCGGAAAGACCGGCGGGCTGGCGCTGCTGTACTTCGAAATCGTCAGCAGCATCGCGCTGGTGGTGGGGCTCGTCATCGTCAACCTCGTGCAGCCGGGCGGCGGCATGAACGTCGACCCGAGTTCACTCGACACCAAGGGCATCGCCGCCTATACCGGGCCCGGCAAGATGCAGAACACCACCGAGTTCCTGCTCAACATCATTCCGTCCACGGTGATCGACGCCTTCGCCAAGGGCGAGATCCTGCAGGTGCTGCTGTTCTCGCTGCTGTTCGGCTTCGCGCTGCACAGGTTCGGCGGGCGCGGCACGCTGGTGTTCGACATGGTCGAGAAGACATCGCATGTGCTTTTCTCCATCGTGGGCATCATCATGAAGGTCGCGCCCATCGGCGCCTTCGGCGCGATGGCTTTCACGATCGGCAAGTACGGCGTGGGCTCGCTGCTGTCGCTGGGCAAGCTGATGGGCACGTTCTACGCGACGTGCCTGGTCTTCATCTTCATCGTGCTGGGCATCATCGCGCGGCTGCACGGCTTTTCGATCTGGAAGTTCATCAAGTACATCAAGGAAGAACTGCTCATCGTTCTGGGCACCTCGTCGTCCGAGTCGGTGCTGCCGCGGATGATGGCGAAGATGGAGAACCTGGGCGCCCGCAAGTCGGTCGTCGGCCTCGTCATCCCCACCGGCTATTCGTTCAACCTCGACGGCACATCGATCTACCTGACCATGGCCGCGGTCTTCATCGCGCAGGCCACCAACACGCCGATGACGCTGACCCAGCAACTCACCCTGCTGGCCGTGCTGTTGCTCACGTCCAAGGGCGCGGCCGGCGTCACCGGCAGCGGCTTTATCGTGCTGGCGGCCACCCTGTCGGCGGTGGGCGGCGTCCCGGTCGCCGGACTCGCTCTGATCCTCGGCATCGACCGCTTCATGTCGGAGGCGCGCGCGCTGACCAACCTGATCGGCAACGGCGTCGCCGCCATCGTGGTCGCGAAGTGGACCGGCGACCTCGATGCGGCCCGCCTGCACCGCCAGCTCGACAGCGAGACCGACGCGGAAGCGGACGATCCGGAGGTCGTACTCGACCAGGTCGAGCAGCACATGCCGTCACAGCTGGCGGGCTGACGGACCCCGCACGCCCCGCGCTGGACGCGGGCGACACGGGTTTTGGCTTGAGCGTCGGCGCGAACGTCCTAAGATTGCATACGAATGCGCCGGACGCTGCGGGCGCGACAGGCCCGGTCAGCGCCTCCGGCTTTCACCCTGGAGTCGCGTCATGCCTACCTACCAGTACCGTTGTGAGAAGTGCGGCGAGGCTTTCGAGCATGTCGAGCATCTCGCCGAGCATCAGTCTGTTCGATTGCGTTGCCCCAAGTGCGGCAGCGAAGCCGTTCAGCACGTCCCGACGCCGTTCGTTGCGAAGACGTCCCGGAAGAGCTGAGCCGTTCGATTCTTGTCCTCTGTTCCGACCTTGCCCGCGATCGCCACCGACGCGCGGCAAGCGAGCATCCGCTGGAACGCGTCGCGAACCTGAGCGGCGTTCACCGCCTCGACGCGGTCCATCAATTCCGCACGCGAGCGCACCCGTGCGTGCACGAACAAATCCTGCGCAGCGTCTTCCAGGCGCCGGAAGGGTCGCTCCTGCGCGCGCAGCGTGCGCACCGCGATCTGGTTGCGCGCCCGCTCCAGGCCCACCGGGTCGGTGGTCTCGGCATGCGTGGCCAGCAGCCGTGTGACCTCGGCAAAGAACTCGTCGAGGTGCTCGGGTGCGGTCGAGGCTTCGATCACGAACTGTCCGCACAGGTCCATCACGTCAGCCGAGCATGCGGCGTAGTAGACGAGACCGCGCCGCTCGCGGATCTGGTCCATCAGCGGCGAGCTCATCCCTTCGCCGAACAGCGCAGCCGCGACGACGCTGGCGTGGTAGTCGTCCCTGAGCGTAGGAATCGGGAATCCGAGAACGACATGGGTCTGGCTGCAGCCGGCCTGGCGGCGCGCGGCGACGCCGCCGACGTACGCCGGCGCTGCCAGCACGTTGTCGGTGCCGTGCGGCATGTCCCCGAACGCCGCCTGCGCCTCGCGGACGATGGCTTCGGGGTCCACGTTGCCGGCGACGCCGACGACGACGTTCGCGCCGGTGTACTGGCGCCGGACGTAGTCGAGCAGATCGGCGCGCGTGAAGCGCTGGATGTTGTGGCGCTTGCCGATGACGGCCTGGGCGAGCGGATGCGTGCCGAAGCAGGTCTTGTCGAACAGCTTGTACGCGGTCGACAGCGGGTCGTCCTCGTCCTCGACGTATTCGTGCAGGATGACCTGGCGCTCGCGCTCCAGCTCGGCTTCGGGGAATGTGCTGTTGCGCACGATGTCGCCGAGCATCTGCAGGAACTGTCCCGCGTGCCGGGTCATGCCGCGCATGTGATACGCGGTGTGGTCCTTGTCGGTATGGGCGTTGACCTCGGCGCCGAGCCGTTCGGCGTCGAGGTTGATCCGCTGGCAGTCGCGCTCGTGCGTGCCCTTGAACGCCATGTGCTCGGCGAAGTGGCTGATGCCGTTCAGCGGTGGGCTCTCGTGGGCGCTCCCGGTCCGAACGAACACGCTGACGCTCACCGTTTCCAGGTGCGGCAGGCGGACGGTGACGACGCGCACGCCGTTGTCCAGGGTGGCCACCGAGGTAGCGGGGTCGCGGGGGGAATCGGTCATCCGGACAACTCGAGAAGAAAGGCCGATGTTAATTCCGACCCCCTTGCGGCGGGCATGCGGTAACTTCGCGGGCATGAAGACACTGCTCATCACAGCGCCGATGCCCGAAGGCTACTTCAGCGGGGCGATCCGCCAGTGTGATCCGACGGTCGAGCTCATCGAATATGGTCCCGCCCTGAGCGACGCCGAGCTGGCGCAGGTGGACGCGGTGCTCGCCTGGCGCTTGCCCGCGGGCCTCGCGCCGCGCTTGCCCAGGCTCAAGTGGATCTGCGCCGTCTCGGCCGGGGTGGACAAGCTGCTGCCGCCCGATTTGCCGCCCCAGGTGATGGTCTCGCGCATCGTCGACGAGGAACAGGCGCACGGCATCGCGCAGTTCGTCGTGCTGATGGCGCTGCGCCATGCGCGGGGCCTGGCGAGCTACGAAGTGCAGCAGCAGCGACGCGAATGGAAGCGCCAACCGGTCGCGGTGGTCCGCAGCCGCGTCGCCGTGCTCGGCACCGGCGCGATGGGCAGCGTGGTGGCCCGGCTGCTGGCGCAGGTCGGCTTCGAGGTGCGCGGCTGGAACCGGCACGAAGAGCCGCTGGACCATGTGCTGCGCGACAGCGCGATCGCCGTCTGCGCCTTGCCTCTCACGCCCGAGACCGAAGGCATCCTCGACGCGCGCGTCTTCGCATCGATGCCGCGGGGCAGCTACCTCATCAACATCGCGCGCGGGGCGCATGTGGTCGAGCCGGACCTCATTGCCGCTGTTCGCCGCGGTCACCTGGCCGGCGCTGCGCTCGATGTGCAGCGCAACGAACCGATGGCCGCCGACGACCCCCTGTGGGACGTGCCGGGCATCACGATCACGCCGCACATCGCGGCCCAGTCGTCGCCGCAGACCATCGCCGTGCAGTTCATCGCAGGCCTGCACCGCGTCGAGCGCGGCCAGGTGCCTGCGAATACCGTGGATCGCTCGCGCGGCTACTGAGCGCCCCCAGGCCGCCGCCTTGCGGCGGCCTCCCCCCGAGGGGGTCAAGGAACTCGGGGCGGCCCGGCCCTTCCTTGAGAACTACGGTGTGCGCTTGAAGATGAAACCGAATTGCTCCACGGCCGTTCCATCCGGGCCGAGGGTGGCGCCGTGGGTCTGCCCGTCGAGGTGATAGGCGCCGACGACATGCCATTCGAATTCGTCGGTCAGCGCGCAAGCGCCGATGCTGCCGACCATCGACAGGTTGCCGGCGCCGGTGATGGCCGAGACGCTGCCCTCGCCGCTGGCGGACGCCCTGAAGCTGTTCTGCGCGCCATCCGGTGAACCCAGCGCGCCGAGCCCGATCAGGTTCGAGAAGCTCGGGTCGAACCCCGGCGCCTTGAACACGAGGTTCCAGATCGTGTAGATGCCATTCGGGATCAGGTTCGTCAGGTGCAGCGTCACATGCGTGCCTTGCGTCACGCACTTGACCGACGCCGATCCCTGGACGGCGTTGAACTCCGCCAGCGTGACCTGATGACCATCGGGCGCGACGATCGGGTTGTGCTTTCGCACTTCGAACAGCAGCGTGTCCGACGCCGTCGGCGGCTGTCCGCCGGCGTCCACGATAAAGAACGGAACGTGCACGATCGAATCGTTTCGCGTCGGCGCGGAGGCGGGCAGTTCGCGTGCGTCCGCTTCGGCAGCGCCGTCGGGCGACGACCCGCCGCAAGCGATCAAGGCGAGAGGTCCCAGCAGCGTCAGCAACAACAGTGATCTCATGCTGTACTCCTTTGCGTTGCGATCAGGCCGCCTTCGCCGGCCTCACGGCCGCGAGTGCCTTGACATCCGATGTCGTGAGGGGCTTGCCGGCGATTCCCCAATCGCCGCTCTTGACCTCCTCGACGACGGTCCAGGTGACGGCACGCATGGCTTCGCCTTCGATTTCCACCATGGTGTCGGTCAGCTTGCGGATGATTTCCTGCTTTTGCTGGGGCGAGAACACCCCTTCGATGAGCTTCACGTTGATCAGCGGCATGATGCGTTCCCTTCGGTCGGACCCGGTGCGGTAGGCCCCGGTGCACCGAGTGAACCGCTGAATGGGAAGGCGGTCTTGAGGCCGGTGTCCCGGTTCGGACTCACGGCAGCGGGACAGCGGTCCCGGACACAGTCGAAAGGTCATCGCCATCTCCTTCAAGTGGGAACGACCCGGCCGGCGCAGCGGCGCTGCTCAGGTCTTGCGTTGGGGGGCGTTGGGGTCAGGCTCGGGCTGCGCCATCGCCAGCACCTGATCCCTCGCGAGGTTCATCTGGTGGTATTCGCGGGCGTGCTGCTGCAACTCGACGGCCGCCTGCTCGAGCCGAACGCATTCGCCGGCCGGCAAGGCGTGCTCGGCTTTGCCCGGTTGGCTGTCGCGCGGCTGCGCGGTGGGTCGCGACGAGCTCGCCGAGGTGCTCTGGCCCGACGCGCGGCCCTTGGCATGGGATGCGGCGCTCAATGCGATCGCGAGCAAGTTGCGCGCGCTGCTCGCGCAGGCCGGCCTGGAGCAAGGCGAACGTGCTGCCGGCCGCGCTCGGCGCCTACCAGCTCAACCTGCCGCTCGACAGCTGGGTCGATGTGGAGGCGGCGTCCGATTCGATTCACGAAGCCGAAGGATTCCTGAAGGCCGACCGCTTCCGCGACGCCTGGGCGGCGGCGCAGGTGGCGTATCACATCTGCCGCCGGCCTTTCCTCGCCGGCGAGACGTCACCGTGGGTCGTGCAGACGCGCGAGCAGCTGGCGACGCTGCATGTGCGGGCCTGCGAGTGCCTCGCCGAGACCTACATTCGCAACGGCGAACCGGAGATCGCGGTCGATGTGGCGCGCCAGGCCATTGCCGCGCAGTCGTTTCGCGAGACCGGCTACCAGCTGCTGATGCGCGCGCAGCTCGCCGCGGGCAACCGCGCCGAGGCGCTGAGAACCTACGAGGCCTGCCGCGCGCTGATCTGCGAGGAACTCGGCGTCGCGCCGTCGGCGCAGACGCAAGCGGTCTATCTGGACGTTCTGCGTTCGCGCTAGTGCTACACGCCGAGACCCGCGGTGCGGGCCTTCACGATCGCCTGGGCGCGGTTCTCCACCTCGAACTTGTCGAAAATGACGGTGATGTTGTTGCGCACTGTCTTTTCGGCGAGGTCGAGGCGGGCGGCAATCTGCGCGTTGTCGAGTCCGCGCGCGATCAACTCCAGGATCTCGCGTTCGCGGCGCGTGAGCGTGGTGAGCGATGCGGCCGGTGGGCTGGAGGGCGGCGACCGCGGCAGGAACGCCGCGAGCGTGTCGAGGAACTGCTTGAACGCTGGTTCGCCTTCGAGCGGAAGGTGGTTGTCCGTGTCGAGGGGCTCGAATCGTGCGTCGGCGATCGAGGCGGCGATGTGGAGGCCCTCGTCGAAGGGCACCCGGTTGTCGCCGCGACCATGGAAGACCAGTGTCGGCGCACGAACCTGAGCGAGGTGTTCGGTCGCGTCGAGGTCGGCGAAGGCACGCACGATCTTCGCCGCGGCCCGGGGTGGAGCCGAATGGCGCTGGATCTCGTTGAACGCGTGCATCTGGACCAGCGACGCGCTCGGGAAGAACTGCGACGTGAACATCTGCAGGAAGGCCGGATTGGCCTGGCCCCACCCGAGCTCCACCAGCTTGATCATCGCGGCGACCGCGGCCGCCTGCTCGGGGCTGGGGTCGCGTCGCAAAGCGCCGCGCGCGAACGCACCGCACAGGACCAGGTGGCTGACGCGATCCGGGTGGCGCGCGGCGTAGGCGATCGCGACCGCGCCGCCTTGCGACATGCCCATCAGCGCGAAGTGCGCGAGATGCTCGGCATCGACAACCGCCTCCAGGTCGCTCACGAGCTTGTCGAGGGTGAAATCATCGACAGCGTGCTCCGACAGGCCGCAGCCGCGGGAGTCGTAGCGGATCAATTGGTAGCGCGCGCTCAGCGCCTCGATCCACGGCCTCCAGACCGGCGTTTGCCAGTCGTAGTCGAGGTGGCCGAGCCAGTGGGCCGCCCTCACCAACGGGTAGCCGCTGCCGGTCGTTGCGTGCGCGATGCGGGTGCCGTCGACTGCATGAGCAAACCGGATTTCGGGATTCAGCGCGTCCATGGCTCCTCGCGGACCGGCCGAGCATGATCGGTCGACACGATGATGCCACCGCCGACCCTCGACGCGCGGGTTCAGAAGCTCCCAATGGCGGGCTGCGAGTCTTCGGGCGGGAAGCGCCACGCCGGCACCCGGCGCGCCGCCGGCGCGCTCATCGAGCTCGCCTCCCGGCTCAGCACTCCACGATGTTCACCGCGAGCCCGCCGCGCGCCGTTTCCTTGTACTTGGTCATCATGTCGGCGCCGGTCTCGCGCATCGTCTTGATGACCTTGTCCAGGCTCACATGGTGCGTGCCGTCGCCGCGCAGCGCCATGCGGGCGGCGTTGATGGCCTTCACCGAGGCGATCGCGTTGCGCTCGATGCAGGGGATCTGCACCAGCCCGCCGACCGGGTCGCAGGTGAGGCCGAGGTGATGCTCCATGCCGATCTCGGCGGCGTTCTCCGCCTGCGCCGGCGTGCCGCCCATCACCGCGCACAGCGCACCGGCGGCCATCGAGCAGGCGACGCCGACTTCGCCCTGGCAACCGACTTCGGCGCCGGAGATCGATGCGTTCTCCTTGTAGAGGATGCCGATCGCCGCGGCGGTGAGCAGGAAGTCGACCACGCCGGCGTCGGTCGCGCCGGGAACGAAGCGGGTGTAGTAGTGCAGCACCGCGGGCACGATGCCGGCCGCGCCGTTGGTCGGCGCGGTGACGACGCGCCCGCCGGCGGCGTTCTCTTCGTTGACCGCGAGCGCATAGAGGTTCACCCAGTCGAGCACCTGCAGCGGGTCGCGCAGCGCGGCCTCGGGGTTGGCGCAGAGCTGGCGATACAGGTCGGCCGCACGGCGGCGCACCTTGAAGCCGCCGGGCAGCACGCCGTCGGTGCGCAGGCCGCGCTCGACGCAGGCCTGCATCACGCGCCAGATGCGCAGCAGGCCGGCGTCGATGTCGGCATCGCGGTGCCAGTGCCGCTCGTTGCGGCGCATCAGCTCGGCGATGCTCAGGCCCTCACGCTGCGTCAGCGCGAGCAGCTCGGCGCCGGAATGGAAGGGCAGCGGCAGCACGGTGGTGTCGGGCGCGATCTGCCTTTGCCGCGAACCGTCGGCCGCCACTTCGTCGCTGACGACGAAGCCGCCGCCGACCGAGTAGTAGACCCGCGCCACGAGTTCGTTGCCGGTGGCGTCGTAGGCGCTGAAGCGCATGCCGTTGGCATGGAAGGGCAGCGACTCGCGCCGATGGAAGACCAGGTCCTCGGGCTCGTTGAAGGCGATGGCGTGCGAGCCGGCGAGCGCCAAGGTCCTGTCGGCACGCATCGCGTCGAGCAGGGCGGGAATGGCGTCGACATCGATCGTGTCGGGCTCGTGGCCGGCGAGGCCGAGCAGCACCGCCTTGTCGCTGCCATGCCCCTTGCCGGTGGCGCCCAGCGAGCCATAGAGCTCGGACTTGACGCGCGCGGTGGCGGCGAGCAGGCCGTCGTGCTGCAGGCGCAGCGCGAACAGGCGCGCGGCGCGCATCGGGCCGACGGTGTGCGAGCTGCTCGGACCGATGCCGATCTTGAAGAGGTCGAAGACGGAGACAGCCATGAACGGGACCTCAGAAGCGAGCGTGGGGGCGCTTCATCTCATCATTCGCTGTAGGCGGCGATCGGCACGCAGCTGCAGAACAGGTTGCGGTCGCCGTAGACGTTGTCGACGCGGCCGACCGGCGCCCAGTATTTCTGCTGGCGCAGGCTCTGCAGCGGGAACGCCGCCTCCTCGCGCGAGTAGCCGTGGGTCCACTCGGTCTTGAGCAGGGCCTCGGTGGTGTGCGGCGCGGCCTTCAGCGGATTGTCGTCGCGCGCCCACGCGCCTTGCTCGACCTTGCGGATCTCGTGGCGGATCGCGATCATCGCGTCGCAAAAGCGGTCCAGCTCCTTCAGCGGTTCGCTCTCGGTCGGCTCGACCATCAGCGTGCCGGCCACCGGGAAGCTCAGCGTCGGCGCGTGGAAGCCGTAGTCGATCAGCCGCTTGGCCACGTCTTCCGCGCTGACGCCGGAGCTGTCTTTCAGCGGCCGCAGGTCGAGGATGCATTCGTGCGCCACGCCGCCGCCTTTGATGCCGTCGATGTTGCCGCTGTAGTGGATGTCGTAGTGATCGGCGAGCCGCGCGGCGACGTAGTTGGCGCTGAGGATCGCGGTCTCGGTGGCGACCCGAAGCCCCTCGGCACCCATCATCCGCACGTACATCCAGCTGATCGGCAGCACCGCGCCGTTGCCCAGTGCTGCGGCCGACACCGGGCCGATCGCCAGCGGCGAGCGCTCTTCCGGCGCGATCGCGCTGTGCGCCGGCAGGTAGGGCACCAGGTCTTCGACCACGCAGACCGGACCGACGCCGGGCCCGCCGCCGCCGTGCGGGATGCAGAAGGTCTTGTGCAGGTTGAGGTGGCTCACGTCGCCGCCGAACTCGCCCGGCGCGGCCACGCCGACCAGCGCGTTCATGTTGGCGCCGTCGACATAGACGCGCCCGCCATGCTTGTGCACCAGCGCGCACAGTTCCTTGACGCGGGTCTCGAACACGCCGTAGGTCGAGGGGTAGGTGATCATCACGCAGGCGAGGTCGCGGCTGTGGCGCTCGCACTGCGCTTGCAGGTCGGTGAGGTCGACGTTGCCGTCGGCATCGCACTTCGTCACGACCACTTGCAGGCCGGCCATCTGCGCGCTCGCCGGGTTGGTGCCGTGTGCCGATTCGGGGATCAGGCAGATGTTGCGGTGGCCTTCGCCGCGCCCGGCGTGGTAGGCCTTGATCACCAGCAGGCCAGCGTACTCGCCCTGCGAACCGGCGTTGGGCTGGAGGCTGATGCCGGCATAGCCGGTCGCCTGGCACAGCCAGTCGCGCAGCTGCTGGTCGAGCTCGTGGTAGCCGGCGAGCTGGTCGCGCGGCGCGAACGGGTGGATGTTCGCGAACTCGGGCCAGGTGATCGGAATCATCTCGCTGGTCGCGTTGAGCTTCATCGTGCACGAGCCGAGCGGGATCATCGAGCGGTCGAGCGCGAGATCCTTGTCGGAGAGGCTTCGGATGTAGCGCAGCATCTCGGTTTCGCTGTGGTGCGCGTTGAACACCGGGTGGCTGAGGAAGGGGCTGCGGCGCAGCAGTTCGGCGGGCAGCAGCGGTGCGATGCCGGGCTCGAACTGCGCGAACGACGGCAGCAGCTGACCGTCGGCGAACAGCTGCCACAGCGCGTGGATGTCGTCGCGGCCGGTGGTTTCGTCCAGTGTGATGCCGATCGACGTGGCCGACGCGCGGCGCAGGTTCATGCCGGCGTCGCGCGCCGCCTGCAGCACCGCGACGGTGTGGTCGCCGGTGGCGACTTCCAGCGTGTCGAAGGCGCTCGCGTGCACGAGCGTGCGGCCGAGCTGCCCGAGGCCGGCGGCCAGCGCTGCGGTGTAGCTCGCCACGCGACGGGCGATGCGCTTCAGGCCCGCGGGCCCGTGATAGACCGCGTACATGCTGGCGACCACCGCGGGCAGCACCTGCGCGGTGCAGATGTTCGACGTCGCCTTCTCGCGCCGGATGTGCTGCTCGCGCGTTTGCAGCGCGAGTCGATACGCCGGGTTGCCGTGCGCGTCGACGCTGACGCCGACCAGCCGTCCGGGCATCGAGCGCTTGAATTCGTCCTTGGTCGCGAGGTACGCCGCGTGCGGGCCGCCGTTGCCCATCGGCATGCCGAAGCGCTGCGTGTTGCCCAGCGCGATGTCGGCGCCGAGTTCCCCCGGCGGCACGAGCAGGGTGAGGGCGAGCAGGTCGGCGGCGACGATGGCGAGGCCACCGGCCGCGTGCACCGCCGCGATGACCGGCTTCAGGTCGTGCACCACGCCATTGACGCCGGGGTATTGCAGCAGCACCGCGAACGCGCCGGCGGCGCTTGCGTCGGCGACCTTGCCGGTCACCACCTGGATGCCCAGCGGCGCGGCGCGCGTGCGCACCACGTCGAGCGTCTGCGGCAGCACGTCGTCGGCGACGAAGAAGGTGGTGGACTTGCTCTTGCCCACCCGCAGCGCGAGCGTCATCGCCTCGGCCGCCGAGGTGGCCTCGTCGAGCATCGATGCATTGGCGATGGCCATGCCGGTGAGGTCGGTCACCATCGTCTGGAAGTTGACCAGCGCCTCCATGCGGCCTTGCGAAATCTCCGCCTGGTAGGGCGTGTAGGCGGTGTACCAGGCCGGGTTCTCGAGCACGTTGCGCAGGATGACGCCGGGCGTGTGCGTGCCGTGGTAGCCCTGGCCGATGAAGCTTTTCAGCAGGCTGTTCTTGCCCGCGATGCGCTTGAGTTCGGCCAGTGCCTGCGCCTCGGTCAGCGGGTCGGGCAGCACCATGGGCTCGGCGCGGGCGATCGTGCGCGGCACGATGGTGTCGATCAGCGCTTGCCGCGACGCCGCGCCGATGGCGGACAGCATCTGGCGCCCGTCATCGTCTTCGATGCCGATGTGGCGGGCGATGAACTCGGAGGCGTTCTCGAGCTCGCCCAGCGGGCGAACGTTGAGCGGGTGGGCGGACATCAACATGAATTACCTTTGGGCACAGGTTCAGCTGTTCTTCACGAGCACGTCGTACGCCGGGCCGTCCATCAGTTGTTCGAACTCGGCCATGTCGGCCACGTGGACCTTGAAGAACCAGCCGTTGCCCAGCGGGTCGCTGTTGGCGAGCGACGGGTCGGCGCGCAGTTCCTCGTTCACTTCGACAATCTCGCCGCCCACCGGCATGTAGATGTCGGCCGCTGCCTTCACCGATTCGACGACGCCCGCAACCTCGCCCTTGCGAAAAGTCTTGCCGACCTCGGGCAGATCGACGAACACCACATCACCGAGCGCATCCTGCGCGTGCAGCGTGATGCCGACGGTCGCCGCTTCGTGGTCTTCGATGTTGATCCATTCGTGGTCGGGGGTGTACATGGTCGTCATGGGAAGGTGCTCCTGTGGATGCCTGTGAACGGGAGGGATTTCAGCCGCGGAAGTAGCGGTGCGGTGCGAACGGCAGGGTCGACACGCGCATCGGCTGCTTCTTGCCGCGAACGTCGGCGTAGACCTCGTGGCTGAGCAGCGCGTGGTTGGCGGCCAGGTAGGCCATTGCGATCGGGTGGTTGACGGTGGGCGACAGCGTGCCGCTGGTCACATGGCCGAGCGCGCGGCCATGCGAATCGGTGATCTTCGCGCCTTCGCGCACCGGCACGCGCTCGAGACCGAGCAGGCCGACACGCTTGGTCACTGGGCCGGTGGCGAGCTGGCCGTCGATCACGCTCGCCCCGGGGTAGCCGCCGGCGCGCGCACCGCCGGCGCGGCGCACTTTCTGGATCGCCCAGGTCAGCGCCGCTTCGACCGGCGTCGTCGTCTCGTTGATGTCGTGGCCGTACAGGCACAGTCCCGCTTCGAGGCGCAGCGTGTCGCGCGCGCCGAGGCCGGCGGGCTTGACTTCGGGCCGCGCGAGCAGCGCGCGGGCGAGGGCCTCGGCCTGCTCCGCCGCGACCGAGATCTCGAAGCCGTCTTCGCCGGTGTAGCCCGAGCGGGTGACGAAGCAGTCGCTGCCGTTCAGTTCGAACGCGGCGCCGGTCATGAAGGTGAGGTTGCGAACGCCCGGGTTCAGGGCCGCCAGCGCGGCCACCGCCTTCGGGCCCTGCAGCGCGAGCAGCGCGCGCTCGGGTAGCGGCTGCACATTGCAGCGGTGGCCGATGTGGGTGACCAGGTGGCGGATGTCGGCGACCTTGCAGGCGGCGTTGACGACCAGCAGCAGGTCGTTCTCGCGTCGCGTGATCATCAGGTCGTCGAGGATGCCGCCGGCGCTGTTGGTGAAGAAGCCGTAGCGCTGCCTGCCGGGCTCGAGGTCGACCACGTCGACCGGCACCAGCGATTCGAGCGCCTTCGCGGCGTCGCTGCCGACGAGCCGCACCTGGCCCATGTGCGAGACGTCGAACAGCGCTGCCGACTCGCGGCAGTGTCGGTGCTCGGCGATGATGCCGCCGGGGTAGTTGACCGGCATGTCGTAACCCGCGAACGGCGTGATCTTCGCGCCCAGTTCGAGGTGCAGTCCATACAGCGGTGTCTTCAGCATTTCGGTGGCGGACATGGCAGTCTCCGAGGGCATTTTCCGGGCCAGCGCGCTGTCAACTGATTGATGGCGCGGTGGGGATGCCCTCTCTGTCCGCTTTACCTGAGAGATTGGCAGCCTCCGGATGACGGTCGACCGCTTGCCCCTTCGGTGGGCCCACTCGGGGTGGGCCTCTCTCCAGCGAGGAACGCCCTGCGTTGCTTCAGGGCGGTTGCCAGTCCTTTTGCCTGAGCGTTCGGACCGCTCATTCCTGAGACGGCCTGCGCCTTCGGCGGCTTCATTTCGAAGCTCTCTCCTGACGACGGTCAGTGTAGCAGCGCCGCGTGGCGGAAAAACCCTGGGATCGGCGCACACGGGCGGTCCACGCCGGCGTGGCGGACGCTCCCCCGAATGCGGGGGGGCGCCGCGAAGCGTGAAACACGCCCGTACCGCTGCGGCCGCTTTTGCGCCAGAATCGCGCAGCACGACAACGAGCCTCATTCGATGTTCAGCCGCCCACCCCCGAAGAACGCTCCCCCGCCGGGCTCGATCGACTTCGAGCTCACCGATTTCGCCGACGCGCGCCACGCGCTCGACGACTTGCCTCCCGGGGTCAGTGAAGTGCAGCACCTCCTGAAGCCGGGCTACTGGGAGCAGCGCCGCCGCAAGCCGGTGCCATCCGACCGCGCGCTCACCGGCGTGGCGCTGGACTGGCTGATCCACCTGCCGCCCGCCGTCCGGCCGCGCAACCTGTCGGAGCGCTATCCCCGCGTGGTCAATGCGATCGCGGAGCGCTGGGACAATGTCGAGCGGTCGCTGGTGATGCTCGAGGACCTGATCGTCGACCACCGCGGCGGGCGCAAGGGCTTCACGCCCGAGGTCGACGCGGAGCTGCGGGCCCTGCTGGTGCACCGCGAGAACTTGGCCGCGCGGCGCTGATCCCCGCTCGAAACGCGGCGCGCTACATGCCGCTGTAGTTCGGCCCGCCGCCGCCCTCGGGCGTGACCCAGACGATGTTCTGCAGCGGGTCCTTGATGTCGCAGGTCTTGCAGTGCACGCAGTTCTGCGCGTTGATCTGCAGGCGCTCGGTGCCGCCGTCGTTGACGAACTCGTAGACACCGGCCGGGCAATAGCGGCTTTCCGGGCCGGCGTACTTCGCGAGGTTCACCTGCACCGGAATCGCGTTGTCCTTCAAGGTCAAGTGGGCCGGCTGGTTCTCCTCGTGGTTCGTGTTGCTGACGAATACGCTGCTCAGGCGGTCGAAGGTGATCTTGCCGTCGGGTTTCGGGTAGCTGATCTGCGGACACTGGTCGGCCGGTAGCAGGTACGCGTTGTCCGGCTTGTCGCGGTGCAGTGTCCACGGCGGATTCTTGATGCCGAGCTTGGGCAGCAGCCACTGCTCGATGCCGGTCATCAGCGAGCCGATCCAGAAGCCGCTCTTGAACCACGGCTTGAAGTTGCGCGTCGCCTGCAGTTCTTCGTACAGCCAGCTCTTTTCGAAGGCCTCGGGGTAGGCCGCGAGCTCATCGTGCTGGCGACCTGCCGCCACCGCCGCGAATGCGGCTTCGGCGGCGAGCATGCCCGACTTGATGGCGGCGTGGCTGCCCTTGATCCGCGCTGCGTTCATGAAGCCTGCATCGCAGCCGACGAGCGCGCCACCCGGGAACACGGTTTTCGGCAGGCACTGCGGCATGCCGTTGTTGATGGCGCGCGCGCCATAGCTCAGGCGCTTGCCGCCCTCGAGGAACTTGCGGATGCTCGGGTGCGTCTTCCAGCGCTGCATCTCTTCGAAGGGGCTCATCCACGGGTTCTTGTAGTCCAGACCCAGCACGAAGCCGAGCGTGACCTTGTTGTCTTCGAGGTGGTACAGGAAGCCGCCGCCGAAGGTGCGGGTGTCCATCGGCCAGCCGGCGGTGTGCACGACCAGGCCGGGCTTGGCCTTGGCCGGGTCGATCTCCCACAGCTCCTTGATGCCGATCGCCCAGCTCTGCGGGTCGCGGCCTTCGTCGAGCTTGAACTTCGCGATCAGCTGCTTGCCCAGATGGCCGCGCGCGCCCTCGGCAAAGATCGTGTACTTGGCGTGCAGCTCCATGCCGAGCTGGAAGTTCTCGGTCGGCTCGCCGTCGCGGCCGATGCCGAGGTTGCCGGTGGCCACGCCTTTCACCGAACCATCGGCGTTGTGAAGCACTTCGGCGGCCGCAAAGCCGGGGAAGATCTCGACGCCCAGCGACTCGGCCTGTTGCGCCATCCATCGCACCACGTTGCCCAGGCTGATCACGTAGTTGCCCTCGTTGTGCATCGGCAGCGGCACCAGCCAATCGGGCGTGCGGAACGCCCGCGCCTCGGTGAGGAAGAGGATGTCGTCGCCCGTGACGGGCTGGTTCAGCGGGGCGCCGAGCTCCTTCCAGTTCGGGATCAGCTCGGTGATCGCGCGCGGGTCCATCACCGCACCGCTGAGGATGTGGGCGCCGGGTTCGGAGCCTTTCTCGAGCACCACCACCGACACGTCCTTGCCCTGTTCGGCCGCGAGCTGCTTGACGCGAATCGCGGTGGCCAGGCCGCCGGGGCCGGCACCGACGACCAGCACGTCGTATTCCATCGTTTCGCGCGGGCCGTATTGTTCGAGGATCGCTTGGGGTGTCATGGAGGGTTCCTGAGAGCATCGACTGCCGCGCATTCTACGGGGCTCGGGAACGGAATAGAACGGTCGTGCTATTCATTGGAGGCAAGCTCCAATTTGCGCTGCGCGACGAGGCCGATCCGCGCGAGCGCGTGCTATCGTTTCCCGGACCCAGAGAAGCACCGAGGAGCAGTCCCATGAGCTACAGCATCGATCTATCCGGCCGCGTCGCGCTCATCACCGGCGCGTCGAGCGGCTTGGGCATGCAGTTCGCGAAAACGCTGGCGTCCGCGGGTTGCGGCGTCGTGCTGGCGGGGCGTCGCGTCGAGCGCCTGAAGACGCTGCGCGCCGAGATCGAAGCCGGCGGCGGCGACGCCCACGTGGAGACGGTCGACGTGACCGATCATCACAGCATCAGGGCCGCGATCGCGCACGCCGAGACCGAGATGGGCACGCTCGACATCCTGGTCAACAACTCGGGCGTCAGCACCACGCAGAAACTGACCGACGTGACCGACGAGGACTACGACTACGTCTTCGACACCAACACCCGTGGTGCCTTCTTCGTCGCGCAGGAGGTGGGCAAGCGCATGCTGGCGCGCGCCAAGGGGTCTGCGCCGGGCACCTTCACCGGCGGGCGCATCGTCAACATCGCCTCGGCGGCCGGCATCCGGCCGGTCGGGCAGATCGGGGTCTACAGCATGAGCAAGGCGGCGGTGATCGCGATGACCCGCGCGATGGCGCTGGAGTGGGGCAAGTTCGGCATCAACGTGAATGCGATCTGCCCCGGCTACATCGACACCGAGATCAATCACCACCAGTGGCACACCGAGCAGGGCAAGCGCCTCGTGGACATGCTGCCGCGCAAGCGAGTCGGCCGGCCGCAGGACCTCGACACCGTGCTGATGATGCTGTGCGCCAACGAGAGCCATTTCATCAACGGCGCGGTGATCTCGGCCGACGACGGCTTCGCCCTCTGAAGCCGCCGGCGTGAGAGAACTGTCGCTGCTCGAAGCGCGCGCGCTCGGCGTGCTGATCGAGAAGGCCCACACGGTTCCCGACAGCTATCCGCTGTCGCTCAATGCGCTCGTGTCCGGCTGCAACCAGAAGACCGCGCGCGAGCCGGTGCTCAACGCCACCGAGGCCGAGGTGCAGATGGCGGTCGACGCGCTGAAGGGCTTAAGCCTCGCGTTCGAGAGCAGCGGCTCGCGGGTGAGCCGCTATGAGCACAACCTCGGGCGCGCACTCGGCCTGCCGTCGCAGTCGGTCGCGCTGCTCGCGGTGCTGATGCTGCGCGGACCGCAGACCAGCGCCGAGCTGCGCGCGAGCTGCGAGCGGCTGCACCGCTTCGCCGACGTGTCCTCGGTCGACGCCTTCCTCGTCGAGCTCGCCGAGCGCGCGCCGGAGAAGGGCGGCCCGCTGGTCGTCAGGCTGCCGCGTGCGGCGGGTTCGCGCGAGCCGCGCTGGGCGCATCTGCTGTGCGGCGCGGTGGACGCGGCCGCACTGGCAATGCCGGCCGACGCCGGCGACTTTGTCGCGGCGAGCGAGCTGGCCGCGTTGAGGGCCCACCAGAGCGCGATGCAGGCCGAGATCGACACCTTGCGCGCGCTGGTGGAGCGGCTGTACACCGAACTCGGCGTGACCCGAGAACAAAGGGCCGATTGATGCGCATCGACATCCCCGAGCAGAAGAAGCTGGTTCACGAAATGACCATCCCGATCCGCTGGGGTGACATGGACGCGATGGGCCATGTCAACAACACGGTGTATTTCCGCTACCTCGAGATCTCACGGATCGAATGGCTGCATTCACTCGGCGGGCCGCCCGATCCGAACGGGCAGGGGCCGGTGATCGTCAACGCCTTCTGCAACTTCATCAAGCAGCTCGAATACCCCGGCGAGCTGCTCGCGAAGCACTACGTCGCCAACCCGGGGCGCACCAGCTTCGACGCCTTCATCACGCTCGAGCGCACGGACGAGCTCGGCGTGTTGTACGCGGCCGGCGGCGCAACCACGGTGTGGGTCGACTTCCCGCAGCAGAAGTCGGTCCCGCTGCCCGACTGGCTGCGTGCGGCGATCGAGTGACTACGCGCCGAGCAGTTTTTGAACGAGCAACGACGTCGTTGCCGTGTCGTACTTCTTCATCAGTCGCGCACGATAGACGTCGACGGTGCGCGGGCTGATCGCGAGCCGCTTGCCGATCTGCTTGCTGGTCAGGCCTTCGATCAGCAGCGCGGCGATCTCGCGCTCGCGCGGCGTCAGATCGGCCTTCACCTGACGCCGCGCCGACAGGTCCTCGAAGCTCCAGATCCCGGCTGCATGCGGCTGCTTCGGGTTCAGCGCGCGCCCCGACACATGACACCAGAACAGCTCGCCGCGCCGAGCGCCGCCGCTGCGCTTCATCACCCGCTCGTCGGCATACCAGCCGCGCGCGTTCAGGCTGGCGACGATGCGCGCCCCGGTGCGCTCGAATTCGTCATGCGTCGGGTACAGCACCTCGAACGAGCGGCCGACCAGTTGCTCGCGCGTGGCGCCGAACATGTCGAGCAGTTGCTGGTTGCAGTCGACGATCAGTCGGTTGCGCGAGATCACCAGGCCGATGGGTGCGAGGTCGAAGGCGACGCGGTAGTCGGGCGCGTCCTGGGTCATGCGGGCTTCTCCCGAGCGGGTTTAGTCAATTCTACGTAACGACTACGTAATGGCTTAGGTAGTACGCTTCGCGTTTCCATCGAATCCCATCGGAGACGGCATGAACAAGGTGTACCCGAGCGCGGCGGCGGCGCTCCAAGGCATCGTCAAGGACAACCAGTTGCTCGCGGTCGGCGGCTTCGGCCTGTGCGGCATCCCCGAGGCGCTGATCGCCGCCTTGCGTGACTCCGGCGTGAAGAACCTGACGGTGATTTCCAACAACGCCGGCGTCGACGGCTTCGGCCTCGGCCAGCTGCTCGAGACGCGGCAGATCAAGAAGATGATCTCGAGCTATGTCGGCGAGAACAAGGAATTCGAGCGCCAGTATCTGGCGGGAGAACTCGAGCTCGAATTCACGCCGCAGGGCACGCTGGCCGAAAAGCTGCGCGCCGGCGGCGCCGGCATTCCGGCGTTCTTCACCCGCACCGGCGTCGGCACGATGGTCGCCGAGGGCAAGGAAACGCGCGAGTTCGACGGCCATGTCTACGTGATGGAGCGGTCCTTGAATCCGGAGGTGGCACTGGTCAAGGCGCACACAGCGGACAAGAGCGGCAATCTGGTGTTCCGCCGCACCGCGCGCAATTTCAACCCCGCCGCCGCGATGGCCGGCAAGATCACCGTGGTCGAGGTGGAGCACCTGGTCGAGGTTGGTGACATCGATCCGGACGCGGTGCATTTGCCCGGCATCTACGTGCACCGCATCGTCGTTAATGCCCACCCCGAGAAGCGCATCGAGAAGCGCACGATTCGGCCTGCCGCTTAAGGAGACCCCTAATGCCCTGGACGCAAGATCAAATGGCCGCCAAAGCCGCGGCCGAACTGAAGGACGGCTACTACGTCAACCTCGGCATCGGAATCCCGACGCTGGTGGCGAACTTCGTGCCGAAGGACATCGAGGTCTGGCTGCAAAGCGAGAACGGCATGCTCGGCATCGGCCCGTTTCCGACCGAGGACGAAGTCGACGCCGACCTCATCAACGCCGGCAAGCAGACGGTAACGACGATCGCCGGCTCGAGCATCTTCGGCTCGCACGACAGCTTCGCGATGATCCGCGGCGGCAAGATCAACCTGTCGATCCTCGGCGCGATGCAGGTCAGTGAACGCGGCGACCTCGCCAACTGGATGATTCCCGGCAAGATGGTCAAGGGCATGGGCGGCGCGATGGACCTGGTCGCCGGCGTGCCGCGCTGCATCGTCGTGATGGAGCATGTCGCGAAGAAGAAGGACGGCAGCATCGACCTCAAGATCCTGCCGAAGTGCACGCTGCCGCTGACGGGGGTCGGCGTGGTCAACCGCATCATTACCGACCTTGCGGTGATGGACGTGACGCCGGAAGGATTGACAGTCGTCGAGCTCGCCCCGGGTGTGACGCGAGAGGAACTGCAGGCCAAGACGGGCGTGCCGCTGCACTGAAGACTACGGAGCCCGGGCCAGGCCTTGGGTCTCGGCTTGCTGGCGCTGCAGTTCCCTGCGCTTCATCGCCAAGTAGTCGTCGCGCTCCATCTCGTGCAGCTGGCGCGGGTAGCGCTCGGTCGCCGCGTACCAGTCGCGCAGGCGTCGCTCGATCCGCTCTTGCGGCGGCAGCGGCAGCGAACCAAGGTAGGCGTCGATCGCGAGGTAGTAGCGCATCGTGTTGCGCTCGATCACGCCGCGCATGTTGCCGATATAGACCGGTCTGCCGTCCGGCAGCCGATCGACGACGCTGAAGCCGACCTTGCCGCTGCCGATGGTGCTCAGGTAGCCCTGCATCGCCAACCGAGCCGCCCAGCCGAAGCCGTAGGCATAAGACAGGTGGATGAACGAGCGGCTGCCGGCGAGCGGCATCGCTTCCAGCGCGATCCGGTAGTCGCGCGTGCCCAGCGGCCCGTTGTCGGCGTCCATCAGGATCTGCAGGTAGTCGCTCGCCTGCGTCGCGACGCGGTAGCTGAAGTCGAGCCGGTGGGCGTCGGCCGCCGGCTGGTCGAACTTCTTGCCGACGCTCAGGCTCAACGCGCTGGTCGGGGTGGCGTCGGCCGCGCGGCAATCCTTGACGTTCAGGTGCAGCATCAGGATCTCGCACCAGCGCGTCGCGCTCTTGAGCGCTGCGTCGACGGTGGCGAAGGGGTGTTCGACGACGGCGTAGACCTCGCCCTTCACGTCGCCGGAACCTTGGGTCGACTCGAGCACAATCGGGCGCTGGAAGGGGTTGTGCTCGAGTTGTTCGCCGAGCGCGGCGTAGCGTGAGCGCAAGGCGCTCGCCGGGTCGCTGGTGCTGGCGTGCGCCGCGGCGCAGCCCACCGCAAGGGCGGCCAGCCAGGCCGCGCGCCAGGGTCTCTTCATGGCTTGTCCGACCGCCGCGGGCGCGTCAGGTTCCGCCTGCTCTTGCGGCGAATGTCACAGCCAGTATTCCCAGAGCCGGGAAAACGCCTCCTTCAGACGCAGGTCGAGGCCACGGTGCCCCCATTGCTCGAGCGTGATCGGGTTCGACACTGCCACGTCGCGATCGAACGCGGCACGCATCTGGGAACCGAACTCGGGTCCGAGCACCACGGCGTTGAGCTCCTGGTTGTGCAGAAAGCTGCGCCAGTCGAGGTTGGTCGAGCCGACGCTCGACCACACGCCGTCGATCAGCGCGGTCTTCGAATGCAGCAGCGCCTCGCGGCGCTCGTAGATCTTCACGCCGGCGCGCAGCAGTTCGTCGTAGTAGGAGCGCCCCGCGTGGAAGATCAGCGCCGAGTCGGTGGCGCTCGGCAGCAGCAGCCGCACGTCGACGCCGCGCTTGACCGCAGCCTTCAGCGCGGCACGCAGCTGCGGGTCGGGTGCGAAGTAGGCATTCGTCAGCAGCACCTCGGTCTCGGCGTTCTCGATCGCCGAGATCAGCGTGGCATAAATCGCGCTGAACGGCTCCTCGGGCGAGCCGCCGAGCGCGCGCACGACTTCCTTGCCGCGCTGGACCGGCGGCGGAAAATAGTGGCGCGGCGCGAGGCGCTCGCCCTTCTGCCGTTCCCAGGTCTCGATGAACAGCTTCTGGAACTCGGCGACCACCGGCCCCTCGATCTGCAAATGGGTGTCGCGCCACGGCAGGTCGCCGCCGCGCCGCCTGCTCGACTGGCGCAGCGAGCCGCCGGTGGAATAGACGCCGCTGATGTTGATGCCGCCGAGAAACGCGACGCGACCGTCGACGACGAGCAGCTTGCGGTGGTCGCGCTGGTTCACGTTCCACCCGGCGCGCGCCGTCAGCGGATTCACCGGGCCGTATTCGAGCACCTTGATCCCACCATCGGCCAGCCGCTTGAAGTATTCGCGCGGCGTGCCGAGACTGCCGACCGCGTCGTGGATCAGGTTCACCTGCACGCCGCGCTGCTGGCGCGCGAGCAGCGCGTCGGCGAAGCGGCGCCCGATCTCGTCGTCGTCGAGGATGTAGGTCTCGATGTTGATGTGGTCGCGTGCGTCGCGAATCGCCGCGAACATCGCCGCGTAGGTCGAGGCGCCGTCCTGCAGCAGCACCACCTTGTTACCGGCGACCAGCGGGGTACCGGCCAGCGCTTGTTCCAGCGCGAGGTGGCGATTGAAGATGTCGCTGTCGCTGTTGCCGCTTTTAAGGCCGTCGAGAATTGCCTTGCTGCGCGCCGCCGACAAGGGGCCGTGACTTCCCTGGACCTGGACCGGCTGGGCCGCTCGGGCGGCCATGTCCGGCGTGACCCGGGGCAGCGTGTTGCAAGCGGCGAGGCCAGCCAGGCCCAGTGCGCCCGCGATCACCCAGCGCGCGGCGCGGCCGATATGCGGCAAGCTCATAGAGCGGACTCCCGGGCCCGATGGACCCTTATCCGCTCTTGGCAAGAAGCGTGCGCGCCCGTCCGGTCAGCGACTGGCGATCGCGCGTGCGGCTTCGGTGACCAGCGGCGGGCCGGCGTAGATGAAGCCGGTATAGATCTGGACCAGATCCGCCCCGGCGGCGATCTTCGCCGCCGCATCGGCCCCACTCATCACGCCGCCGACGCCGATGATCGGGAAGCCCTTGCCGAGCGCGGAGCGCAGTTGGCGGATCACGCGGTTGCTCGCTTCGAACACCGGCCGGCCGCTGAGCCCGCCCGCTTCGGCGCCGTGCGGCAGGCCCTTGACGGCGTCGCGCGCGACGGTCGTGTTGGTCGCGACCACGCCATCGATGCCGTGGGCCTTCAGCGCCGCGGCGATGGCGCGCACTTGGGCCGCGTCGAGGTCGGGCGCGATCTTCACGAACAGCGGCACGCGCCGCGCGTGCTGCGCCGCCAACTGCGTGCGTCGCGCCTGCAGTGCGGCCAGCAGCGCGTCGAGCGCGTCGTTGCTTTGCAGCGCGCGCAGGTTCTGCGTGTTCGGGCTCGAGATGTTGACGGTCACGTAGTCGGCATGCGGATAGACGCCGTCGAGACAGGCGAGGTAGTCGTCGACGGCGCGCTCGATCGGCGTGCTCGCGTTCTTGCCGATGTTCAGCCCGAGGATGCCGCCGCGCTCGCGAAACGTCGCCCGCGTCACGTTGGCGATGAATGCGCTCAGGCCGTCGTTGTTGAAGCCGAGACGGTTGATCAGCGCCTGTGCTTCGGGCAGCCGGAACAGGCGCGGCTTCGGGTTGCCCGGCTGCGCCTTCGGCGTGACGGTGCCCACCTCGATGAAGCCGAAGCCCATCGCGCCGAACCCGTCGATGCAGCGGCCGTTCTTGTCCAGCCCGGCGGCCAGGCCGACCCGGTTCGGAAAACGCAGTCCGGCGATCGTCACCGGGTCGTCGACGCGCGGCTGCGAGACGGTGCAGACGAGCGGCGTGCGCTGCACGCGGGCGAGCGCGCCGAGCGTCAGGTCGTGGGCGGTTTCGGGGTCGAGGCCGAACAGGAAGGGGCGCGTCAGCGCGTAGGGAACGAGGGCCATGCGAGGGGACGCGATGCGTCTTGGATAATGCGGCATTGTCTCAAACGGACTCCGCCCCATGACCCAGGACGAATTGAAGGCACTGGTCGGCCAGGCCGCCCTCGCGTACGTCGTTCCCGGCAGCGTCGTCGGCGTTGGCACCGGCTCGACGGTGAACTGCTTCATCGACGCGCTGGCGGCGATGAAGGACCGCATCGCCGGGGCGGTGTCGAGCAGCGAGAAGAGCACCGAGCGGCTGCGCGGCCACGGCATCCGGGTGCTCGACGCCAACACCGTCGACGGCATCCCGGTCTACATCGACGGCGCCGACGAGATCGACCACGCCGGAAACATGATCAAGGGCGGCGGCGCGGCGCTGACGCGCGAGAAGATCGTCGCCGACAAGGCCGAGCGCTTCATCTGCATCGCCGACCAGTCCAAGCTGGTCGACACGCTCGGAAAGTTTCCGCTGCCGGTCGAAGTGATACCGATGGCCGCCGCGCAGATCGCGCGCAAGCTGCGCGCCCTGGGCGGACAGGCGGTGCTGCGCCATGGTGTTGTTACCGACAATGGCTGTCACATCATCGACGTGGCCGGGCTCCAGATCGTCGACCCGGCGGCGACGGAGTGCGAGATGAATCAATGGCCGGGCGTGGTGACGGTGGGCATCTTTGCCCGCAACCGCGCCAGCGTCTGCCTGCTCGGCACGCCCGAAGGCGTGAAGACCTTGAACTTCTGAAGACCCTGCGACGGAGCGCTGTGAAAACAGCGTAATCTCGCAGCTGTTTCCATTGATGCGAAGGACGGCCCATGGCCAAGCCCAACTACTCGTTCGAAAAGCGCCAGCGCGAGCTGGCCAAGAAGAAGAAGAAGGAAGAGAAGCTGAAGGAGAAAGAGGCTCGCAAGGCCAACCCGGGGCAAGGCGCGAGCGACGAGCCCGCCGAGCCCTCGCAGGGCAGCACGCCCGCCACCGACGCGGCGGCCGAGAACCAGGCCGCTCTCTGAGCCGGCCTCGCATGTCCCCACGCGCAGCCTACGCGCCGGTCCTCGACGCGAGCCTGCGGGCCGCGACTCGGCGGGTGCAGGAAATGCACCACGCGATCGCCGACAAGACCTTCGATGTCTTGCAACGCGTGCCGGTCATTGCAGCGCCGGCACGACTCGTTCGAACCGCCCACGATGCGATCACCGACGGCGTCTACGCCACGCTGCGCCAGGCTGGCGGCGCGCTCGCGCTGCTGGCGGCGCACGCCGAGCGGCTCGGCGTCGACCCCGGCCGGCCGCTGCAGGGCAGGGAGCTCGCGCTGCGCAGTGCCCTGAATGCGCTCGCCGGTGATGCGTTGCGCGAGCAGGGCAGCACGCTCGCGCTGACGATGGGCTTTCACGCCGGCGCGCGGCCGCTGCCGCTGACCCGCGCCGGGCTCGCGGGACTCGGCGAACGGGTCTGCGTGTTCATTCATGGGCTCGGCTGCGACGAGCACAGTTGGCTTCGACCGGCCGAGGAAGCCGTCGACTACGGCCGCGAGCTCGAGCGCGAGCTGGGCATAGCCGCGGTCTACCTGCGCTACAACACCGGCCTGCCGGTGGCCGACAACGGCAAGCAACTCAGCGCCCAACTCGCGCAACTGCTGCGGGCCGCGCCGCAGGTGCGCGAGCTGCTGCTGGTCGGCCACAGCATGGGCGGCCTGGTGGCGCGCAGCGCCTGCGACGACGCGGCCGGCCAGGCGTGGGTCAAGCGCGTCGGCATGGTGATCTGCCTGGGCACGCCGCACCAGGGCGCCGCGCTGGAAAAGCTCGGCCATGCTGTGAGCGGCGCGCTCGCCGTGTCGGACGTGACGCGGCCGCTGGGGCGCATCGCCAGCCGGCGCAGCCAGGGCATCAAGGACCTGCGCCATGGCCTGCGCGGGTCGATGCCATCGACGCTGCCGTTGCGCTTTGTCGCCGGCGGTGGCGACCGCCTGGTCGGACGCAAGAGCGCGTCCGGCGCCGGCCTCTCCGGCGACGTGCAGCGCGTTGAGGTCGCCGGGCTCGGTCACATGGCGCTGCTGAACCACCCGCGGGTCTACGCCGTCATTCGCGAGTGGCTCGCCGCGCCTCGCGCGTGACGAAGCGCGCCGGGTCGACCGCATCGAGCAGGCTGGCTTCGAGCGGCGACGGCGCGCCGCCGACCGCGGACGCGAGCAGCTGAGCGCCGAGCGCCGACCAGGTGATGCCGCGCGAACCCAGCGCGGTGAACACGAACAGGCCGGGCAGGCGCGGCACGAAGCGCGGCTGGTCGAGGCGCGTGCCGGCGACGCTCGCGGCGATGCGGTCGGGCACCGCGCCGATGATCGGCAGCCGATCGTCGCTGACCGATCGCCACGCGGTGCGACCCCCGAGCTCCTGCGGGTCGACATCGATTGCCGTGTTGGTGAGGCGCGCCAGCTGGGCCAGGTTGTGCGCGTGGTCGGCGTCACGCACGGCGGGATCGTCGTCACCCGACTGCGTGGTGGCACCGAAGACCGCCTGGCCGTCGACCTCGGGCAGCAGGTAACCCGCGCCCGCGATCGGGATGCGCGGCAGTGCGATGCGTGGCTGCGGCCACAGGCTCACCTGGCCACGCAGCGTCTCGACCGGCCAGGGCGGATCGTCGAGCAGCCGCAGCGCGTCGCCGGCATTGGCCAGTACCACCACCGCCGCCTCGTCGATCACGTGGCCGCCGGCATCGAGCAAACGCCAAGCGTGCGCCGACCGCTGCAGCGCATGCACCTGCACGCCGCCGCGAAACCGTGCGAGCGGTGCGGCAGCGTCGAGCCAGGCGCGTGCCAATGCAGCCGGTTGGACCCACCCGCCGCCGGGGTAGAACCAGGCAGGGTGCCGGAGTGGCAAGCCGCAGCGCTCACTCGCCGCGCGCGCGTCGAGCGCCTCGATGTAGTCGCTCGGCAGGCCCAGGTTCGCGAGCACGGCACGCATCGTCTCGATGTCGCGGCCCGATGTCTCGAGCCGCAGCAGTCCGTCGACGCCACCGTCCACACCGCTCCTGTCGATGGCCTGCCGCACCGCGCGCTGCGCCTCCAGCGCCGCGGCGCGGTTGAAGCGGGCGTGGGCGCCGTCCTGCGGATTGATGATGCCGTGGAAGATGCCGGCCGGGTT
>DASXQQ010000350.1:0-17312 GCA_036507085.1 Piscinibacter sp. | reverse complement strand
GCGATGGTCGTGCGCGCCTACTGGCCGGGCGCCACCGCGCAGCAGATCGCCGACCAGGTGACCGACAAGCTGGAGAAGACGCTGCAGGAGGTGCCGTACGCCGACAAGATCCGCAGCTATTCCAAGCCCGGCGAGACGCAGATCATTTTCCAGGTCAAGGACTCGTCGCCGCCGAAGGAGATGGCGCAGATCTGGTACACGGTGCGCAAGAAGATCGCCGACATGCGCGGCACGCTGCCCGGTGGCGTGGTCGGTCCGTTCTTCAACGACGAGTTCGGCGATGTGTACGGCTCGATCTATTCGCTGTCCAGCGACGGCTTCACTTACGAGGAACTGAAGGAGCAGGCCGACCGCGTGCGCCAGCGCCTGCTGAAGGTGAAGGACGTCAACAAGGTCGAGATCTTCGGGGCGCAGGACGAGAAGATCTTCATCGAGATTTCGCAGAAACGCCTGGCGCAGCTCGGGCTCGACTTCAACACCGTGCTGGCGCAGATCGGCCAGCAGAACGCGGTCGAGTCGGCCGGCGTCATCAACGCGCCGACCGACTTCCTGCAGGTTCGCGTCGGCGGCCAGTTCAATTCGATCGACGACCTGAAGCTGTTCCCGATTCGCGCCGCCGGCGCGAGCTTCAAGCTCGGCGACATCGCCGACATCAAGCGCGCCTACGTCGATCCGCCGCAGGTGAAGGTGCGCGACCAGGGCAAGGAGGTCATCGCGCTGGGCATCTCGATGGCCAAGGGCGGCGACATCATCGAGCTCGGCAAGTCGCTGAAGACGGTGACCGACGCGATCCGCGCCGACTTGCCGGTCGGCATCGAGATGCAGCAGTTCCAGAACCAGTCGACGGTGGTCGCGCGCTCGGTGGGCGAGTTCGTCGGCGTGCTGATCGAGGCGGTGCTGATCGTGCTGGTGGTCAGCTTCGTGAGTCTCGGCTTGCACTTCAAGCCCTTCCGCATCGACTGGCGGCCGGGCATGGTGGTGGGGATCACGATCCCGCTCGTGCTCGCGATCACCTTCGTGACGATGTACTACTGGGGCGTCGGGCTGCACAAGATTTCGCTCGGCTCGCTGATCATCGCGCTCGGCCTGCTGGTCGACGACGCGATTATCGCGGTCGAGATGATGGTGCGCAAACTCGAAGAGGGCTACGACAAGGCGCGTGCCGCGACCTTCGCCTACGAAGCCACCGCGATGCCGATGCTCACCGGCACGCTGATCACCGCCGTGGGCTTCTTGCCGATCGGCATGGCGAAGTCGACGGTCGGCGAATACACCTTCGCGATCTTCGCGGTGACGGCAGCGGCGCTGCTGATCTCGTGGCTGGTGTCGGTCTATTTCGTGCCCTACCTCGGCACCTTGCTGCTGAAGACCAAGCCGCATTCGGCCGGCGATCAGCCGCATGAACTCTTCGACACGCCGTTCTACACGCGCTTTCGCGCGCTCGTGAACTGGTGCGTGCAGCACCGCTGGATCACCATCGCGCTGACGATCGGAACGCTGGTGCTGGGTCTGGTCGGCATGGGCAAGGTGCAAAACCAGTTCTTCCCCGATTCGAGCCGGCTCGAAGTGCTGGTCGACCTGTGGTACCCGGAAGGCACCTCGTACGCCGCCAACGAAGACGTCACCAAGCGCGTCGAGGCGCGCCTCATGAAGCTCGACGGCGTGACCCATGTGACGGCCTGGGTCGGCAGCGGACTGCCGCGCTTTGCGCTGGTGCTCGACCAGATCTTTCCGCAAAGCAATGTCAGCCAGCTGGTGGTGCTGCCCAAGGACAAGGCGGCGCGCGACCGGCTGCGCAGCATGCTGCCCGAACTGCTGGCCACCGAATTCCCGGAGGCGCGCGCCCGCGCCAAGCTGCTGCCCAATGGCCCGCCGGTGCCGTACCCGGTGCAGTTCCGTGTCGTCGGTCCCGACCCGGCCAAGGTGCGCGCCTACGCCGACGAGGTGAAGGCGATCATGCGCGGCAATCCGAACCTGCGCGGGATCAACGACAACTGGAACGAATCGGTCAAGGTACTGCGCCTCGATGTCGACCAGGACAAGGCGCGCGCGCTCGGCGTGTCGAGCCAGGTCATCGCGCAGGCCGCGCGCACCATCAACAGCGGGACCACCGTCGGCCAGTACCGCGACGGCGACAGGCTGGTGGACATCGTGCTGCGCCAGCCGCTGGAAGAACGCCACGCGGTCACCGACCTCGCAAGCGCCTATGTGCCAACCGCCAGCGGTCGCAGCATTCCGCTCGCCCAGATCGCGCGGGCCAACTTCGTCTGGGAACCGGGCGTGCTGTGGCGCGAAGGACGCGACTATGCAGCGACCGTGCAGGGCGACATCGTCGACGGCCTGCAAGGCGCGACGGTGACCGCGCAGCTCGACCCGCTGTTCGCACCGATCCGCCAGAAGATGCTGCCCGGCTACCGCATCGAGGTTGCCGGCGCCGTCGAGGAAAGCAGCAAGGGGCAGGGCTCGATCGCAGTCGGCGCGCCCCTGATGTTGTTCATCATGTTCACCCTGCTGATGCTGCAATTGCACAGCTTCAGCCGCTCGGTGCTGGTGTTCCTGACCGGCCCGATGGGCATTGCTGGCGTGGCCGGTGCGCTGCTGCTGCTGAACCGGCCGTTCGGCTTCGTCGCGCTGCTCGGTGTGATCGCGCTGATGGGCATGATCATGCGCAACTCGGTGATCCTGATCGACCAAATCGAGCAGGACCGCGAACGCGGCGTGCCGACCTGGACGGCGATCGTCGAAGCGGCGGTGCGGCGCTTCCGCCCGATCATCCTGACCGCGGCCGCGGCGGCACTCGCGATGATCCCGCTGTCGCGCAGCGTGTTCTGGGGCCCGATGGCGGTGGCGATCATGGGCGGACTCGTCGTTGCGACGGTGCTCACGCTGCTCGCGTTGCCGGCGATGTACGCGGCATGGTTCCGCGTCAAACCGGCGGCGCAGGAAGCCGCTGCCGGGCCGCTCGCGGCGCACGGCTAAAATCCGCCGTTTACCGAAGCAAGCGAAAGGGGGTCGCCGCAGGCGACCCCGCCGTCCTGTTGACACCCGCGCGGGTGGCGAAATTGGTAGACGCACCAGGTTTAGGTCCTGACGCCAGCGATGGTGTGGGGGTTCGAGTCCCCCCCCGCGCACCAGCAACGAAACCAGAAAGTCCTTTGATCATGGCTGTCAATGTTGAAACCCTCGAAAAGCTCGAACGCCGCATCACGCTGACGCTGGCCGCCGACACCATCAGCAGCGAGGTCGAGTCGCGCCTGAAGCGCCTGTCGCGCACCGTCAAGGCCGCCGGGTTCCGTCCGGGCAAGGTGCCGATGAGCGTGGTGACGCAGCGCTACGGTTACTCGGTGCAGTACGAGGTGATGAACGACAAGGTCGGCCAGGCCTTCGCCGAAGCCGCCAGCGAAGCCAAGCTGCGCGTCGCCGGCGCGCCGCGCATCACCGAGAAGGAAGGCGCCGGCGAGGGCAAGATCGCGTTCGACGCGACCTTCGAGGTCTACCCCGAGGTGAAGCTCGGCGACCTGAGCGGCGCCGAAGTCGAGCGCGTCTCGACCGAGGTGACCGACGCGGCGATCGACAAGACGCTCGACATCCTGCGCAAGCAGCGCCGCACCTTCGCGCAGCGCCCGGCCACCGAAGGCGCGGCCGAAGGCGACCGGGCGACCATCGACTTCGAAGGCAAGATCGACGGCGTGCCGTTCGAGGGCGGCAAGGCCGAAGCGTTCCAGTTCATGATCGGCGAAGGCCAGATGCTCGAGACCTTCGACAAGGCGGTGCGCGGCATGAAGGCCGGCGAGTCCAAGACCTTTCCGCTGCAGTTCCCGGCCGACTATCACGGCAAGGACGTGGCCGGCAAGGAAGCCGACTTCCTGGTCACGCTGAAGAAGATCGAGGCGCAGAACCTGCCCGAGGTCAACGAAGCGTTCGCCAAGTCGCTGGGCATCAAGGAAGGCACCGTCGAGGGCCTGCGCGCCGACGTGAAGCGCAACCTCGAGCGCGAGGTGAAGTTCCGCGTGCTCGCGCGCAACAAGGCCGCGGTGATGGACGCGCTGGTGAAGGCCGCCGAGCTCGACGTGCCGAAGGCGCTGGTCCAGCAAGAGACCGACCGAATGATCGAAGGCGCCCGCGCCGACCTGAAGAAGCGCGGCATCAAGGACGCCGACACCACGCCGATCCCGCCGGAAATTTTCCAGCCGCAGGCGGAGCGTCGCGTGCGCCTGGGCCTGGTCGTGGCCGAACTCGTTCGCGCGAACAACCTGCGGGCCTTGCCCGCGCAGCTGCAGGCGCACATCGAGGAAATGGCGCAGAGCTACGAGAAGCCATCGGAGGTCGTTCGCTGGTACCTCGGCGACCGCCAACGGATGGCCGAAGTCGAAGCGGTGGTGGTGGAGAACAACGTCGCCGAATTCGTCTTGAGCAAGGCGAAAGTCACCGACAAGCTGCTGCCGTTCGACGATTTGATGACGGCCTGATCCTCGCGCTTTCTACAAAGGCACCGCGCCGCCAGGGCGGTGCCTTTTCGTTTGTGTGGGTCCGCCCTTGTGGCGACATAATCCGACCCAAGATCATTCGTTCGGTCGGCTTTTCTCCAAGGACATCCATGAGCGCGTTGGACACAAAGAATCTGGGCATGGTGCCCATCGTCATCGAGCAGTCGGGCCGCGGCGAGCGCGCGTACGACATCTATTCGCGGCTGCTGCGCGAGCGCGTCATCTTCCTGGTCGGGCCGGTCACCGACCAGTCGGCAAACCTGGTCGTCGCGCAGCTGCTGTTCCTCGAAAGCGAAAACCCGGACAAGGACATTTCCTTTTACATCAACTCGCCGGGCGGCTCGGTCAGCGCCGGCATGTCGATCTACGACACGATGCAGTTCGTGAAACCCGACGTGTCGACGCTGTGCATGGGCCTGGCGGCCAGCATGGGTGCCTTCCTGCTGGCGGCGGGCGCCAAGGGCAAGCGTTTCGCGCTACCCAACTCGCGCATCATGATTCACCAGCCGTCGGGCGGCGCACAGGGGCAGGCGACCGACATCGAAATCCAGGCGCGCGAAATCCTGAAATTGCGTGAGAGCCTGAACGTCATCCTCTCCGAGCGCACCGGCCAGCCGCTGGAAAAGATTCGAGCCGACTCCGAGCGCGACTACTTCATGTCGTCGCGCGAAGCGCAGGACTACGGCCTGATCGACCAGGTGCTCGACAGGCGCCAATAACCCTTTTGGCAGACTGATTTGGGCAGAGAACGGGGCCTTTCTTTCCAGCAAGGCCCCGTTTTCTTTTCCACTATCATTCCATCAGTACGACCCTGACCAGCGCGACCCATCCATGGCCGACAAAAAAGGCTCTTCGAGCGAGAAAGTTCTCTACTGCTCCTTTTGCGGCAAGAGCCAGCATGAGGTGAAGAAGCTCATTGCCGGGCCGTCGGTGTTCATCTGCGACGAGTGCATCGAGCTGTGCAACGACATCATTCGCGATGAAGTGCCGGCCGAAGGCGCGGACCCCAAGGCGGCACGGTCCGACCTGCCGATCCCCACCGAGATCAAGGCCATCCTCGACCAGTACGTGATTGGCCAGGATCCCGCCAAGCGCACCCTGTCGGTCGCGGTCTACAACCATTACAAGCGGCTCAAGCACATGAGCCGCACGAAAGACGACGTCGAACTCTCCAAGAGCAACATCCTGTTGATCGGCCCGACCGGTTCGGGCAAGACGCTGCTCGCGCAAACGCTGGCACGCCTGCTGAACGTGCCGTTCGTGATCGCCGACGCCACCACGCTGACCGAGGCCGGCTATGTCGGCGAAGACGTCGAGAACATCATCCAGAAGCTGCTGCAGAACTGCAACTACGACGTCGAGAAGGCGCAGCGCGGCATCGTCTACATCGACGAGATCGACAAGATTTCGCGCAAGGCCGACAACCCCTCGATCACCCGCGACGTGTCGGGCGAAGGCGTGCAGCAGGCACTGTTGAAGCTGGTCGAGGGCACGATGGCGTCGGTGCCGCCGCAAGGCGGGCGCAAGCACCCGAACCAGGACTTCCTGCAAATCGACACGACCAACATCCTGTTCATTTGCGGCGGCGCGTTCGATGGGCTGGAGAAGGTGATCCAGAACCGCTCCGAGAAATCGGGCATCGGTTTCGCCGCGACCGTGCATACCAAGACCGAGCGTCGTGTGTCCGAGGTGTTCCGCGAAGTCGAGCCCGAGGATCTGATCAAGTTCGGCCTGATTCCCGAGCTCGTCGGTCGGCTGCCGGTGGTCGCCACGCTGGGTGAACTCACCGAGGACGCGCTGGTCCAAATCCTCACCGAACCGAAGAACGCGCTGGTCAAGCAGTACCAGAAGCTGTTTGCGATGGACGGGGTCGACCTGGAGATTCGCCCTTCCGCGCTCGCGGCCATTGCCCGCAAGGCCCTCGCACGCAAGACCGGTGCGCGAGGATTGCGATCGATCATGGAACAGTCACTGATCGACACGATGTTCGACTTGCCCACCCTCGACGGCGTTGCCAAGGTGGTGCTCGACGAGCACACGGTCGAAGACGAAGCGAAACCTTTGCTCGTGTACCGCGAGCAGTCGAAGGCCAGCGCCTGAGGTCCGGTGCCGCAACGCGTCGCAGAACGCCCGGCTTCTTGCAATTGACCGCTCGGGCCCTAAATGGGTCCGAGAAAGAGAGGTTCCCCCATGTCCGGACATCCCGTCTTGCCTGCTGAACAGATCACCCTGCCGCTGCTGCCGCTGCGCGACGTGGTCGTGTTCCCCCACATGGTGATCCCGCTGTTCGTGGGTCGCCCCAAATCGATCAAGGCGCTCGAAGCCGCGATGGAAGCCGGCCGCCAGATCATGCTGGTTGCGCAAAAGGCCGCCGGCAAGGACGAGCCCAAGCCCGACGACATGTTCGAAGTCGGCTGCGTTTCCAGCATCCTGCAGATGCTCAAGCTGCCCGACGGCACGGTG
Organism: Piscinibacter sp.; assembly: GCA_036507085.1. Taxonomy (GTDB): domain Bacteria; phylum Pseudomonadota; class Gammaproteobacteria; order Burkholderiales; family Burkholderiaceae_C; genus Albitalea. The sequence goes on along the minus strand of DASXQQ010000350.1, from coordinate 10,362 downwards.
AAGGTGCTGGTCGAAGGCATCCAGCGCGCCAACACCCACAGCATCAGCGACAACGGCGAGCACTTCGTTGCCGACGTCACGCCGGTGCCGCCCGAGGCCGAAACCAAGCCGGAGATCGAGGCGCTGCGCCGCGCGGTGACACAGCAGTTCGACCAGTACGTCAAGCTCAACAAGAAGATCCCGCCGGAGATCCTGACCTCGATCGCCGGCATCGACGATGCCGGGCGCCTGGCCGACACGATCGCGGCGCACCTGCCGCTGAAGCTCGAGAACAAGCAGTCGGTGCTCGACCTGTTCGCGGTCGACAAGCGGCTGGAAAAGCTGCTCGAGCAGCTCGAACACGAAGTCGATATCCTGCAGGTCGAAAAGCGGATCCGTGGGCGCGTGAAGCGCCAGATGGAGAAGAGCCAGCGCGAGTACTACCTGAACGAGCAGGTCAAGGCGATCCAGAAGGAACTCGGTGACGGCGAAGAAGGCGCCGACATGGAGGAGCTGGAAAAGAAGATCGCCGCTGCCAAGATGCCCAAGGAGGCGCGCAAGAAGGTCGACGGCGAGCTGAAGAAGCTCAAGCTGATGTCGCCGATGTCGGCCGAAGCGACGGTGGTGCGCAACTACATCGATACCCTGGTCAGCCTGCCGTGGAGCAAGAAGACCAAGATCAAGCACGACCTTGGCCATGCCGAGCAGGTGCTCAACGAGGATCACTACGGCCTGGAGAAGGTCAAGGACCGCATCCTCGAGTACCTCGCGGTGCAGCAGCGCGTCGACAAGGTGAAGGCGCCGATCCTCTGCCTGGTCGGCCCCCCTGGCGTCGGCAAGACCTCGCTCGGCCAGTCGATCGCTCGCGCCACCGGCCGCAAGTACGTGCGCATGGCGCTTGGCGGCGTGCGCGACGAGGCCGAGATTCGCGGCCACCGCCGCACCTACATCGGCTCGATGCCGGGCAAGGTGCTGCAAAGCCTGTCCAAGGTCGGCACGCGCAACCCGCTGTTCCTGTTCGATGAGATCGACAAGCTGGGCATGGACTTCCGCGGCGACCCGTCTTCGGCGCTGCTCGAAGTGCTCGACCCCGAGCAGAACCACACCTTCAGCGACCACTATGTCGAGGTCGACTTCGACTTGAGCGACACGATGTTCGTCGCGACCTCGAACTCGATGAACATCCCGCCGGCGCTGCTCGACCGGATGGAAGTCATCCGCCTGTCGGGCTACACCGAGGACGAGAAAGTCAACATCGCCCAGCGCTACTTGCTGCCCAAGCAGAGCAAGAACAACGGCGTCAAGGACGAGGAGATGGAAGTCGCCGAGTCGGCGATCCGCGGCATCATCCGCTACTACACGCGTGAAGCGGGCGTGCGCTCGCTCGAGCGCGAGATCTCCAAGATCTGCCGCAAGGTGGTGAAGGGCGTTCAGCTCAAGCAGTACGAAGGCAAGGTCGTCGTCACCGATGACAACCTGAACGACTTCCTCGGCGTGCGTCGCTTCGACTACGGTCAGGCGACGAAGCAGAACCAGGTCGGGCAGGTCGTGGGTCTCGCCTGGACCGAGGTCGGCGGTGATTTGCTGACGATCGAGTCGGCGATGATGCCGGGCAAGGGCAACATCATTCGCACCGGTTCGCTCGGCGACGTGATGAAGGAGTCGGTCGAGGCCGCACGCTCGGTCGTGCGCAGCCGTGCGCGGCGCCTTGGCATCAAGGACGAGCTGTTCGAAAAGCGCGACATCCACATCCACGTGCCCGATGGCGCAACGCCGAAAGACGGCCCGAGCGCCGGCATCGCGATGACGACGGCGTTCGTCTCTGCGCTGACCGGCATTCCGGTTCGCTTCGACGTCGCGATGACCGGCGAGATCACGTTGCGCGGTGAGGTCACCGGCATCGGTGGCCTGAAGGAGAAGCTGCTCGCTGCTCACCGCGGTGGGATCAAGACGGTGATGATCCCGGAAGAGAACGTGAAGGACTTGCAGGACATTCCGGAGAACGTCAAGAACCGACTCGAGATCATCCCAGTGCGGTGGATCGACCGTGTGCTGGAGGTGGCGCTCGAGACCATGCCGCAGCCGCTGCCGGAAGAAGAGCCAGCGAAGATCGAAGCCAAGCCCGAGGTGGCGACACCGACGCCCGCTGCCACCGAGGCGGCGGTCTATCTGCCCAAGCATTGATGTCGCGCGACGAGGCCGTGTTCAGCGGCCTCGTTTTTTCAGTCTATAATGCGCGACTCGGCAAACAGCGATGGATGCCGAGAGAAGTGAAAAGCATGCGGGAGTAGCTCAGTTGGTAGAGCGCAACCTTGCCAAGGTTGAGGTCGCGAGTTCGAGACTCGTCTCCCGCTCCAGGTTTTGAAAGGGAAGCTCCGGCTTCCCTTTTTTGCGAGAATGGCGGCGCTTCAGCTGTCACCACCACGGCGCGGTAGCAAAGCGGTTATGCACCGGATTGCAAATCCGTGTAGGTCGGTTCGACTCCGGCCCGCGCCTCCAAATCTCAAGGCCTCGCGGCAATGACGCGAGGCCTTTTTTCTAGGCGCTTCAGCGCTGGCTCGATAATCCGGCGGCAGCCCGGGTGGTGAAGCTGGTAGACACAGCGGACTTAAAATCCGCCGCTTCCCGAAAGGGGGCGTACGGGTTCGATCCCCGTCCCGGGCACCATGACCCGTTCGACTTCGCCGTCGAACCCCAGGCACTGACGCGCCAGTCTCAGCATCGTCGACGGCGAACCGGTGGTTTGCAGGCGCACGCTGAACGCCGCGTCGGCGCCACGCGGCTTCCAAAGCGCAGCGGCCCGCTCGGCGATGGCCTGGGCCGTGTCGAGCAGGGCGATGTCGGGTCCGAGCAGATTCGAAATCTGCGCCGCGACGAACGGATAGTGCGTGCAGCCGAGCACGACGGTGTCGACGTCGGCGGCGCGCACCCGGTCGCAATACGGCCGCAAGATCGCCAGCAACTCGGGCCCGTCGAGTTGGTCGCTTTCGATGATGTCAGCCAGACCGGGGCAGGCTTGCAGGTGCACATGCGCGTCGCCGCCGTGCAACTCGACGAGGTGCTTCACGCGCAAACTGTGGATGGTGGCCGAGGTGGCCATCACCGCGACGCGCCGCTTGCGCGACTGCGTCACCGCCGGCTTGATACCCGGCTCGACGCCCACGAAGGGCAGCCCGGGCCAGCGGCGGCGCAACGCGTCGATCGCCGCGGTGGTGGCGGTGTTGCACGCAACGACGATCAAGCCCGCATCGTGGCGAAGCAGATGATCGACCAGCGCTTCGCTGCGACCGATGATGTCGCCTCTCGAGCGCCCGCCATACGGGGCGTGGGCCGAGTCTGCGACGTAAAGCAGCGGGGCACTCGGCAGGCGATGCCGCAGCGCGCGCAGCACCGACAATCCACCGACGCCCGAGTCGAACACGCCGATGCAGGTGGCCAGTGAATCGGCGGAGGAGTGTTCGTCGAAGTCGTTGGTCGAATCCATGCGGGCCCGCCAGTCTACGTGCAGTGATCCGCTAAAATAGTACGGTCGTTCGCTTTTTTTCGAGAAATGTCGTCTGGCGGACAGCTGGCCGTGAGACCCCGACATAAAATTCAATTTACGTAAACGTCAATTGCTGCAGGAGTGCGCTCAATGAAGGTGCTTGTTCCCGTCAAGCGGGTGGTCGATTTCAACGTCAAGGTACGCGTCAAGTCCGACGGGACGGGCGTGGACATCGCCAACGTCAAGATGAGCATGAACCCGTTCGACGAGATCGCCGTCGAAGAGGCGGTGCGCTTGAAAGAGAAGGGCGTCGTCACCGAGGTGATCGCGGTGTCTTGCGGCGTGACGCAGTGCCAGGAGACGCTGCGCACCGCGATGGCGATCGGCGCCGATCGCGCGATCCTCGTCGAAACCAGCGAAGAACTGCAGCCGCTGGCGGTGGCGAAGCTCCTCAAGGCGCTCGTCGACAAGGAGCAGCCCGGCCTCGTCATCCTCGGCAAGCAGGCGATCGACGACGACTGCAACCAAACCGGCCAGATGCTGGCCGCGCTCGCCAACCTGCCGCAGGCCACCTTCGCCTCGAAGGTCGAGGTGGTCGACGGCCACGCCCACGTCACCCGCGAAGTCGACGGCGGTCTGGAGACCTTGAAGGTCAAGCTGCCGGCGGTGATCACCACCGACCTGCGGCTGAACGAGCCTCGCTACGTCACGCTGCCCAACATCATGAAGGCGAAGAAGAAGACGCTCGAGGTCGTCAAGCCCGCCGACCTCGGCGTCGATGTGACGTCGCGCATCAAGACGCTGAAGGTCAGCGAGCCGCCCAAGCGCAGCGCCGGCATCAAGGTGCCCGATGTGGCCACGCTGGTTTCCAAACTGAAGAACGACGCCAAGGTGATCTGACCATGACCGCTCTCGTCATTGCCGAACACGACAACGCCCACGTCAAGGGCGCGACCCTCAACACCGTCACCGCTGCGAAGGCCGCGGGCGGCGAGGTCCATGTGCTGATCGCCGGCCACAACGCGGCCGAAGCCGCCAAGCAGGCGGCGCAGATCGCCGGAGTCAGCACCGTGCTGCATGCCGACGCGCCCGGCTTCGAACACGGCCTGGCGGAAAACGTCGCCGCGCAGGTGGTGGCGCTCGCTGCGAACTACAGCCACATCCTGTTTCCCGCCACCGCCGCGGGCAAGAACGTCGCGCCGCGCGTGGCCGCGCTGCTCGACGTGGCGCAGATCTCCGACATCATTCACGTGCTCGGCGCCGACACCTTCGACCGCCCGATCTACGCCGGCAATGCGATCGCCACCGTGCAGAGCACCGACAAGGTGAAAGTCATCACGGTGCGCACCACCGGCTTCGACCCCGCTGCCGCCACCGGCGGCAGCGCAGCGGTCGAGAGCGTGAGCGCCGTCGCCGCGTCGGCGGACTCCAGCTTCGTCGGCAGCGAGATCGCGAGAAGCGACCGCCCGGAACTCACCGCCGCGAAGATCATCGTCTCCGGCGGGCGCGCGATGGGCTCCTCCGACAAGTTCAACGAGGTGCTGACGCCGCTCGCGGACAAGCTCGGTGCCGCGCTCGGCGCGAGCCGCGCCGCGGTCGACGCGGGTTACGCCCCGAACGATTGGCAGGTCGGCCAGACCGGCAAGATCGTCGCCCCGCAGCTGTACATCGCCTGTGGCATCAGCGGCGCGATCCAGCACCTCGCGGGCATGAAGGACTCCAAGGTGATCGTCGCGATCAACAAGGACCCCGAGGCGCCGATCTTCAGCGTGGCTGACTACGGGCTCGAGGCGGACCTGTTCGTCGCCGTGCCCGAACTGGTGGCGGCGCTCGGCTGACGCTCGCCTTCGCTCGATGCAGTCACTCGAAGGGCGCACAACGGTGCTTGTCACGCCCTCTTTTCCCGGAGACACACGATGACTTACCGCGCCCCCGTCAAGGACATGCTGTTTTGCATGAAGGAACTGGCTGGCCTCGATGACGTGGCAAAGATCCCCGGCTTCGAAGAGGCCGGCATGGAGACCGCGCAGGCGGTGCTCGAGGAGTGCGCCAAGTTCAACGAAGGCGTGGTCGCGCCGCTGAATGTCGAGGGCGACAGGGCACCGTCGACCTTCCAGGACGGCCAGGTCATCACGACGGCCGGATTCAAGGAAGCGTTCAAGCAGTTCGGCGAAGGCGGCTGGCAGGGCCTGCAGCACCCGGTGGAGTTCGGCGGCCAGGGCCTGCCGAAGACGATCGGTGCGGCCTGCATCGAGATGATCAACAGCGCCAACCTGAGCTTTGCGCTGTGCCCGCTGCTGACCGACGGCGCGATCGAAGCGCTGCTCACCGCCGGCACCCCCGAGCAGCAGGCGACGTACTTGCCGAAGATGATCTCCGGCGAGTGGACCGGCACGATGAACCTGACCGAGCCGCAGGCGGGCTCCGACCTCGCGCTGGTTCGCACCCGCGCCGAGCCGCAGGCCGACGGCAGCTACAAGATCTTCGGCACGAAGATCTTCATCACCTACGGCGAGCACGACATGGCGAAGAACATCGTCCATCTCGTGCTGGCCCGCGTGGCGGGCGCGCCCGAGGGCGTGAAGGGCATCAGCCTGTTCATCGTGCCGAAGTTCATGGTCAACGCGGACGGTTCGCTGGGCTCACGCAACGACGCGCACTGCGTGTCGATCGAGCACAAGCTGGGCATCAAGGCGAGCCCGACGGCCGTGCTGCAGTTCGGCGACCACGGCGGCGCAGTGGGCACGCTGATCGGCCAGGAGAACCGCGGCCTCGAGTACATGTTCATCATGATGAACGCCGCGCGTTATGCGGTCGGCGTGCAGGGCATCGGCGTGGCCGAACGGGCCTACCAGAAGGCGGTGCAGTACGCGCGCGACCGCGTTCAATCGCGCCCGGTCGACGGCTCGCTGCCCGGCAGCGCGCCCATCATCCATCACCCCGACGTGAAGCGCATGCTGATGACGATGCGCGCCTACAACGAAGGCTGTCGTGCGCTGGCGATCGTCGCCGCGGCGGCCTTCGACGCCGCGCACCACCACCCCGATGCCGAGGTTCGCAAGCAGAACCAGGCCTTCTACGAATTCATGGTTCCGCTCGTCAAGGGCTACAGCACCGAGATGAGCCTGGAGGTCACGAACCTCGGTGTCCAGGTGCATGGCGGCATGGGCTTCATCGAGGAAACCGGCGCCGCCCAGTACTACCGCGACGCGAAGATCCTGACCATCTACGAAGGCACGACTGCCATCCAGGCCAACGACCTGGTCGGCCGCAAGACCGCCCGCGACGGCGGACAGACGGCCAAGGCGATCGCCAAGCAGATCGAGGCCACCGAAGCGGCACTCGCCAAGAGCGACAGCGTGGCGGCTCGCGCCATGCGCAAGCGCTTGAGCGCTGCGCGCGAAGCCTTCGTGCAGGTGGTCGACTTCATAGCCGCCAACACCCGCGCCAACCCCAATGCGGCGTTTGCCGGTTCTGTGCCTTACCTGATGCTGGGCGGCAACCTGATGGCCGGCTGGCAGATGGCGCGTGCGCTGCTGGTGGCCGAGGAGCAGCTGGCGAAGGGCAGCGGAGACGACGCGTTCCTGCAGGCCAAGGTGGCGACCGCGCGTTTCTACGCCGACCACATCCTGAGCAAGGTGCCGGCCACGCGCGATGCCATCGTCGAAGGTGCCGACAGCGTCACCGCATTGGCGCTCGAAGCGTTCTGAGCCGCCGCGCCGTTTTTTTGGAGAGTCCCGTGCCCCTGCCGACCGTGTTGAAGAACCTGCCGCTCCCCATCATCGGCTCGCCGCTGTTCATCATCAGCAACCCCAAGCTCGTGATCGAGCAGTGCAAGGCCGGCGTCGTCGGTTCGATGCCGGCGCTGAATGCCCGGCCGGCCGAGCAACTCGACGAATGGCTGGCCGAGATCACCGAGACGCTCGCGGCCTACAACCGCAAGCACCCGCACAAGCCGGCGGCGCCCTTCGCGATCAACCAGATCGTGCACAAGAGCAACGACCGGCTCGAGCACGACATGGCGCTGTGCGCCAAGTACAAGGTGCCGATCGTCATCACCTCGCTGGGTGCGCGCACCGACGTCAACGACGCAGTGCACAGCTGGGGTGGCGTGGTGCTGCACGACATCATCAACAACAGCTTCGCGAAGAAGGCGATCGAAAAGGGCGCCGACGGACTCATCGCGGTGGCCGCCGGCGCCGGGGGCCATGCCGGCGTGAAGAGCCCGTTCGCGCTGATCCAGGAAATTCGCGAGTGGTTCGACGGCCCGGTCGCGCTCAGCGGCTCGATCTCGACCGGCGGCGCGGTGCTCGCGGCACGCGCGATGGGCGCCGACTTCGCCTACATCGGCTCGGCCTTCATCGCCACCGAGGAAGCGCGTGCGGTCGAGGGCTACAAGCAGATGATCGTCGAGAGCAGCAGCGACGACATCATCTACAGCAACCTGTTCACCGGCGTGCATGGCAACTACCTCAAGGGCTCGATCCGCAACGCCGGCCTCGACCCCGATACTCTGCCCGAGAGCGACCCCAGCAAGATGAACTTCGGCGGCGACGCGAAGAAAGCCTGGAAGGACATCTGGGGCTGCGGCCAGGGCATCGGCGCGGTCAAGGAAATCGTGCCGGCGCGGGTGCTGGTCGCGCGCCTGAAGGCCGAATACGAAGAAGCGCGTAACGCCCTCGCGCTTGCCTGAACCTGACAAATCGCCCGCCCCGGTGCGCGCTGCGTAACACGCCGCGGCACCGCGTGGTATTTCGTTTTGCGAAATACCCGTCGCAACCAACAGTGCTACAGTCCGCCCCGTGACTTAGAGAGGTCCTTCCCGTCCCCTTTTCTGGCAACAGTAAAGGCGGGTCGCAATCCGCCAACCGGTCAAGCCGAGCCGCGGAAGGTTGATCAACCCACTATCGCACTGGAAACCGGTGCACGAGGTGAGCGAGATGATGCAGGAATACAGGTCGAACTCGTACCTGTTCGGGGGCAATGCTCCCTACGTCGAGGAAATGTACGAACAGTACCTCGACAACCCGGGCTCGGTGCCCGACAACTGGCGCTCGTATTTCGACGCCCTCCAGAACGTTCCCGCGGTCGATGGCTCCGATGAGCGCGACGTGGCGCATGCGCCGATCGTCGAATCGTTCGCGCAGCGCGCCAAGGCCAATGCCTTCGGCAACAAGGCGAGCGGCGCCGACCTCGCGGTCGCCCGCAAGCAGGTCCACGTCCAGTCGCTGATCGCGGCCTACCGGTTCCTCGGCTCGCGCTGGGCCGACCTCGACCCGCTGAAGCGCCAGGAACGCCCGAAGATTCCCGAGCTGGAGCCGGCGTTCTACGACCTGACCGAGTCCGACATGGACATCTCGTTCAGCGCCACGAACACCTACTTCTCGACCGCGGAGAACATGACGCTGCGGCAGATCGTGCAGGCGCTGCGCGAGACCTACTGCGGCTCGATCGGCGCCGAGTACATGCACATCACCGAGCCGACCGAGAAGCGCTGGTGGCAGCAGCGGCTGGAGTCGATTCGTTCGAAGCCGAACTACACCTCCGAGGAAAAGGTCCACATCCTCGGTCGCCTGACGGCGGCCGAAGGGCTCGAGCGCTACCTGCACACCAAGTACGTCGGCCAGAAGCGCTTCTCGCTCGAAGGCGGCGAGAGCTTCATCGCGTCGATGGACGAACTGGTGCAGCGCGGCGGCGTCAAGGGCGTGCAGGAAATCGTCATCGGCATGGCCCACCGCGGCCGCTTGAACGTGCTCGTCAACACGCTGGGCAAGGCGCCGGCGGAGCTGTTCTCCGAGTTCGATCACACCGCCAAGGAAGACCTCCCGGCCGGCGACGTGAAATACCACCAGGGCTTCTCCAGCGACGTGACCACGCGCGGCGGCCCGGTCCACCTGAGCCTCGCATTCAACCCCTCGCACCTCGAGATCGTCAATCCGGTGGTCGAGGGTTCGGTCAAGGCGCGCCTGGACCGTCGCGGCGACAAGGAAGGCGACTCGGTGCTGCCGATCATCGTGCACGGCGACGCGGCCTTCGCCGGCCAGGGCGTCGTGATGGAAACGCTGGCGCTCGCGCAAACGCGCGGCTACTACACCGGCGGCACGGTGCACCTGGTGATCAACAACCAGATCGGCTTTACCACCAGCGACCCGCGCGACACCCGCTCCACGCTGTACTGCACCGACGTGGTCAAGATGATCGAGGCGCCAGTGCTGCACGTGAACGGCGACGACCCCGAGGCGGTGGTGCTGTGCACCCAGCTCGCGCTCGACTACCGCCAGGAGTTCAACAAGGACGTGGTGGTCGATATCGTGTGCTTTCGCAAGCTCGGCCACAACGAGCAGGACACTCCCGCGCTGACGCAGCCGCTGATGTACAAGAAGATCGGCCAGCACCCCGGCACGCGCCGCCTCTACGGCGACAAGCTCGTCGCCCAGGGCGTGCTGCCGGCCGACGGCCCCGACGCGATGGTGAAGGCCTTCCGCGGCGCGATGGACGCCGGCAAGCACACCGTCGACCCGGTGCTCACCAACTACAAGAGCAAGTACGCGGTCGACTGGTCGCCGTTCCTCGGCAAGAAGTGGACCGATGCGGCCGACACGGCGTTGCCGCTGGCCGAGATCAAGCGCCTCGCCGAGCGCATCACCACCTTGCCGGCCAACTTCAAGGCGCATCCGCTGGTCGAGAAAGTGATCGCCGACCGCGCCGCGATGGGTCGCGGCGAGCTCAATGCCGACTGGGGCATGGGCGAGCATCTCGCGTTCGCTTCGCTGGTGGCGAGTGGCTACTCGGTGCGCCTGTCGGGCGAAGACTCCGGCCGCGGCACCTTCACCCACCGCCACGCGGTGCTGCACGACCAGAACCGCGAGAAGTGGGACGAAGGCACCTACACGCCGCTG
>DASXQQ010000349.1:0-5461 GCA_036507085.1 Piscinibacter sp. | reverse complement strand
GCGGTCGGCGTCGCGCACGTTGAACGGCAGCGGCGCACCCAGCGTGATGCGCTGCTTGACGGTGGACAGAGCACAGAATTGCATCGCGCGGCCCGGTTCTCTTCGACACGAAGCTTGGGGGTTTCCAAGCGGCTGTTCGGATAGCGAGGTTTTCGGCCGCAGCCGCGCGAGCTTGAGCCGGCATCGCCGTTAAGCTCGGGCCCTGGAGACAGCACCATGCCCCGACGCGATCGAATCGTGGATCCTTACGACGCGCTGTACCGCGACTTTCGCTGGCGCGTGCCGGCGCACTTCAACCTGGCCGAAGTGTGTTGCGCGCGCTGGGCTGCCCAGACACCCGACGCCACCGCGGTCCGCTACGAACGCGAGGACGGCATCGAGTCGGACCTGAGCTACGCCGAGCTGCAGCGCGAGGCGAACCGGCTGTCGCATGCGCTCGAGCGCGTCGGCGTGCGCGCCGGCGACCGGGTGGCGGTGGTGATGCCGCAGCGGCCGCAGACGGCGATCGCCAACATCGCGCTGTACCAGCTCGGCGCGGTGGCGGTGCCGCTGTCGATGCTGTTCGGTCCCGATGCGCTCGAGTACCGCTTGCGTGACAGCGAGGCGCGCGTCGCGATCGTCGACGAGACGGGAATCGCCAACCTGCTCGCCGCCCGGGGGGCTTGCCCGGCGCTCGAGACGGTGATCGCGGTGGGCGCGGCGCGTGGGCAGGGCGACATCGACTGGACCGCGGCGCTCGCGCGCGAGTCGCACAGCTACACGGCGCGGGCGACCCGCGCCGATGACGCGGCGGTGCTGATCTACACCAGCGGCACCACCGGCCCACCCAAGGGCGCGCTGATCGCCCACCGCGGGCTCCTCGGCAACCTGAGCGGCTTCGTTTGCAGCCAGAACTGGTTCGGTTTCGCCGATCCGCTCAGGCCCCCTTCCCTGGGGAAGGGGGAGCGGGGGAAGGGGGGCGTCAATGCAGGGCGTTCGCCCAGCGGCGGGGGCCAGGAAACGCAAAGCGTTTTCTGGTCCCCCGCCGACTGGGCCTGGACCGGCGGCTTGATGGACGCCTTGCTGCCCAGCCTCTATTTCGGCCGTCCGATCGTCGCCTACCAGGGCCGTTTCGCGCCGGATAAGGCCTTCGAGCTGATGCAGCGCCATCGCGTCACCCACACCTTCCTCTTCCCCACCGCGCTGAAGGCGATGATGAAGGCAGTGCCGTCGCCGCGCGAGCGCTATGCGCTGTCGCTGCGCGCCATCATGAGCGCCGGCGAAGCGGTCGGCGACGCGGTGTTCGCCTACTGCCAGCAGCAGCTCGGCGTGACCGTCAACGAGATGTTCGGCCAGACCGAGATCAACTACATCGTCGGCAATTGCGCCTTGTTCATCGACACCGACGGCCGTCCCGCCGCCGGGTGGCCGGCACGTCCGGGCAGCATGGGCCGCGCCTACCCCGGCCACCGCGTGGCGGTGCTCGACGACGCCGGCCGCGAGTGTCCGCGCGGCACGCCGGGCGACGTGGCGGTGCACCGCCGCGACATCCACGGCGACCCCGACCCGGTGTTCTTCCTCGGCTACTGGGGCAACGACGAGGCCACGGCGGCCAAGTTCACCGGCGACCCGCTCGACTCATGGTGCCGCACCGGCGACAGCGCGGTGATGGACGAGGACGGCTACCTCTGGTACCAGGGCCGCGGCGACGACGTGTTCAAGGCGGCGGGCTATCGCATCGGCCCGAGCGAGATCGAGAACTGCCTGGTCAAGCACCCGGCGGTCGCGAACGCGGCGGTCGTGCCCAAGCCCGATGCCGAGCGCGGGGCGGTGGTCAAGGCCTACGTGGTGCTGGCCGCCGGCTTCAGCGGCGATGCGGCGCTTGTCGAGGAGCTGCAGCAGCACGTGCGCGGCAAGCTCGCGCCCTACGAGTACCCGAAGGAGATCGAGTTCATCGCCTCGCTGCCGATGACGACCACCGGCAAGGTCCAGCGGCGGGTGCTGCGGCTGCAGGAGGAAGAGCGCGCTCGCGCCGGGCACGCACTGAGTGTGAACAGGCCCCACTGATGGCGAAGAAGACCGCCCATGTGAGCGAAACCCCCGCGACCGCGTTCCTGCGCCGTCACGGGGTAGCGTTCACCGAGCATGTCTACGACTACGTCGAGCATGGTGGCACCGCGGAGTCGTCGCGCCAGCTCGGCGTGCCCGAACACCAGGTTGTCAAGACGCTGGTGATGCAGGACGAGCGCGCGCAACCGCTGATCGTCCTGATGCACGGCGACCGCCAGGTCAGCACCAAGAACCTGGCACGGCAGATCGGCGCCAAGTCGGTCGAGCCGTGCAAGCCGGACGCGGCGCAGCGCCACAGCGGCTACCTGGTGGGCGGCACGTCGCCCTTCGGCACCAAGCGGGCGATGCCGGTGTACGTGGAGGAATCCATCCTCGCGCTACCGTCGATCTGCATCAACGGCGGGCGGCGCGGCTACCTCGTCGGCATCGAGCCGCGGGTGTTGCGTGAGCTGCTCGATGCGAACGCGGTGAACTGCGCTGTCGCGGCCTGAACGCGGGGCGGCGCCGGGTGCACAATTCCCTGCAGCACCTCACCCACAGACCGACCCCCATGGAGACCCTTTATTCGGCTGCCGCCACGCTCGCGGCCTACCTCATCGGCTCGCTGTCGTTTGCCGTCATCGTGAGCCGGGCGATGGGCTTGAGCGACCCGCGCAGCTACGGCTCGGGCAACCCGGGCGCCACCAACGTGCTGCGCTCGGGCAGCAAGAAGGCGGCGATTTTCACCCTGCTGCTCGATGCGCTGAAGGGCTTCATCCCGGTGTTCCTGGTCGACCGCTTCGGCGCGCCCTACGGGCTCGGCGAAGGCACGCTCGCGCTGGTGGGCATCGCCGCCTTCGTCGGCCATTTGTGGCCGGTGTACTTCCGGTTCGAGGGCGGCAAGGGCGTGGCCACCGCGGCCGGCGTGCTGCTCGCGATCAACCCGTGGCTCGGCCTCGCGACACTGGCCACCTGGTTCATCATCGCGTTCTTCTTCCGCTACGCGTCGCTTGCATCGATCGTCGCGGCGGTGTTCGCGCCGTTCTATCAGCTGCTGATCTGGGGCGGCGGGCCGATCGCCGGCGCGGTGGCGCTGATGGGGCTGCTGCTCGTGTGGCGCCACACCGGCAACATCCAGAAGCTGTTGAACGGCAGCGAAAGCAAGATCGGCCAGAAGAGCAACGCCGCCGGGCCGGTGCCGCAGCGGCCCGGTCACAAGCACGGCGAGCGATCGCCGCACCATCACCATCACGGAGCCAAGCGATGAGCCAGGGCGCCGAGGCGCCTTCGCTCACGCCGCGATCATCGCGAGCCCGAGCTGCGCCGGGTCGCCGCGGCCCACTCTGACCAGCACCGGCTCGTCGCCGGTCAGGTCGATCACGGTGGTCGGCTGCATCGGGCAGGCGCCGGCGTCGACCACCGCCTGGATCAGCTTCTGGAATCGGTCGCGTATCTGCTGCGGCTCGTTCATCGGGTCGGTCTGGCCCGGCGCGATCAGCGTGGTCGCGAGCAGCGGCTGGCCGAACACCGCCAGCAGGTCCTGCGTGACGCGATGGTCGGGCACGCGCAAGCCGATCGTGCGCCGCGACGGGTGCGAGACGCGCCGCGGCACTTCCTTGGTCGCCTCGAGGATGAAGGTGAACGGCCCCGGCGTGCCGATCTTCAGCAGGCGGTACTGCTTGTTGTCGACACGCGCATAACTGGCCAGTTCGCTCAGGTCGCGGCACAGCAAGGTCAGGTGGTGCTTGTCGTCGACGCCGCGGATGCGCCGCAGGTTCTCGGCGGCGGCCTTGTCGTCGAGGTGGCACACCAGCGCATAGCTCGAATCGGTGGGCACCGCCGCGATCCCGCCGCCGTGCAGGATCTGCGCCGCCTGCTTGAGCAAACGCGGCTGCGGATTGTCGGGATGGACTTCGAAGTATTGCGACATCAGTCTGCCATCGTATCCGCTGCGACCGGCGAGATCGGCCGCAGCGCGGCCGCCTCGCGCACATTGAGCCAGGCGCTCGACGCGCCGCTGGCGGCCAGCACCGCCATGCCGACCTGCGCCCAGCCATCGGGCACATGAGCGAACACCAGCCAGCCTACACCCGCGGCGATGCCGATCTGCGTGTAGGTGAATGGCATCAGGGTCGCGGTCGGCGCCATGCCGAGCGCAAGGATCAGCAGCAGGTGGCCGATGGTGCCGAGCAGCCCGACCGCGAGCACCAGCGCGAGCAGCCGAGGGCTCGCGGAGTGCAGCACGGCGGGGACGTCGACCGCGTCCACGGCCACAGCGGCCAGCAGCACCGGCGTGACCAGCAGCGTGCCGACGGCGCCGGTGTAGAAGTGGGTCGTGTAGGGACTCTCCAGCGCCGACAACTTGCTCGTCAGCACCTGGAAGCTCGCATAGCACAGCGCGCCGGTCAGCGGGAACAGCACCGCCCAGCCGAACAGCCCGCTGCCCGGGCGGACGATGGCCAGCGCGCCGGCGAAGCCGCCGAACACCAGCGCCCAGCGCAGCGCCGACACCCGTTCGCGCAGCAGCCAGGCGGCGAGCAGCGTCACCAGCACCGGCGTGAGCATGAAGATCGCGGTGAACTCCGCCACCGGCATGTGCTGCAAGCCGAAGAAGCTCATCGCGCTGGTGACCAGCAGCAGCGTGCCGCGAATCCACTGGAAGCTCGGGTGCGCGGCACGAAAGCCCGCGGTCTTCGAGCGCGCGAGCCAGACCGCCATCACCGCTGCCTGGAACGCATAGCGCATCCACAGCATCAGCAGCACCGGGACGACCTTGCCGGCGTACTTGATGATCGTGTCCATGCCGGCGAAGCACGCCGCCATCAGCACGATCAGCGCGATGCCCAGGTCCGGCCGCTGCGACGCTCTCACGGGCGGCGCTGAACGCGGTCTGCCAGCGCCTGCCACACCGGCGTGAGCTGGCCCGGCAGCTCGGGCAAGCTGCCGAGGTCGGTGCGGCTCTCGTCGGGGCTGTGGAAGTCGGAACCGCGCGACGCGAGCAGGTCGAACTCGAGCGTCATGTCGGTGTACTTCAGGTAGTCGGCCGCGCCGTGGCTGCCCGTCACCACTTCGACGCCGAGCCCGCCGTGCGCCTTGAACTCGGTGAACAGGGCGTACTCCTCGGTGGGAGTGAATTTGTAGCGGCCCGGGTGGGCGATGACCGCGAGCCCGCCCGCCTGGGTGATCCAGCGCACGGCATTGCCGAGCGTCGCCCAGCGGTGCGGCACGAAGCCGGGCTTGCCCTCGACGAGGTAGCGCCGAAACACCTCCTGCGTGTCGGCGCAGACGCCGGTCTCGACCAAGTGGCGCGCGAAGTGGGTGCGCGAGATCAGCTCGGGGTTGCCGACGTATTTCAGCGCGCCCTCATAGGCCCCCTTGATGCCGACCTTGGCCAGGCCCTCGGACATCTCGATCGCCCGTTCGCGCCGCCCGC
>DASXQQ010000348.1:0-5436 GCA_036507085.1 Piscinibacter sp. | reverse complement strand
GTCCACGCCAGCAGGCCGAGAAAGAGCGCCAGGCTCGCCAGCGTGACGAGGCTGCGAACGTCGTTGAGATCCATGTCCATCCCCATCCCTCACTTCACGTGCGTGCCCATCGATTGCAGGTAGGCCACGATCGCGTCCATCTCGGTCTTGCCCTTCACCGCATCGGTGCTGGCGGCGATGTCGGACTCGCTGTAGGGAACGCCCAGGCGCTTGAGCGCGACCAGGCGCGGCGGCACGCTCGCCGGGTCGATCGTCGTTTGCTCCAGCCACGGGTAGGCCGGCATGTTCGATTCGGGCACCAGGTCGCGCGGGCCCGCCAGGTGCAGCCGATGCCATTCGTCGCTGTACTTGCCGCCCACGCGCTGCAGGTCCGGCCCGGTGCGCTTGCTGCCCCACTGGAACGGATGGTCGTAGACGAACTCGCCGGCCACCGAGTAGTGGCCGTAGCGCAGCGTCTCGGCATGCAGCGGGCGGATCATCTGCGAGTGGCAGTTGTAGCAACCCTCGCGCAGGTAGATGTCGCGGCCCACGAGTTGCAGAGCCTCGTAGGGCTTGAGCCCGGGCACCGGCTGGGTGGTCGAGCGCTGGAAGAACAGCGGGACGATTTCGACCAGCCCGCCGATCGCGATGACCACGAGGATCAGCACGATCATCAGGAAGTTGCTGGTCTCGATGCGCTGGTGTCCGCGGGCTTGGGTGTCTTGAGCCATTCAATGAATCTCCTCAGGCGTGCACGAGGCGGGGGATGGCGGCGGGCAGCACGCGGCCGCTCCTCACCGTCATCACGACGTTCCAGACCATCACGCCCATGCCGGCGAGATACAGCAGGCCGCCGACGAGGCGCGTCAGGTAGAACGGCCAGGTCGCCTTGACGCCCTCGACGAAGGTGTAGACCAGCGTGCCGTCGGCGTTGAGTGCGCGCCACATCAGGCCTTGCATGACGCCGGCGATCCACATCGCCGCGATGTAGAGCACGATGCCCAGCGTCGCGATCCAGAAGTGCAGTTCGATCGCGCGCGTGCTGTACATCCGGGTCTGGCCGAACATGCGCGGGATCAGGTAGTACAGCGAGCCCATCGAGATGAAGCCCACCCAGCCGAGCGCGCCGCTGTGCACGTGGCCGACCGTCCAGTCGGTGTAGTGCGACAGCGCGTTGACGGTCTTGATCGACATCATCGGCCCCTCGAAGGTCGACATGCCATAGAACGACAGCGCGACGATCAGGAACTTCAGGATCGGGTCGTCGCGCAGCTTGTGCCAGGCGCCCGACAGCGTCATCACGCCGTTGATCATGCCGCCCCAGCTCGGCGCAAGCAGCACCAGCGAGAACAACATGCCGATGCTCTGCGCCCAGTCGGGCAGCGCGGTGTAGTGCAGGTGGTGCGGGCCCGCCCACATGTAGGTGAAGATCAGGGCCCAGAAGTGCACGATCGACAGCCGGTACGAGTACACCGGGCGCTCGGCCTGCTTGGGGATGTAGTAGTACATCATCCCGAGGAAGCCGGCCGTGAGGAAGAAGCCCACCGCGTTGTGGCCGTACCACCACTGCACCATCGCGTCTTGCACGCCGGCGTAGGCCGAGTAGCTCTTCCACAGGCTGGCCGGCATCGCCGCGCTGTTGACGATGTGCAGCAGCGCCACCGCGATGATGAAGGCGCCGAAGAACCAGTTGGCGACGTAGATGTGGCGCACCCGGCGCGTGCCGATGGTGCCGAAGAAGACGATCGCGTAGGCGACCCAGACGACGGCGATCAGCAGGTCGATCGGCCATTCGAGCTCGGCGTATTCCTTGCCCTGGGTGATGCCCAGCGGCAGGGTGATCGCGGCGAGCACGATGACGGCGTTCCATCCCCAGAAGGTGAATTTCGCGAGCGTCGGCGCGAACAGCGGCACCTGGCAGGTACGCTGCACCACGTGGTAGCTCGTCGCGAACAGCGCGCAGCCGCCGAACGCGAAGATCACCGCGTTGGTGTGCAGCGGGCGCAGCCGGCCGTAGCTGAGCCAGGGGATGCCGTAGGTGAGATCGGGAAACGCGAGCTGCGCGGCGATGATCACGCCGACCAGCATGCCGACCACGCCCCACAACACGGCGGCCAGCGCAAAGCCCCGCACGGTTTCATCGCTGTAGTTCACCGGCGTTGCAGCTTGCGCATTCGCAACCATCAAGAGCCTCCGTACTTCGCATCCATGACGACGGACGGATTTTTCGTTGCGGCGCGATTACGGGTCTTGATGTCGATCAAGTGTGTCGGTGTCAGCGTCGAGAATCTGCTCGGCTTGTTGCTCGAGGTCGTCAAACTGGCCGCCGTTCAGCGCCCAGGCGAACACGCCGAGGATGCCGAGCACGAGCACCGCGGACATCGGGATCAGGAGGTAGAGCATGTCCATCGACGGTCAGCGTGACAGCCGCAGCGAGTTCAGCACGACGAACAGCGAGCTCGCGGCCATGCCCAGGCCCGCCGCCCACGGCGGCAGCCAACCGGCGAGCGCCAGCGGCACGCAGGCGGCGTTGTAGAGCGCGGCCCAGGCGAAGTTCTGCCGCACGATGCGCAGCGTCTTGCGGGCAAGCGCGCGGGCGCGAACGATGTCGCCGAGCCGGTTCGAGACCAGCACGCCATCGGCCTGCGTGCGCGCGACCAGGGCGCCCTCGCCCATCGCGAACGACACGTCGGCCTGCGCCAGCACCGGCGCGTCGTTGATGCCGTCACCGAGCATCGCGACGATCCCGCCGTTGCGCTGGGCGGCACGCACCGCGGCGAGCTTGTCGCCGGGCGTCATGGCGCCAGTGGCGGATGCGAGGCCGAGCTGCGTTGCGATGCGTCGGGCGCGCAGCGGATCGTCGCCCGACAGCAGGCGCACCCGAACGCCCTCGTCTTGCAGGCTGCGCACCGCGGCGACGGCGTCGTCGCGCAGGCGCTCGTCGAACACGAAGCACGCGAGCGGATGGCCGTCGCGGCCGAGACAGGTCGGCGCGCCGTCGGCGCTGCCGGCCACGTCGGCACCGACCCACGCGGCGGCGCCCAGACGCCACCGGCAGCCCTGCGCATCGAGACCTTCGAGTCCCTGGCCGGGAAGCTCGCGGACATCGCGCCACGCGATCTCGGCCGCGTCGAACGCTTCCCGCAGCGCGGTCGAGCGCGGGTGATGCGACCACGCAGCCAGCGATGCGGCGACGCCTTGCAGCGCCTCGGTCGTCGCGGCGTCGTTGGGATCCAGGCGCTGCACCTCGGTGCAACGCAGCCGTCCTTCGGTCAGCGTGCCGGTCTTGTCGACGAACAGGGTGCGAACCCGGGCGAGGCCCTGGATCGCGTCCAGATTGCGCAGCAGCAGACCGCGCCGACCCATGGCCCCGGCGGCCGCGAGCAGTGCCGACGGCGCCGCCAGCGACAGCGCACAGGGGCAGGTGACGATCAGCACCGACACCACCACCCACACCGCGCGCGACGGATCGCTGACGCTCCAGGCGGCGCCAGCCGCGGCGGCGAGCAGCAGCACGGTCCACAAGAACGGCGCGGCCCAGCGGTCGGCGCTCGCGAGCATCGCCGGACGTTGCGTCCGCGCCGCGCGCATCAAGGCCACGATGGCTTCATAGCGCGTGTCCGGCCCGACGAGGTCGACCCGCATCACCACCGGCGCCTGCAGGTTCACGCTGCCGGCGACCACGGCATCGCCGCCGGACTTGGCCACGGGGCGCGACTCGCCGCTCAGCAAGGACTCGTCGGCTTGCGTCACGCCCTCGGTGAGCACGCCGTCGGCCGCGAAGGCCTGCCCGACGGGAACGCGCACGCGGTCGCCGGGGCGCAGCCGCCTGGCGCTGACCGTTTCGACGACGCCGTCGGGCCGCAGGCGCAGCACCGACTGCGGCAAGCGGGTCGTCGCGTCTTCGAGCGACAGTTCGGCGCGGTGCCGCGCACGCATCTCGAGGAAGCGCCCGCCCAGGAGGAAGCTGACGAACATCGCGAGCGAATCGAAATAGACCTCGCTGCCGAAGACACCCCCGGGGTCGAAAGCCGCGCCGCTGCTCGCGATGAAGGCGACCGCGATGCCGATGGCCACCGGAACGTCCATGCCGATGCGCCGCTGCCGCAGCGATCGCCACGCCCCTGCGAAGAACGGCGCGGCCGAGAACCACAGCACCGGCAGCGTCAGCAGCCAGCTGCCCCAGTCGAGCAGGCGCTTGTGGTCCGGCGCCAGTTCGCCCGGGGCACTGACGTAGGCGGGCGTGGCGAGCATCATGATCTGCATCGCGCAGAAGGCCGCGACGAACAGGCGCCACAGGGCAACCCGCGCTTCCTTCTGGCGCGCTGCGCGCGCGGCTGCAGCCGTATCGGGCGCCGCCTCGTAGCCGGCGGCTTCAACGGCGCGAACGAAGGCCGACACGCGGGTGAGGCCGGCGTCCCAGCGCACCGTCGCGCACTGCGCCGCGGCGCTCACGCGCGCGTCGAGGACACCGGGCACGCGCTCGAGGGCCCGCGCTATCGTGCCCGCACACGCGGCGCAGTGCATGCCGGTGATGCGCAGCGACGATTCGGCAACATGCCTGCCGTCGGCTTGCCGTTCCCAGCGGGTGAATGCGTCGAGCTCCGCCGGGTCATCGACCACCGAGGTCGCTCCCGTCCACGGGCAAGAGAATCTTCACGCGCAGCTCCAAGTCGGATCGAATGCCGCCATGGTGCGGCGCTTGAAGTCATCGATGCTTGATCGACATCAAGAACGGCCGCTCACACGCGGCACACGCGGGCCGTTGCGGCCCGTTCGCCTAGGACCTGTTCACACTAAATGCGTGCCCACGTGACTCAGGAAACGCTCTCCATCGAGGCGCAAAGCGCAGACGTAGTAACTCCCACGTCGTTCGACAGGCTCACGATTGGTCGGCGCCTTCGACAAGCTCAGTCGAGCATTTGCAACGCGGCGGGCGCCGCTTTGCTGAGATCACCCGCAGGGCCGGTGCCTGGCAGGCCGCAGGGCCGCGTTGCGCGCTCGTTGTGTGCCGACGGCACACGGCCTCGCGCGCGCCTTGCCCTGCGGCCTGCCAGGCACCGGCGCGAGCCCTCCCATAGCGTTAACAGGCCCTAGCCCATGAACCGAGTGATCCCCTGCGTCCTGATGCGTGCCGGCACGTCGCGCGGACCGTTTTTCCTGCGCGAATGGCTGCCGGCCGATGACACCGCCCGCGACGAAGCGCTGATCGGCGCGATCGGGGCTTCGGACCTGCTGCAGGTCGACGGCGTCGGCGGCGGCAGCACGCTCACGAGCAAGGTCGCGATCGTGTCGAAGTCGTCGCAGCCGGGCTGCGATGTGGACTACCTGTTCGCACAAGTCGGCGTCGGCCAGAAGTCGGTCGACACGCGGCCCAACTGCGGAAACATGCTGTCGGGCGTCGCGCCGTTCGCGATCGAGCAAGGGCTGGTCCCGGCGCAGGACGGCGAGACGACG
>DASXQQ010000347.1:0-3694 GCA_036507085.1 Piscinibacter sp. | reverse complement strand
CCGCGAGAGCGTTCATCCCTCCGGCACCCGCATCGGCAAAATGACCATCTGCATGTTCTCGCCTTGCAATCGGCGCTGGATCGCGTAGACGATCTGGTTGTGCAGAAAGCGCGTGATCCAGGTCTCGTCGTCGAATACGAGCTTCGAAGCGAAGAAGACAATCTGCGGGAATTCAGCGCGCGCCTCCCGGCAGAGCTTGACCAGTTCCTCGACGCCGTCGACGCCGAAACCCATGTAGTACTTCGACGCCATTCCGTGCTGCCGCGCGAGCTCCATGAAGTAATTCATGTCTTCGAGCCGGCTCGCCTTGAGCTTCTCGAGCGCCTGGTCGCCGCCGTAGCTGCGTACGTCGACCGGCTGCGCGGTGATCACCAGGAAGTTGCGATAAAAGCCGGGCCAAAGGCCGATCACGGTGCGCGAGGCGTGGACCAGGCCGCAGCGATTGCGGCCAATGATGAATGCCGCCGCGGGGCGCGTCGGCTCGATTCGCGGTCGAGCGTTGACGCGGCCGGACGGCGGCGCGTAGACCTGCTCGGCCCGATTCAGGCGCGCCGCCATCGTGTCGTAGTGGCGATGGATCGCCAGGCCCACCGCGATGACCAGCCCGGTGATGATCAAGGTGATCCATCCGCCCTCGGCGAACTTCTCGACGGTCGTCACCGCGAGGATGCCTGCGCACACGCCCAGTCCGAGCAGCGACAGCGCGAGCCGCAGCAGCCAGTTGCTTTCGCCGCGGTGGCTCCACCAGTAACGGACCAGCCCCGCCAGCGACAGGGTGAAGGTCAGGAACACATTGATGCTGTACAGGACGACCAGCACCGAGACGCTGCCCGCGGTGATCAACAGCACGACGACCGCGGCGAGTCCCATCAGGATCACGCCATTTTGCGTGACGAGGCGACTCGAGAGATTTCGAAACTGGTGCGGCATCCACGAGTCGACCGCCATGTTGGCGAGCACCGCCGGACCGCCGAGGAAGCCGGTATTGGCCGCGACGAACAGCAGCCCCGCCTCGAATGCGAGGACGACGACGAGCATCGTCGCATTGATCGCCGGTTGCGGCAGGCCGAAGCTCGCGATGATCGACTCGAAGGTCACCGCGTTGAGTGTTCGGCCGGGTACATGGTGCGCGTCCCAGAGCAGGTACAGCAGGATGATTCCGCCCGCGGTGAACGCGAGCGAAAGCGCCATGTAGAACATCGTCCACTTTCCAGTCCTGACCCGCGGCTCAGCCAGCGACTGCACGTTGTTCGAGACCGCTTCGATTCCGGTGTAGGTGCCGCCGCCCAGCGAATACGCGCGCAACAGCAGCGCGGCGACGGCGACCCAGCCGAGTTCGCCGCCGAGCCGCCGCGTGTCGGCGAGCGCCCCGGGGATCAGCGCCGGAAGGCGGTCGATATGAGCCAGAATGCCGTAGCCGATCAGCGCCACATGCGTGGCGACGAAACCAAGGAAGATCGGGAGCAGGAAGCGGATCGACTCCTTCATCCCGCGCAGATTCAGGACCACCAGCAGCACGCTGAGCACGACCTCCAGGCCAAGCTTGACGTTGCCGATCGCCGCGGGCAGCAGCGAGAACAAGGCGTCGACCCCGCTGGCCACGGAGATTGAGATCGTGAGCACGTAATCGACGACAAGCGCGCTGCCGGAGACGAGCCCGGCGTACGGCCCCAGCAGGCTCGTCGCGACCTTGTAGCCGCCGCCCCCGCTCGGGAACAGCTCGATGACTTGGTTGTAGGCGACGGCGATGACAAAGACGGTGACCGCAGTCAGCGCCGCGAGGTACAAGCTCAGCGGCGTATGCGCGCCCAGCGCAAGGAACGCTTCTTCGGGGCCGTAACAGGCCGAGGACAGGCCGTCCGCGCCCAGGCCGATCCAGGCTAGAAACGCAACGAGCACGACGTGCCGTCGCGTCTCGCCGCTGAACGGGTCGAGCGGCTTTCCGAGAAGCGACTCGCGCAGGCGTGCCGACCGCTTCATTGAATTCGCCTGATCGCTGGTTGGGTGTTCTTGTCTACGGGGCTTGGCCGGATCGCTCGCTGTGCGGCACGCGCGCACCTGTCAAACGAGGCAACTGTAGTTCTTTTGACGCAGTGACTGTGTCACCGCAGCAAGTGCCGTTTCCCGGGGAGCCGCAGCCGCTGACACGCTTACCCACGTGGCGAAGAAGAACGTAGGCCGCGGTGGCGGCGTCGCGCTGATGCAGATCAAGAGAACAGCCCGCGCAAGCGCCTACCGTGCATCGATGTCCGCCGATGCGCCGCCCGCCACCGGCCTCACCGAGGCCGAGGCCCGGGCTCGCCTGGCCCGAGACGGTCCGAACGAGCTGCCGAGCACCCGCCACAAGACCTTGCCCGCCGCGATCGTGTCGGCCGCCGCGCAGCCGATGGTGCTGTTGCTGCTGGCGTGCACCGCGGTCTATGCGTTGCTGGGCAACGTATTCGACGGTGCCGTGCTGTCGTTCTCCATCGTCGTGGTGGCCGGGATCTCGGTCTACCAGGAGTTGCGCACGCAGCGCGTGCTCGAATCGCTGCGCGCCCTCGCCAGCCCGCGCAGCACCGTCGTGCGCGACGGGGTCGTCAAGCGCATCTCGAGCCACGAACTGGTCGTCGGCGATCGGCTCATCGTTCACGAAGGCGACCGGCTCGCCTGCGATGCGCGCCTGCTCGAAGCGCACGCGATGCGGGTCGACGAGTCGCTGCTCACCGGCGAGTCGGCGCCGGTCGACAAGCGGGTGGACCCCGGGCAGGCCGGCGCCGCAGCGGCGACTGTCGACGCGGCCGATGGTCTGCATGCCGGCACGCTGGTGGTCCAGGGCGACGGTGTGGCGCGGGTCAGCGCCACGGGCGCGCAGACCCTGCTGGGGCGCATCGGCAAGTCGCTCGAGACGCTGCGTCCACGACCCAGCCGCTTGCACACCGAACTGAAGCGCCTGGTGCGGCGGGTGGCGCTGCTGGCGCTGCTGATCTGCGTGCTCGCGGCGGCGGTGTTCGCCTGGCGGGTCGGCTCGTGGACGGCCGGCGTGCTGGTGGGCCTGACCTTGGCGATGGCCATCGTTCCCGAGGAGTTCGCGGTGGTCTGGACCGTGATGCTCGCGCTCGGCGCGTGGCGCCTCGCCCAGCTCAAGGTGCTGACGCGCCAGCCGCAGGCCATCGAGGCGCTGGGCACGACGACGGTGCTGTGCGTCGACAAGACGGGCACGCTCACCTGCAACCGCATGGAGGTGGTGGCCTTGCACGATGGCGACGCGCAAGCGCAGCGTGCCGCCGGCGATGCGCTGCCGCCGCGCTTCGAACCCCTGCTCGAGACGGCGGCGTGGGCCAGCGCGCGCGCGAGCCTGGATCCGATGGACAAGGCGGTGTTTCGGTTGCGTCCCGGACCGGGCGAAGGGAGCGATGGGGTGCAGCTGCAGCGGCGCGAGGGCGTCGCGCCGGATCGTCCCTATGTGCGGCACTGCTGGCGCGTCGGCGACGCGCGCGTCATCGCGATCAAGGGCGCGCCCGAGGCGGTGCTGGCGTGCTGCGCCGACACGCCGCGATCGCAGCGGCTCGCTGCCGCGTCGCAGGCCTGGGCGGCGCGCGGGCTGCGCGTGATCGCCGTCGCGCGCTGGCACGGCCCCGAGGCCGCCGGGTGGCCTGCGCAGGGCTACGAGGCCGTGGGGCTGATCGGCTTTGCCGATCCCTTGCGCGAGGAT
>DASXQQ010000346.1:0-7378 GCA_036507085.1 Piscinibacter sp. | reverse complement strand
CGAGTTCGAGGCTGGCCGACAGGTCTTTGATCATCAGGGTATGCATTTCAGTTTCTCCGTAGAGTTGAGTTGAAGAGGTTTGGGGACTGGGAATTGAGCAACCGCTCGGGAGTCCTTATTGCATGGGCTGTGCCAACCTTCATCGGATCGCGGCACAAACTGGCAAGTGCTTGAAAACAAACAGAAAAATGCTTAGGGACGGGTTGCGTGAGTGGTCTAGACCAGCTCCAAGTGACGGGTACCGGCCAACATCACGCGATCGACCTGTTGGTCCTGTCACGACACTCGATTCGGATGCTGCCGATGTCGTGTGCTGCAGCGAGTGGTTGCTCGGCACGGGCACGGTTTTCTGGGCCTATATTTCAGGCGCAGGAGGTTCCCATGGCTCTCATCACCATCAAGGATTTGCCGCAAAGCATCGAGCTCGATCGCAAGGCGATGCTGGCGACAGTGGGCGGCGCGCGCGCCGGCGTTCGGACTACCGGTCTCGAAGCTGCGACGCTTCGCAGCGGCCGCATCGTCGACTATCCGCCCGGTTTCGACCGCGACAGGCTGACGGCAGCGAACGGGCAACGCCTGGTGCCGTGACGGGTCACGGAATCAGGCGCAGGATCATTTGAACTGCACCCGGAAGCTCGCCTCGCTCAGCGTATCGGCGGCGATGGCCGCGAAGGCGCTTCTCACCTGATCGAGCGTGGTGGCCGGAAGTCTCGCGAAGTCGGTGCCGACGACCGCTGCCGGCAACTCGCTCATCACGTCCTTCTCGCTGGCAAAGCACGCCACCGTCTCCGTCACGTTCCGGGTGTTCGCCACGATCTCGAAACGCATCCGACCCGGGATCTTCAACGGTTTGGCCGTCCTCACCAGTGCGCTCTTGCTGAAGCGGTTCGGATAGAACCGCACGATGCGCCGTGCCTCGTCCTGCAGATAACAGTAGACGTGCGCGTCCTGGCTGGGCGTGACCAGCAGACTGATGCGCTCGCCCGGCTTGAACCGGTGCGTGGCGTCGGATCCCGCCGAGGCCGTGTCGTCCAAAGGCAGACGGACGATCGCCAACGTGCGGGGCGGCACGGTGCCGCCGGGCGGCTTCGAGGCTGCCGCAGGGGCTGGTTCCGGTACTGATACCGGCGGAATCTGCGCGGCTGCCACGCGCTCGACCGGGGGAGGGGGAGACACTTGCTGGAGGGTCGGCGAAACGGCGACGGGCCCAGGCGACACAGCGGCCGGTGCCTCGCGCTGCGCGAGCCGCGGCCACTCCATGACGGTGCCCGCCAGGAGCGCGGGAAGCGCCAGCGCGACGGCAACGGCACCCAACCGCGGCAACGTCCGCAAGGCGGCAGCCGGGCGAAGTCGACCCGCCGCGGTGCGCACGGAAGCGGCGAAGTGACGCAGCCTTCCCGGGCCTTGCGCGGCCCGTCGCGCACCGCCCTTCGGCAACCGCTGCGCGTCCGCAAGCGCGGGATTCACGACCGTTCTCGACGACGTTTGCGCGTCACGTTGATCCGGGGTCGGCGGCGACGCTGTCGCGAGTTCGGCGAGACAAGCATCGAGCGCACGGGAAAACGCACCCACGGTCTGGAAGCGGGCGGACGGATCTTTCTCCAGTGCCCGCATCACCGCGGCCTCCACCTTCGGTGGTACGTTGTCGACAAGGGCGTGCAGCGGCGGCGGTGCCTGCTCCAGCTGGGCTTTCATCAGCGCGTGGTCGCTCCGGCCTTCGAACGGGGCACGGCCGGCCAGCAGCGTGTACAGCACGATGCCGAGCGAATAGATGTCGGAGCGGACATCGGCTTGCGCACCGCGGATCTGCTCGGGCGACATCGACTTCGCAGTGCCGGCGACCTGCCCGTGGCGCGTCAGGTGCTCCTGGCAGTCGAGCGCACGGGCAATGCCGAAGTCCATGACCTTTACCGGGCCGCTGTCTGCCAGCATGATGTTCGCCGGTTTGATGTCGCGGTGAACGATGCCGCAGCGGTGCGCATGCTCGATGCCGTCGAGCGCGTGCCGAAAGATGCGCAGCGCGCGCTCGGCCGGTACCGGGCCGCCGGAGCGGACGAACTCGTCGAGCGAAATCCCCGGCACGTATTCCATGACCATGAACTGCGTGTCGCCTTCGTGCAGGAACGCATGGACGCTCGCGACGTTGGGATGGCTGAGCTGTGCGTGGATTTGCGCCTCGTGGCGGAAACGCTCGAGAAAGAGCGGATCGGAAGCGAGTTCGTGACGCAGTACCTTGATCGCGACCTCGCGCTTGAGCATCACGTCGACGCCCTTGAATACCTCCCCGACGCCGCCCGCACCCAGCCGCTTCGTGATCAGGTAGGCGCCGACGCGGCTGCCGACCAACGAGCGTGGACCGGCGCGCTGCGCCGACGCGCCTGCCGAATCGTCACTGCCGGATCCGCTGCTTTGCCCATCGGGTTGCATTTCGCTGCCCTGCGCACTCCCTACCAGGAACCGCGTCGTCCAGTTCGCTAAGCTCATCATCACTCCTGAAGCAAGAGAGGCCGTGCCGAGTGCTTGGTCGTGTTCGCAAGCAGGCGATGAGTTGCCGCGTTCGGCAAGCCGGTTCATTTTTTTCGTGAATCACTTGAACCGAATCGCGCCTGCTGCAACTCATCTGCGCCGGGAACTGCGCCGCGCCGGGCCCTGAAAACATTGAACCGGTGGCCGCAGTGCGGCAACCCAGTGGCAACCCCTCATCGGAGACCGCCATGTGCCACCGTCCGCTGCTCGCCACCCTGCTGTTCGCGCTCTTCGCCGGCGCGGCGATGGCGCAGGACGTGAGGCTGTACCGCGCCGGCGACAGCGTTGACCCGCGCGACGTGGCGGCGATCCTCGACGCGCCCAAGCCGATCAAGATGCGCTCGATCAAGCTGCTCGACGACGCCCCTGTCGCCAAGCTGGTGGCCGCCGCCGACCCGGCCCCCGCCGCCGCGGCGCCCCGCGCCCACCCGTCGGCGCTGGCGCTGCCGGTGCAGTTTGCGTTCGATTCGGCCGACATCCTTCCCGCCGCGCGCGCCCAGCTCGACGCGCTGGCCGAAGGCATCCGCCTGCTGCCGGACGACAAGTCGGTGGCGATCGAAGGCCACACCGACGCCACCGGCTCCGACGAGTACAACGAGAAGCTCTCGCATCGCCGCGCCCAGGCGGTCAAGCGCTACCTGGTGGCGCAGCACGGCATCGAGCCGGCGCGCCTGCGCGCGATCGGCATGGGCGAGCACGCGCCGCTGCCAGGCCGCGATCCGCACGCCGCGGAGAACCGCCGGGTGCAGTTCCGCGGCGAGTGACCCCCCCTCGATTCAACCGTGCAGCACCCCTGGAGGCGATTTACCATGGCCACACTCCACTCACCTCACGCCAGCCAAGCGCGCCAACAATGGACAACGACGAGGTGCTGCGCCTGCTCGGCCGCATCGAGCGTGCCGACGAGGCGGCGTTTCGCGAGCTGTACCGCGCGTTCTCGCGTCGGCTCTACGCCTACGTGCTGAGGCAACTCGGCGACCCCGCACAGGCAGAAGAAATCGTGGCCGATACCCTCTACGAAGTCTGGCGCCGTCCGGCGACCTTCCGCGGCGACGCGCAGTTCAGCACCTGGCTGATCGGCATCGCGCGCAACAAGGTGCTGATGGCGTTCCGCTCCCGCAAACCCGACGCGATCCACGACGACATCGCCGATGTTGCCGAGATCGTCGCCGCCGACGATCCGAGCGCCTTCGAGATCCTGGCCCAGCAGCAGCGCCACGAAGGTGTGCGCGACTGCATGAAAAAGCTGTCCAACGAACACCGCGAATGCGTGCACCTGGTGTTCTACGAAGGCATGGGGCTGGCCGAGGTGGCGTCGCTGCAGGCGTGTCCGGAGAACACCGTCAAGACGCGGCTGTTCCACGCCCGCCAGAAGCTGAAGAACTGCCTCCAGCGGCTGCTGCAGCGCGAGGGCGGAGGCAGCCTTGCCGGAGCGGCACCATGAAATCCCGATTCGATGAGCTGTTGCCGTTCTATGTCAACGGCAGCTTGCCCGACGCCGATCGGGCCTGGGTCGACGCCTATCTGCGCGAGCATCCGGCCGCGCTCGCCGAACTGAACTGGTACCAGTCCTTGCAGACGAAGCTGCGCGAAGACGTGCCGGCGGTGTCGAGCGAAGTGGGACTGGAGCGTGCGCTCAAGCGCATCCGCACCGAAGGCCCGGCGCCGCAACGTGCCCGCCGCGCGGCGGCGCCGGCCATGCTCGAGCGGCTGCGCGACTGGTTCTCGGCGATCGTGCCCCAGCCGGTGCTGCGGCCGGCGTTTGCCGGCGCGCTGGCGGTGGTCGCGCTGCAGACGGCAGTCATCGTCGGGCTGGTGATCGAGCACGAGGACGAGTCCAGCCAACTGCGCGCCATCCAGGGCAGCGTGGCCGACACGGGCCCGTACCTGAAAGTCAACTTCAAGGGCGACGCACGCGAAGCCGACATCCGGATGCTGCTCGTCGAAGTGCACGGCAGCCTGGCCGCGGGACCCGGCCAGCTGGGTGACTACTACGTCCGCATCCCGGAGCCGCAACTCGCCGCGGTCACCGAGCGGCTGAAGGCGAGCGGCATCGTCGACGATGTGGCGGTGGTGGACGCGCTGCCTGCGCGGCCGTGACGGGAGCGGCAATGCAGCGAGCCCGGCGTCGTCTGTGTGCGGCCGCGCTGCTCGCCTTCGCGGGCCGCCCGTGCTGGTCGGCGGCACCAACCCTGCTCGGCCCATCCGGCGCGGCGTCGGGAGCCGCCGATGAGCGCCGGGTCGCACTCGTGATCGGCAACAGTGACTACCGGGTCGGCGCGCTGAAGAACCCAGTCAACGATGCGCAGGCCGTGGCGGGCTCGCTGCGCGCCCTCGGCTTCGATGTCGCGCTGCGCGAGAACACCTCGCTGCGCGACATGATCGAGGCCTTCCGCCAGTTTTCGCTGACGGCCCGCACGGCCCGCGTGCGGGTGGTGTTCTACGCCGGGCACGGGGTGCAGGTGAAGGGGCGCAACTACCTGCTGCCGGTGGACACCGAGATCCGCGGCGAAGACGAGGTGCCGGCGAAAAGCGCGGACCTCAACGAATTGCTCGACCGTCTCGGCGCGATGCAGCAAGGCATCAACGTCGTCATCCTCGACGCCTGCCGCAACAACCCCTTCTCCGGCGCGGTGATCGTCGGGCCCGACGGGCGGCGACTGAAGTTTCGCGGCGCCACGCCGGCGGGGCTGGCGCCGGTGGAGGCGCCTCTGGGCTCCATGGTCGCCTTCTCGACCGCGCCCGGCGGCGTGGCGCTCGACAACCCGGGCGAGAAGAACAGCCTCTACACCAAGCACCTGCTCAACTTCATGCAGTCGCCCGGGCTGCCGGTGGAGCTGCTGTTCAAGCAGGTGCGCCTGAGCGTCGCCCGCGAAACCGGCCGCGTGCAGGTGCCCTGGGAGAGCTCGAGCCTGACCGGCGATTTCTGCTTCAAGCTGGGCCCGCACGGCGGCTGCAGTTCGGGGCGGTGAGGGCCACGCGCCCGAATCCGTCTGTCGTCGCGCCGGCGGGCCGCCGGTGCTCCCTGTGACGAAGTGCACGTTCGCGACAGATCGTTGCCGGGCGTTTGAACCGCCGGCCTGTCCGGTGCAACCCAAGGGTGTCATCGAACCCATTGAGGAGCACACCATGAACACTTCGACCATCGCGACCCAGGCATCCGCTCAGTACGAGCTGCGCTTTTGTTCGCTGTTCGACGAGGGCCGTGGCTATTCCTTCCCTTGCGACGAAGCGGGCCACGTGGACATCGATTCGCTGAGCAGCCGCGCCCGCCTCAACTACTTCTACGCACGCACCGTCATCGGACGCGAGTTCTCGATGCCGGCCGTGCAGCGCAGCAGCACGCTGCATTGATGCGTCGGCAGCCGGGCAACGGCGTACCATCGAACGGCGAAAACATCCACGCAGCGAGTGGGTACAAAGCGATGATCACGCTCCGGACCTGGTTGCCCTCGATCGCGCTCGCGATGGCGGCCTGCGCGGCGCCGCCGCCGGCCCAGCCGCCCGCCGTGGCTGCGGCGTCAGCCGATGCGCTGCGGATGCGCAGCTTCCGCAGCGACGCACCGTGCCCGCCGGAGTTCTCCGGCAGCTGCTACCCGGTGTGGTTCGGCACCAACCGCAAGCCGCTCGACGCCGCCGATCCGGGCAAGGGCTTCGGCGCCGAGTTCGACGACCACCTTCACTTCGGCAAGCGCATCGTGCGCATCCCGTCGACCCATCGCCCTGGCGAGCTTGGCTCGCCGCTGTGGAAGAGGCTGCTGCTGCAGGTCGATGACCGGATCACGGTGGACCCGGCGGCGGTGCTCGCCGCCGACGCGTTCGCGCGCGACGTTCGCCGCTTCCTCGCCGGGCTCGATCCGGCGGACCGCAATGTGCTCGTCTACATCCACGGTTTCAACACCACCTTCGACGACGCCGCGCGCCGCGCGGCGCAACTGGGCTTCGATCTGCAGGTGCCGGGCATCACGGTGCTGTACAGCTGGCCCTCGCGCGGCAACGTCAGCGCGTACCTCACCGACTTGTCGGCCATCGAAGCCAGCGAGGAGCACATCGCCGAGTTCCTGGTCCGCGTGACGGCGCTCGCCGATCGGGGCAAGGTGCACATCATCGCCCACAGCATGGGCAATCGCGGCTTGCTGCGCGCCATGCACCGGGCAACCACGCAGGCGGCCCTGCGCACCGGAACGCGATTCGGCCAGATCTTCCTGTCGGCGCCCGATGTGGACGCGAACCTGTTTCGCCAGCTGGCCAGCGTCTATCCGCAGGTCGCTGAGCGCACGACGCTGTACGTCGCCGACCAGGACAAGGCGATCGCTGCGATGGAATGGATGACCGAAGGCGGCCGGGCGGGCGGTGCGCCGCCGGTGCTTGTGCTGCCCGGCATCGACACGGTGCGCGTTCACGGCTCGAGCCTGTTTCGGCTCGGCCACAGCTACTTCGCGGAGGAACCCGATGTGTTGCGCGACATTCGCGCGCAACTGCAGTGGAGAGAGCCGCCGGAGCGGCGCCGGGCGCGCTATGGCTGGCCGGTGCCGGACAACGCGCCGGGTGCGCTCGGCGCCTGGGTCATCGGCCGGTGATGCGGCGGCCTGCGGCGTTCTCAAGGAAACGCCGGGCCGCCCCAAGTTCCTTGACCCCCTCGGGGGGCGGCCGCCGCAAGGCGGCGGCCTGGGGGCGCTCAGAACACGCCGCCCAGCGTGCTGTGAACGCGGTCGCGCAGTTGCACCAGGCGCGGCCCGATGTCGCTGACCAGCCGCTTGCGCGTCATCTCGTGGACCGGCCCGCTGCAGCTGAAGGCGAGGATCTTCGAGCCATCGTTGGAGATCATCGGCACGCCCACCGCATAGACGTC
>DASXQQ010000345.1:0-12799 GCA_036507085.1 Piscinibacter sp. | reverse complement strand
TCAACCAGCGGATGCTGAGCAACTGGGCCCACGACCTGGCGCCGCCGTCGAGCGGCGCGACGGCCGAGTTCGGGCAGCGCATCGGCGGCCTGATGCGCGACAGCCAGGCGCTGATCGCAATCGACTACCTCGACCCGAGCGGCAAGCGGGTGACCGGCTTGCCCGCGTACGTCGAGCGACCGAGCCGGCTGCCGCCGGTGAACGATCCGCTGATCGCCGCCGCGATCACCCGCAGCGACACGCTCGCGCGTCCCGCCTACAGCCAGGTCATCGAACAGGGCGCGCCGCTGTGGGTGCTGGTGGTGCCGATCGCCGACGAGACCGGCCACCACGGTTCGGTGCTCGCCACCTACGACCTGGATCGGATGCTCGAACTGGAGGTGCCGTGGTGGTTCGTCCAACGCTACGACCTGAGCCTGGTCGACCGCAACAACAAGCGGCTCTCCCCGCGCGACGGGACCTTGCCCGACGGCTCGCAAGAGGTGCACACACTCAACTTCGGCCCCGACGACAGCGGGCTGGCGCTGTGGGCGAGCCCGCATGTCCACGAGCAGCCGCAGACCCTGCTCGCCTGGCTGGCGCTGGCGGTGGTCTTGTTCGCGCTGCTGATCATCTGGCTGCTGCGGGTGCTGCAACGCTGGCTGCGCGAGCGGCAGGCGGCGCAGCGCGCGCTGTCGGATTCGCGC
This sequence comes from Piscinibacter sp., assembly GCA_036507085.1. Classification (GTDB taxonomy): domain Bacteria; phylum Pseudomonadota; class Gammaproteobacteria; order Burkholderiales; family Burkholderiaceae_C; genus Albitalea. Next base: position 12,113 of record DASXQQ010000345.1, on the reverse strand, counting down.
GCGCAGCTCTATGCCGTGCTGGCGGGGCTGGAGGCCGCGGTGTCGGTCAGCGCACTCGATGATGGCCGGCTGCTGTTTCGCAACCGGCATCACGTCGAGGTCTTTGCGATGCAGGCCGAGGGCGAGTGCTGCCTGATGCCGCAGCTCGCGCCGCCGCTGGACGCGCAGCCGCGCTCGGCCGAATGGCTCGACGCGGCCAGCGGCCGTTGGTACCAGCTGGAGCGGCGCACGATGCGCTGGGTCGACGACTCGACGGTGCTGCTCGACATCGCCACCGACATCACCGCCGAACGCGCGGCGGCGCACACCGCGCGCGAGCGCGACGAGTTGCTGCAGCACACTGCGCGCCTTGCGAGCCTGGCGGAGTTCGCCTCCGGCATCGCCCATGAGCTGAACCAGCCGCTGGCCGCGATCGCGAACTACTCGGCGGTGGCCGACAGCTTCCTTAGCAGCGAGCCGCCGCAGATGAAGAAGGTGGAAGACGCGGTGGCGCGCATGGGCGAAGAGGCGCACCGCGCCGGGCAGATCATCCAGAGCCTGCGCAGCTTCATTCAAAAGCGCGCGGTGGAGCACCAGACGCACCGCGTGCTGGACCTGCTCGGCGAGCCGCTCGCGCTGCTCGAACCGCTGGCGCAGCGCCTGAACGTGCAGGTGGCGGTGCGCTCGCGCGGCGGCGCGGCGCAGATCGACTGTGACGGCGTGATGATCGAGCAGGTGCTGTTCAACCTGCTGCGCAATGCGCTCGAAGCGGTGGCCACACAGCCTTCGCCGCCCGCCGCCGATGCGGTGGCGGTGCAGATCGACGACGATGCCGACGGCGTCACAATCGCGGTGTCCGACCGCGGGCCCGGCATCGCCGAGCCGAGCCGCCTGTTCCAGGCTTTCTACACCACCAAGAGCGAGGGCATGGGCCTGGGCCTGGCCATTTGCCGCACCGTGGTCGAAAGCCACGGCGGGCGGCTGTGGGCCGAAGCCAATCCGGGCGGCGGCGCACGACTGTGCTTTCGCCTGCCTGCTTCTATCTCATGAGCCAGAACGCTTCCACTGCAACGAGCCCCGCCCACGTGGCGATCATCGACGACGACCCGGCGGTGCGTCGATCGCTCGCGATGCTGCTCGACACCCGCGGCTGGAGCGCGGCCGAGTTCGAGCGGGCGGTCGACTTTCTCGAGCACGCCGAGCCGAGCCGCTTCAACTGCCTCGTGGTCGATGTGCGCATTCCCGGCATGAGCGGACTGGAGTTGTTCGACGAGCTGAGCCGGCGCGCCAGCACGCAGCAGGCCTATCTGCCGCCGGTGCTCTTCCTGACCGGGCATGGCGACATCCCGATGGTCGTGCAGGCCTTGAAGCAGGGCGCGACCGACTTCCTCGAAAAGCCCGCCGATCCGCGCACCTTGCTCGATGCGGTCGGCAAGGCGCTGCTGGCCGATCGCGCGGCGCGCGGCGTGCACGAGTCACGCGAATCGCTGCTGCAGGAGATCGCCGAGCTGACGCCGCGCGAACGCGAGGTGCTGACCGAGATGGTCGCCGGCTACCTGAGCAAGCAGATTGCCGACCATTTGCAGATCAGCACCAAGACCGTCGAGGCGCACCGCCTGCGGATCTGCCACAAGTTCAATGTGCGCACCGGCATGGAGCTGGCGGCCAAGCTGCGCGAGATACCGCCGAGTCTGTGGCAGACGCCTCATTGATGTTTTCGTATTTCGAGACAAACCACGAACCCGTTCGCACTGAGCTTGTCGAAGTGCTGCGCAGAGTGACGCGCAGGCTTCGACAAGCTCAGCCCGAACGGAGGTTTTCGTGTCGTGATTTTTGGAAGTCTCAATAGGGTGGGTGTGCCAACCCTATGAATTCTCGACGGGGCCGTGCGCGAGCGCCGCGAACAGCCAGGCTGCGTGCGGCAGCCACTGCTCGCTCCAGCGCCACGACTGCGTCGGGTCGGTTTCGCCGGGCATCCGGAAATCGATGTCGTCCTCGTTGTCCAGCCCGCCGGTGATGCCGTTGCACACGCCCCCCGGCGCGTTCCAGTAGCCGCGCTCGTAGCGCGGGCTGCGGTGCCCCTGGCCTTGCATCATGCAGGCGTCGAAGGGGTTGAAGCCGAAGATCCAGTCGAGCGCGCCCTGCGCGTAGCGGCGCAGTGCGGCGCACAGCGCTTCATCGTGGGCGAGATACCGCGTCGCCGCGCGGGCGGCGCAGGCCAGCGAGGCGAGCCGCGCGTTCTCGCCTTGCCACCAGTAGCCGCTTTCGTTGTCGTGCGGAATGAAGAAGCGCACGCCGCCAGGGTGTCCGGGCCTCACCACCTGTTGGCGCGGATAGCCGAACGGGTTGTTCGCGCCTCGCGCCGTCATCTCGATTTCGCAGGCCAGGCCGCGCTGCAGCGCGTCGCGAACGGCATCGCACGGTGCTGCCTCGGGCAGCACGTCGAGAAAGCGCATCAGCGCCACGTAGGGCAGGCCAGCCTCCACCGCGTGGAAGTAGCTGCGCGTCTTCGCATCGTCGGCCCAGAACCAGCCTTGCGGGTGCTGTCGCGCGATCAGGCGCTCGGCGCGCAGCTCGGCCGCGCGCGCGTACGCCGCCTCGCCGCAGGCGGCGGCGAGCTCGGTGGCCGCCAGCAGCGCGCAGTAGTCGTCGATGATGTTCTCGGCGCCGTCGGCCAGGTAGTCGCTGCCATGTCGCTCGAGGTGGGCGAAGCCGCGTTGCGCCGCGTCGAGGTAGGCGGCGCGCGAAAACTCGCCGTCGCGCGGCAACCGGCTCGCGCGGGCGAGCGCCGCGATGGCGCTGCCCCCGCCTTGCCGCCAGCCCGCCTGCCAGGTCGCGAACAGGTGGCCCTGCTGGGTGGTGTAGCTGCAGATTCGCCGCTGCGCCACGTCCTTGCTCCAGCGGTCGAACACCGTCATGTAGAACGCGCCGTCGGGGTGCTGCATGCGCCGCAGGAAATCCGCGCCGTGCAGCGCTTCGTCGACGATGCGCTCGTCGAACCACAGCGACGGCTGCACCAGCCGCGAGCGGCCTTCGATCAGGTTCCACACCAGCTGCGGCGTCTGCTGCGGGTTCATCACATTGGCATACGACAGGTGCGACAGGTACTTCGAGCAGTCGCCCGACGCGTCGTACCAGCCGCCGTGCACATCGACCCGCGCATCGCTGCCGAACACCGGGCAGGCGCGATCGGCCTCGTCGAACACGCCGCTGCAGCGCTGCGACTTGAGGTAATGCAGCAGGTCGGACAGCAGCTGCGAGTCGAACGGGTTGGCCGACACGCCAAACGGTTGCGAGACGAGCGGCGGCTGCGCGCCGTCGAGTGCGAGGAAGAATTCGCCCGTCGTCTGCAGCGCCGAGAAGTCGGCCTCCCAGTACTGCCAGTCGCGCCACTGCGCGACGGCGCCGCGCGGGCGCAGCGTGCCGCTGAAGACGGCCTCGCGGCTGCCACAGCGGTAGAGCGTGAACGCGTGGCTTGCCAGCGTGGCGCTGCTTTGCACCAGCGCGCGCTTCGCGCCGCCGAGCGCGTAGCCGATGTGGTTGTGCAGGATCTTCAACACTGCCTCACGCACAACGCGGGAACGCCTGCCCCGCGGAATCGAACAGCAGGCAGTGTGTTGCCGGCAAGCGCACCCTGGCCGCGTCGCCGCTGCGCAAGGGCGTCGTGTGGCCCGGCAGCTTCAGGCACAGGCCGTCGGCGACACCCGGCGCCGCGACGTAGGCGAGCAGGTGGTCGCCCAGGTACTCGATCAATTCGACGCGCACCGCCAGCGTGTTCGCGTCATCGCCGGCGTCATCCACCACCCACTGCAGATGCTCCGGTCGCACGCCCACCGTCACCGCGCTGCCGGCCGCGTCGCGCGTCGCGTCGACCGCGACCTGCAGCGTGCCCAGCCCGGGCAGGTCGACCTGCGCGGCGCCCGCGTCGCCGCTGCGCAGCGTCGCCGGCAGCAGGTTCATCTTCGGCGCGCCCAGGAAGCTGGCGACGAACAGGTTCGCCGGGCTCTCGTACAGCGCGAGCGGCGTGCCGACCTGCTGCACCACGCCGGCATCGAAAACGACGATGCGCTCGGCCAGCGTCATCGCCTCGACCTGGTCGTGGGTCACGTAGATCATCGTCGTGCCGAGCTCGCGGTGCAGCCGCGACAGCTCGACGCGCATGTTCTGCCGCAAGGCCGCGTCCAGGTTGGACAGCGGCTCGTCGAACAGAAAGACCTGGGGTTCGCGCACGATGGCACGGCCGATCGCCACGCGCTGGCGTTGGCCGCCCGACATCGCTTTCGGCTTGCGCTCGAGCAGGTGGGTGATCTGCAGGATCTCGGCCGACTTGCGCACCCGCTGCGCGACTTCCGCCTTCGGCGTGCCGGCCATGCGCAGCGCGAACGCCATGTTGTCGTACACGGTCATGTGCGGATACAGCGCGTAGGACTGGAAGACCATCGCGATGCCGCGCTGCGAGGCGTGCACGTCGTTGGCGAGCAGCTCGCCGATGTAGATCTCGCCGCCCGACACGCTTTCCAGGCCGGCGATCATGCGCAGCAGCGTGGTCTTGCCCGAGCCCGAGGGCCCGACGAAGACGACGAACTCGCCCGCGTCGATCTTCAGGTCGACGCCGCTGACGACCTTCACGTCGTCGGCGTAGCGCTTGTCGACCTGGTGCAATGTCACCGAGCTCATGCAATCCTTTTCAGCCCTTGACCGCGCCGGCGGCCAGGCCCTTGATGAAGTAGCGCTGGCCGGCGAAGAACGCGATCAGCATCGGCAGCGTGGACACCGCGCCCGCGGCCATCATCAGGTCGTAGCGGTGCTGGAACTGGTTGATGTACAGGCGGATTCCCACCGGCACCGTCTGCACCTCGGACGAACTCGTCAGCACCCAGGCGAAGAACAGTTCGTCCCAGGCGAGCAGGAACACGAAGGTGGCGGTGGCGATGATGCCCGGCGCGCTGATCGGCAGCACGATGCGCACGAAGGCGCCGAAGCGCGAACAGCCGTCGATCACCGCGGCGTCCTCGAGCTCGCGCGGAATCGACACGAAGAAGCCGCGCATGATCCAGATGCTCGCGGGCGTGAACAGTGCGACGTAGAGGAAGATCAGGCCGCGGTAGGTGTCGAGCATCGGCAGGCCCCAGCTCTCGCCCAGGTTGCGATAGAGCATGTACAGCGGCAGAAAGAACAGCATGCCGGGAATGACCTGGGTGATGGTGAACGAGAGACTCACCGCACGCGAGCCGCGAAACTCGAAGCGCGCCAGCGCATAGGCGGCGCACAGTGCGCACGCGGTGGACAGCAGCGTGGCCAAGCCGCAAACGATCAGGCTGTTCCTGAAGTAGGTGAAGAAGTCGACGTTGACCCAGATGTCGCGGTAGTTCTCCCAGCGCAGCGGCAACTCGGCGCTCAGTTGGTCGCCGGCCGCGATGTCGCTGTAGTTGCGCAGTGAAGACAACACCATCCAGACGATGGGCAGCAGCGACACGACCACGATGGCCCAGGTCAGCGCGGTGAGCAGGCGCGAACGGTTCAGGCTAGTCATGGCTGGTCATGCTCCGCCTGAACGCCCGCAGCCACACGCCGACGAACACCAGCATCAGCATCATCATGACGAAGGACACGGCAGCGCCCTGGCCGAACAGCCAGTAGCTGAACGATTGTCGTGTCAGCAAGGGCATGAGCAGGTCGGCCCATTCGCCGGGATAGCCCGCGCCGCTGCCGAACATCATCGAGACGATGTTGTAGGAGTAGACGTTGTCGATGATCTGGAACATCAGCTGGATCACGATCACCGGTTTCAGCAGCGGCAGGGTGATGTGCAGGAACTGCTTCCACCGGCTCACGCCGTCGATCGTTGCCGCCTCGTACTGGTCTTCGGGAATCGATTGCAGGGCGGCCAGGAAGATCAGCATCATCACCGGCCAGGCGCGCCAGACGGTGGGGATCACGATGGCCCAGAAGCTGTTCGAGCCGAGCAGCCAGAACGGCCTTTCGCTGAGCAGATGCAGCCAGTCGACCAGCACGACGTTGACGATGCCTACGTCGCGCTGCCACATGAAGCCCCACAGCGTGCCCACCACATACGAGGGCACGATCCAGGGCAGCAGCAGCAGCGTGCGCGCGATGCTCTTGCCGGGAAAGTCGCGATTCATCAGCAGCGCGACGGCCAGCCCGATGGCAATCGCCGACAGCGACACCGTCAAGGTGTAGAGGGCGGTGTTGCGCAGCGCATAACCCATGCCGGTGCGCAGCGGGTTGTCCGCGTCGAACAGGACGCGGCGGTAGTTCTCGATCCCGACGAACGGCGCATCCAGATACTGAGCGAGCGTGAACTGGTTCAGCTTCAGCAGCGACATGTAGAAGCCCTGGACGATGGGCGTCAGATTCACCGCGAACATCATCAGCACCGCCGGCAGCAGCAGCAGGTACGGGAATGCGTCGATCCTCTTCTGGCGCAGCATGGAAGCCCGTCGAGTTCAGCGCGACGACGACAAAACCTGGTCGGCCTCGAGTGCGGCCGCGTCCATGGCCTGCTTGATGGACAAGGGCGAATACTTGCCCTTCAGGCCGCCGACGATGTCGAACATGTTGCCGATGTTCTTCAGGTACACCGACTCGAGCGGCCCCCATCCCGCAATCGACGGGTAGTGACGGCCGTTCTTCACCTGGGCCATGAACTCGGCGTAGTGAGGGTTGCCCATCAGCGAGGGGTCGTTGGCCGCGTCGAGCCGCGTGGGCAACATGCCCGACATCTTGCTGAACGCGACCTGCGATTCGCGCCCGGTCAAATGGGCCACCAGCTTCCAGGCCTCGGCCTTGTTCTTGGACGATTTCATGACGCCCAAATCGGAGCCCGAGAAGAACGTCTGGTTGCCCTTCAGGCCGGCCGGGTAGGGCGCGATGCCGAAGTTGTTGGCCGCCACGGATTCCAGCTGACCGCCCTTGGACTTGGGGGTGCTCATCTGCTTGAGGATCCACGGCCCGGTGAAGATGACGGCGTACTGGCCGTTGAAGAAACCCGATTCGATCTGGCCGGAATCCTTTTCGAGCGCGCTCTTGGGCACCAGCCCTTCGGCGGCAAAGCTCGTGTAGTAGACGATCGCCTGCACCGCTTCGGTCGAGTTGATGGCCGAGCGTTTGCGGTCGGCGCTGAGCAGGTCGCCGCCCGCGTTCCAGATCCACGGCGCGAGGTTGTGGACCACGTTCCAGTCGTTCTTGCCGGGGTAGCCCAGCGCGGCGATCTTCCTGCCGCCGATCTCCTGGCCGTTGATCTTCTGCATGGCCTGCTTGAAGCTGCCCCAGTTGGCGAACGCGTCGCGCGCGTCGATGCCGGCCTTCTTGAAGACATCGGTGCGATAGAACGCGGCTCGCGCATCGGCGTACCAGGGAATGGCATAGACCGTCGCATCGTCGTGGCGGTGCGTGGTGCCCCACATCACGGGAAAGAAGGCCTTCGCGCCCCCGGCCTCGCTTTGCTGCTGCTCGCTGAGCGGCTCCAATGCGCCCATCGACGAGATGGCGGGCACCCAGGTGGTGCCGAGTTCCAGCACGTCGGGCCCCTGACCCGACGCTGCCGCGGCCGTGATCTTGGCCCACGCCGACTCCCAGTTGAGTACCGTGACGTTGACGCGCAGGCTGGGGTTGCGGGCAAGATAGGGCCGCAGCAGTTCGCGCATGTCCTGCTGCTGCTGTTCGGTGGTCGACATGACCCACAGGTTCAGTTCGGCCGCGTGTGCGAGCGCCGTCGCGCTCAACAGGCACGCGCTCAGCAAGCCGGTGGCGAGGGTTCGAGCCGCAGGTGTTTTCATCGTTACTTCCTCGTCGGATCCGTTACGCCGAACGCATCGGCAAAGCCTATCGGCGCAGCTCCGCGACAAAGTCGTAGTGGTCGCTGTGGCAATGGGAATGCGTGAGCTCGACCGCTGCACCATCGGCCAGGTAGCCGACCCGTGTGATGTAGAGCATCGCGGCCCCGGGTTCGAATCCGGCCACCCGCGCCTGCTCCGCGGTGGCATTGACGGCACGCAGGTGTTGCAGCGCGCGGACCGGCGCGGTGTGTTGCGCCCCGAGATACCCATAGAGCGACTCGGTGACGGCGGTCGGATCCGGCAGGTATCGCGCGGGGATGGTGCTGCTCTCGATCGCGATCACCACGTCGTTCGCGGTGCGCAGGCGTTTCAGGCGCGACACCAGACTGTTGGGTGACAGGCCCAGCGCAAGCATCTCGTCAGGCGAGGCAATGCCCGTCTCGCGCGACAGCCAACGCGATCCGGCGCTGCATCCGCGCCGGCGCAACTCTTCGCTGAGGTTGGTCAGGCGCGACAGCGGCTGTTGGAGCGTGGGTGGGTGGGTGAGGTAGGTCCCGGAGCCGTGCTTGCGGGTCAGCATTCCGCGTTCGCAGAGCAACTCGATCGCCTTGCGTGCGGTGTGGCGCGACACGGCCAGCCTGTCCGAGAGCGTGCGCTCGGACGGCAGCGCTTCGTCGGGCTGCCACCAGCCGCAACGGATGCCTTCCGACAGCGTGGTCACCAGCTGCAGATACAGCGGCGTGACGCAGCTGGCGTCGGGTCTGAATTCACAGAGCTCGGCTGACATGGTTGCTTTCTTGCTCGCGAGGCATGGGGCGGACGGCCGATTTCAGGACATGTGGGCCTGGTTCGCAAGCCAGGCTTCTACCTCCGGCAGTCGGTAGATTTACCGATGGATCCGGGTACATCTCTGACTGGCCCAACGAGTGCGGCTCCATTCCAATCCGTTCGAGTGATAACGCACCGAGGAGGATTCATGAAGCTGAAACCGACCCCCATCGCCGCCGCCGCCGCACTGGCCTGGGTGAACGCAGTCGTCTCGGTGCAAGCGCAGACGGCAGACGCGAAGCCCGCCGAGGCCAAGGCGCCGACCAAACTGGAAACGGTGGTGATCACCGGCATCCGCGCCTCGCGCGAACAGTCGCTGAACCAGAAGCGCGACGCCGATTCACACGTCGAAGTGATCACCGCCGAAGATCTCGGCAAGCTGCCCGACAAGAACGTCGCGGATGCCATTCAGCGCATTCCGGGCGTGAACATCAGCTCGATGGCCGGCGGCGAAGGTGGCTTCTCCGAGAACGACCGCGTGAGCATCCGCGGCACCAGCCCGACGCTCACGCAGACCCTCATCAACGGCCACGCGGTGGGCACCGGTGACTGGTTCGTGCTGAGCCAGACGGAGGCGATGGGCCGCAGCGTCAGCTACTCGCTGCTGCCGTCGGAGATCGTCGGCAAGATCACCGTGTACAAAGCCTCGCAGGCCGATCTGCCGGAAGGCGGTACGGCCGGCGCTGTCGACATCGAGACCCGGCGGCCGCTGGGCTTCAAGCAACCGTTCACCGCCGAGGCGACCTTGCAGGCCTTCTACGCCGACCTGCCGCGCAAGTCCGCCCCGCAGGTCAGCGCCCTGTTCAACTGGAAGAACGAGGCTGGAAATCTCGGCGCGCTGTTCCAGGTGTTTTCCGAGACGCGCTACGAGCGACGCGACGCGCAGGAATTCCTCGGCTACAGCACCATCGACCCGGCGAGCGCTGCGGCGCAGGCCCATCCGGAACTCGCCGACGTCGCCTACCCGCAACTGATCAACCACAACCTCTTCACGCAGAAGCGCGTGCGCCAAGGTGGCCTGTTCGACGTCGAATGGAAACCGTCGTCCGGCCTGACGCTGGACCTGAACGGCTTCTTCTCGCACATGGATGCGACGAACTACGACCACAGCTATCTGGCGAGCCCGCAGCAGTTCATCGAGAACGGGGGCGTGCCGACGAGCTTCGCGATCAAGAACGGAACGCTGGTGTCCGCGCAGTTCCCGGCCCTCGTGGACGGCAACGGCGATCCGGTCCCGGCGGGCTTCACCGACAGCATGTACCGGCCGGGCGCCGCCAACGAAAGCTGGTACGTGGACTTCAACGGCAAGTACCGCGCCAGTGACAAGCTCGTGTTGTCCGGCAAGGTCGGCCACACCCGCGGCCTGGGCAACACGCCAGGCGACCTCGGGTACGAATCGTTCCTCCCCGCATCAGCGATGAACTACGCGATGAACGGCCTCGGTTCGCCTGCCATCGTCACCTTTCCCGGCGTGAACACGGCGGATTTCAGCCAGTCGAAGCTGTTCGGCATGTGGTACTCGATCGTCAAGGTGATCGACAAGGAGACCTACGCGCAAGCCGATGCCGACCTCGCCATCGACAACGGCATCTGGGACTCGGCGAAATTCGGCGTGCGCATCACCGAGCACAAGCGGCAGCTGCACTACCCGAACAACGGCGGATGCGGCTGGGGCGTGGAGCCGCCGGACCCGGGGTCATGCGCTGGCAACGCCGCGTGGGACGGCACCCTCTACCCGTCGGACTTCGGACGGGGCTTCGGCGGCGGAGACGACTTCCTGCGCAATCTGTGGCGCTTGCCGCCGAACATCGTGGAGGCCACCGTCAAGGCCAACGCGTTGCCGACCGAGCACTATTGGCCAGGCGAGTTCGCGGTGCGCGAACGGGTGATGGCGGGCTATGCCATGGCGAACGTCGCCGGCAGCAAGTGGCGCGGCAACTTCGGCGTGCGCCTCGTGCGCACCAAGCAGGACGTGAACTACAACATCCCGGGCGACACCATTGCGTCGCCCAACTTCAACGATGGCACGCACACCGGCTACACGCCGGTCGCCGACGGCAGGTCCTACAACGACGTGTTGCCGAGCGCCAACCTGAGGTTCGAGCTGGCGAAAGACCTCGTCGCTCGCGTGTCCGCCGCACGCACGATCACCCGCGCCGACTACAGCTCGCTGGCCGGCGCGATCAACAGCGTCGACAACCTCACGCATTCCGGCACCGGCGGCAACGTCGACTTGAAGCCGGTGCGCTCGAACAACTACGACGCGACGCTCGAGTGGTACTTCGCGCCGAAGTCGCTGCTGGCGCTGGGCGTGTTCTACATGGACATGCCGTCGTACGTCAGCTTCGGCACACATACGGTCACGTTGCCCGACAGCAGCAACCAGAACATGCCGGCCGACTACCAGATCACCTCGCCGGTCAACGTGAAGGCGAAGAACAAGGGGTTCGAGCTCAGCTACCAGCAGCCGTTGTTCGGCAACTTCGGCGTCGTCGCGAACTACACCTACGCGAACGGCAAGGACTCGAACGGCGGCGGTCTCGTCGGCTCGTCGCGCGACACCTACAACGTCGAAGGTTACTTCGAGAACGACAAGTTCAACGCTCGCCTGGCCTACACCTACCGCTCCGACTACCTGGTCGGCCTGGATCGCTCCACCACGCAGTACGCGGCCGGCGTGGGCTACCTCGCCGCATCGGTCAACTACAAGATCAACGACAAGTTCACCATCGCCTTCGATGCACTCAACCTGAACAACCCGACGCTCAAGTACTACGGAGACAACAAGGACCAGCCGCGCGCCTTCTACACCAACGGCCGGCAGTACTTCCTGGGTGTCCGCATGTCGCTCTAAGGCGACATGGGAGACCGTGCCTCCATGCCGACGACGATCAACACGCTGAGAACGGGCCGGATTCTCTCCATCGACGCGTTTCGCGGCATCACCTTCCTGGCGATGATCTTCGTCAACGAGCTCGGGGGTGTGAGCGGCATCACGCCGTGGCTCAAGCACATGCCGGCGGATGCGGACGCGATGAGCTTTCCGGACGTCGTCTTCCCGGCGTTCCTGTTCATCGTCGGCATGTCCATCCCGTTCTCGATCAACGCGCGCCTCGTCAAGGGCGACGATGCGCTGGGCGTGCAGCGGCACATCCTGGTCCGCGCGTTCGCACTGATCGTGATGGGTTTCTTCATGGTGAACGCCGAGGAAGGCTTCAACGCCCAGGCGATGCCGATCCCGATTCACGTCTGGTCGCTGCTGTTCTACGCCGCGGTGTTCCTCGTGTGGGGCGTGCTGCGCTTCGAGAACGCGGCGTTCACGCGCGCGCTGCGGGCGACCGGGGTGCTTCTGATCGCGCTGCTCGCGCTCCTCTACCGCGGCGGCGCGGACGGCAAAGGCTGGATGACGCCGCAGTGGTGGGGCATCCTCGGCCTGATCGGCTGGGCCTACTTCTTCAGCTGCGAGTTCTACCTGTTGTCGCGCGGGCGGATCGCGGCGGTGCTCGG
>DASXQQ010000344.1:0-4528 GCA_036507085.1 Piscinibacter sp. | reverse complement strand
ACGGCCAGCGTCGCCTCGGGCGTCACGTCGCGCGGCGCCGGGCCGGTGCCGCCGGTGGTGAGCACGAGGTCGCAGCGCGCGTCGTCGACGAGCTCGCGCAACGCGGCGCTGATCGCGTCCTGCTCGTCGGGGATCAGCCGCGTTTCCCAGCTCATCGGGTTGCGCAGCGCGCGCGCGAGCCAGTCCTGCAAGGCCGGAATACCTTTGTCCTCATAGACGCCGCTCGACGCGCGGTCGCTGACCGAGACGACGCCGATGCGAACGGGATCGAAACTACTCATGGTCGGGTTGCTCGCGAATGAACTTGAACAGCTCGCGGTAGGCCTTGCCGCTGCGCTGCTCGGGCGTGGCCGCCGCGTCCTTGCGCGCGGCGCGGATGAGGCTGCGCAGCTGCTGCAGGTCGCTGTCCGGATGCTTTGCGGTCCAGCGCGTCAGCGCGTCGTCGCTTGCGATCAGCTCGCTGCGCCAGCGCTCTGCCTCGTGCAGGGCGAGGGCGTCCTTCGCGCGGCCGAGCTGCATCGCGGCCACCGCTTCGCGCAGCGGCTCGGGGTCGGTGCGGCGCATCAGCTTGCCGATGTACTGCATCTGCCGCCGCTTGCCCTCGTGCGATCGGGTGCGCTTGAACTCGCGAATCGCGTCGAGCAGCGACTCGTCGATCGGCAACCCCGCGAGGCGGTCTTCGGGCAGCGCCACCACTGCCTCGCCCAGGTCCTGCAGGTCGTGCGAGGCCTTCTTCAGCTGGGTCTTGCTCGGGCGGTCGAATGCGGGCGGCGCTGCGTTCGTGTCGTCAACGGCTAGGGGTCGGTGCGCTCGCATGGTCGCTTCAGGCTCAAAACAGGGGACGCTGGGTATGATAGCCGCGCGCCCCTGCCGCAGCGGCATCTACCCGGTCACCCCATGTCCCTCCCCAGCGAGTCTCCCTCTGTCTCGGCCCGATCGGGCTTCGCCTATTCGCGTGACCAGTTCCAGCAACTGGTCGACGACGCCTTGGCGTTCGCGAAGTCGCTCGGCGCGAGCGACGCCGGCGCCGAGGTCTCCGAAGGCGTGGGCCTGTCGGTCTCGGTGCGCAAGGGCGAGATCGAGAACGTCGAGCGCAACCGCGACAAGTCGATCGGCGTGTCGGTCTACATCGGCCGGCGCCGCGGCAACGCGAGTACCTCCGACTTCTCGCGTGCCGCGCTCGAGCAGACGGTACACGCCGCCTACGACATCGCGCGTTTCACCGCGGAAGACCCGGCGGCCGGGCTGCCCGACGAACAAGACCTGGCGCGCGGTGAGGCGGCCACGCGCGACCTCGACCTGTTCCACCCCTGGGCGATTGACGCCGAGGGTGCGGTCGAGATTGCAATGCGCTGCGAGCGGGCGGCGTTGTCGGTCGACCGGCGCATCACCAATTCAGAAGGCGCCGGCGTGTCGGCCCAGCAATCGCATTTCTTCGCCGGCAACACGCGCGGTTTTCGCGCCGGCTATGCGAGTTCGCGCCACTCGCTGTCGGTCGCGCCGATTGCGTCCCTTCCGGCGACAAGGGGACAAGGCGGCAACGCCATGCAGCGCGATGCCTGGTACAGCTCGATGCGCTCGCCGCTCGACCTGGCCGCGCCCGAGTCAGTGGGCCGCTATGCCGCCGAGCGCGCGCTGTCGCGGCTGAGCTCGCGCAAGATCGCGACCTGCGAAGTGCCGGTGCTGTTCGAATCGACGGTGGCCGCCGGCCTGCTCGGCTCCTATGTGCAGGCGACGAGCGGCGGCGCGCTGTACCGCAAGTCGAGCTTCTTGCTCGACTCGCTGGGCAAGGCGGTGCTGCCCGATCACATCGACATCCACGAAGACCCGCACCAGCTGCGCGGCAAGGGCAGTGCGCCGTTCGACGACGAAGGCGTGACCACGCGGGTGCGCGACGTGGTCAAGGGTGGCGTCGTGCAGGGCTACTTCCTGTCGAGCTATTCAGCGCGCAAGCTCGGCATGCGCACCACCGGCCATGCGGGCGGCTCGCAGAACCTGCGCTTGACGAGCCGGCTCACGCAACCCGGCGACGACCTCGATGCGATGCTGCGCAAGCTGCACCGCGGCCTGTTCGTCATCGAGTTGATGGGCCAGGGCGTGAACTACGTGACCGGCGACTACTCGCGCGGTGCCGCCGGCTTCTGGGTCGACAACGGCCGCATCGTCCACCCGGTGCACGAGATCACGATCGCCGGCAACCTGCGCGACATGTTCAAGGCCATCGCAGCGGTCGGCGCCGACGCGTACACGCTGGGTGGCAAGACCATCGCTTCGGTGTTGATCCAGCGCATGAAGATCGCCGGGTCTTGACCGGGATCGCAACGCATTCGCCGCTGCGTGGTGGACAGGTTTTTTGCGCACGGGTAAATCCGGGTGAGGGCTTGCACCCCCCCTCCTAGAATTCGGCGCACATCAATCGTTCAGCCCTCTCAAGGAGATTTGCCATGCAGCGTCGTTCCTTCGTTCACGGTGCCGGACTCGCCGGCGTGCTCGCCGCGGGCGTGGCGCCCGCGGTCGTCCATGCGCAGGCCGCCATCCGCTGGCGCCTGGCGTCGAGCTTCCCGAAATCGCTCGACACCATCTTCGCCTCGGCCGAAGTCTTCGCCAAGCAAGTCGGCACCATGTCGGGCGGCAAGTTCCAGATCTCGGTACATGCGGGCGGCGAGCTGATGCCTCCGTTCGGCGTCGTCGACGGCGTGCAGAACGCGACCGTCGAGATGGCCCACACCGCGCCGTACTACTTCTTCGGCAAGGACCCGACCTTCGCACTCGACTGCGCGATCCCCTTCGGCCTCAACAGCCGCCAGATGACGGCGTGGATGTACGAAGGCAACGGCATGAAGCTGATGCGCGAGTTCTATGCCAAGTTCAATATCGTCAACTTCCCGATGGGCAACACCGGCGCCCAGATGGGCGGCTGGTACCGCAAGGAAATCAAGTCCCTGGCCGACATCAAGGGCCTGAAGATGCGCATCGGCGGCTTCGGCGGCGCCGTGCTCGCGCGCATCGGCGGCGTGCCGCAGAACATTCCCGGTGGCGAGATCTACCAGGCGCTGGAAAAGGGCACGATCGACTCGGCCGAATGGGTCGGTCCGTACGACGACCTGAAGCTCGGCTTCAACAAGGTCGCGCCGAACTACTACTACCCCGGCTGGTGGGAAGGCGGCCCGCAGCTGTCGCTGTACGTCAACCAGAAGGCCTGGGACGGTCTCTCGGCCGAGTACAAGGCGATGATCGAAACGGCGGCGTCGCATGCCCACGTGGACATGCAGGCCAAGTACGACGCACGCAACCCGGCGGCGCTGAAGCAACTGGTCG
This sequence comes from Piscinibacter sp., assembly GCA_036507085.1. Lineage (GTDB taxonomy): Bacteria > Pseudomonadota > Gammaproteobacteria > Burkholderiales > Burkholderiaceae_C > Albitalea. Next base: position 1,210 of record DASXQQ010000344.1, on the reverse strand, counting down.
GTCAGGGCACCAAGCTGTTCCGCTTCCCGAAGGACGTGATGGAAGGGGCGTTCAAGGAAGCCCTGGCGCTGTACAGCGAGTTGAGCGGCAGCAACCCGGCGTGGAAGAAGATCTACGAGGACTTCGCCAACTTCCGCCGCGACCAGAACCTGTGGTTTCGCTTCACCGAAGCCGGCTTCGACGACTTCATGCAGGCACAGAAGCTCTGACCGGTTCTGCAGCAACAAAAAGCCCCGCTTCGGCGGGGCTTTTTTTGTTGCGTGTCGCAGAAGCTCAAGGCTTCTTGGCCTGGTCTTTCTTCATCGAGTCCAACAGCCCGCTCATCGGATCGGCCTTCGCGTCGGGCGCCTCGTTCCCCGACGGCGCCGAGGCGTCTGGCGCGGACGGTACGGCGCTGGCCTGGTCGGCGGCCTTCTGATCGACTCGCATCTGCTGGAATGCCTTCTCGGTGTCGATCGTGCCTTCCTTCGCCAAGTCTCGTGAGACCAGAGCGGGGAACGCGATGATCAGGCCAACCATGGCGACCTGGATCAGCACGAAGGGCACGGCGCCCCAGTAGATCTCGCCCGTGGTGACCTTCGTGATGAGCTTGCCGGTGAGCCTGTCCTTGTAATCGTCATGCGGCGCGACGCTGCGCAGATAGAACAGCGCGAAGCCGAAAGGCGGGTGCATGAACGAGGTCTGCATGTTCACAGCCAGCAGCACGCCGAACCACACCAGATCGATCCCGAGCTTGTCGGCCACCGGCCCGATCAACGGGATGACGATGAACGACAGCTCGAAGAAATCGAGGAAGAAGGCGAGGAAGAAGATCAGGATGTTGACGACGATCAGGAAGCCGAGCTGGCCGCCGGGCAGGCTGGTCAACAGGTGCTCGACCCACTTCTGGCCGTCCACGGCCTGGAACGAGAGGCTGAACACCGTCGAGCCGATCAGGATGAACAGCACGAAGGACGACAGCTTCATCGTCGAGTCCATCGCCTGGCGCAGCAGGTGCAGGTTGAGGCGCCGCCGCGCCAGCGCCATCGCAAGCGCACCCGTCGCGCCCATGGCCCCACCTTCGGTGGGGGTGGCCACGCCGAGGAAGATCGTGCCCAGCACCAGGAAGATCAGCCCGAGCGGCGGGATCAGCACGAAGGTCACACGCTCGGCCATGCGCGACAGCAGCCCGAGCTTGGTGACGCGGTTGAGCACCGCGAGCACGAACGCC
>DASXQQ010000343.1:0-5783 GCA_036507085.1 Piscinibacter sp. | reverse complement strand
GTTTCTGCCTCGATCGCCGCGATGGCGTCCGCCAGGCCGCGCAGTTCGCCGATGCCTTCGCGCTGCTGCAGCCGCAGCCCGCTCAGGCGCGCCTCGGCGTCGATCACCGGCGCGAGGAAGGCATGTGCGGAGCGTGACACCGCCTGCATCAGCACTGAAGGCGGCTTGGACAAGGACGGCGCGGTCGACGCCCCGTCGACAGCACCGCACAGGCGTTCGCGCACCGACGCCTCGACGAGCGTTGCATAGGCCGCGCAGACCGCAGGCAAAACGGGCTCGGGCAGGCCCTTGATCCAGAACCCGACCTCGGCGAAGCGCCGGTCGCGACCGGCGCCGATCTCGGCCACGCGCTGGAACGCAGGCAGCATCACGGCGATCGCGGCGAGCACCAACAGCAGTTCCACCAGCGGCGGCATGATGCCCGCCAGCCATCCGCGACGCAGGCGACCTGCGCCCACGCCTGTGCTGAGTTGCATCACGGTGTGGCGCCCGGGTTGTTTGGTGCCGAGGATGGAAGGGACCCGTCGGCGGGTCAGAACGGTGGAGCGGATCGCTCAGCGCGCGCCAAGGTGGCAGCACCCAGCCGGACCGTGTCGCCCACCTTGAAAGGCGGCATGCTGTCGTAGCTGCGGGTTTGCGCGGCGCCGTTGGGCAGCCGCAGCACGACGTCGTAGCGAGTGCGCCAGCTGCGCTTGCGTTCGAGTTCCCGGCCGGCCAAGGCGCCGCCCAGCGCGCCGATGATCCGGGCCACGCTGCGACCCTCGCCGCGCCCGACCTGATTGCCGAGAATCGCGCCGACCAGGCCGCCGGTGATGGCGCCGAGGTAGCCTCGGCCGCTGCCGAGTTCGACCGCGCGGACGGACTCGACGACAGCGCAGTCGGCGCACGCAGGCGCCGCGGGCGCGGGGGGCACCGGCGTGCCGATGCGCGGGCTGGTGGCGATCGGCGGGCTGTCGTCAATCGGTGCGCTTTGAGCCATCGGCGGCCCTGCAGCGATCGGCGCACTGGCACCGAGCAGCAACGGTTCCGCCAGCACCGACCTTGCCACTTGATTGCCGCGTCGCAAGATTGCAGTGACGCGGCTGTCCGGCCCAATCTGATCCTGCGCGTCGATGGTGTAGGTGCCTTCGTAGATCCCCGGCTGCACCTCATGCAGATCGAGGCTGCGCTGGGCGCCGTCGATCAGCAGCGTTGCCGCGGCGCCCGGCGTGCCGTACAGGCTGAAGTTGAGCGGGGTGCCCGAGCTCAGCTGCGGCACCTCTTCGACGTCGAACGCGTCGACATGGAGTGAGGCCGTGGCCTCCGCGGCGCTGCGGCCAGGCTGCGCGAGCGCCGGCGCGGTGATCCATACAAGCAGCGTTGCCAACACGCCCACGATCACCTGGCGCAGGGTTGCCATGGTCTCTCCTGGAAGGAACCTGCAGATGGAGCCCGAAGGCGCACGGCAACGCGCCGAATGAGACCCATCCGTCGTGGCTGTCTTAACGCAGATTGGCCCTCAACGCTGACAAAGGCGCCCGACTTTACGAAAGATCACATTCGTTTCGGGCCATCCTGATCCTGGTGTGCTCTCGCTGAGAGTTTTCTTCGCGATATCCAATTTCCGTTCGCACTGAGCCTGTCGAAGTGCCTGCACGCCCGGTTGCAGGGCTCCCTTCGACAGGCTCAGGGCGATCGGAAATACAAGCTCAGCCCGAACGGGAGTTGGATGCGCGCGGCGAAAAACTCTCAGCCTCTCAGTCTCCGCCGCCGCAACCGCCTCCGCAGCCGCCCCCGTCGCCGCCCCCGTCGCCCGAGCCTCCGCCATCGCCGAAGCCGTCGGTGCTGCCGTCGACGCTGCTGCTGCCGAAGTCTCCGCCGCAATACACCGAACCGTCACCGTTCTTGCGCAGCGCTTTGCAGTTGGGCGCGTAGACGAAGCCGTCGGCGATGCCGAGCTTGGAATCGATTGCAAACAGCAGCGGCAGCCGCGTGGGCGTCGTCGGGTTGATGTTCTCTTCCTTGCAGCAGTGCCACCAGGTCCGGCGCAATCCCGCGTTGCCTTGTCGTTGTGCGCCCAGCACCACGGCGGGCGTGTGGTGCATGAAGCGCCCGAACGCGCGGGCGCAGAAGTCCTGGTAGTTGCGCGTGTACAGGATGAACTCATGCCACAGGTCATCGGTGACCTGCGACGGCATGGACACGAACCGGCGGCCGCTCTTCAGGTGCGCGAGGAAGAACTGCCGCAGCGCCCGCGCCACGAGCTGCCCGTCCTTGGCGGCCATGCCGGGACGGCGCTTCTGCAGGCGCTCGATCAATCCCTTGGGAAAGCTGTAGCCGCGAATGAAGTCGGCACGCCGCGCCGCGCGCAGCTTGTGCGCGACGACGAGCAGCGTGATCGCGAGGACAGCCAGGATGGCGGTGAAGGCAGCCGACATGGTGCGAGGTATCGGGCCGAGGGATGCCCTACTTCGCCCAGCCGTCCTTCAGGCCCGTGATCCTGTTGAACACGGGCTTGCCCGACGCATGGTCCTTGCGATCGGGCGCGAAGTAGCCGTGCCGCTCGAACTGAAGCCTGTCATCTGCCCGTGCCGACGCCAGCGCCGGTTCGACAAACGCGGTGACCACCTTCTTGCTGTCCGGGTTCAACACACTCAGGAAGTCGCGCCCGCCCGCGTCCGGCTGCGCCTCGGTAAACAGGCGGTCGTACAGCCTCACTTCAGCGGCCACGCCCGTACTGACGCTGACCCAGGTGATCACGCCCTTGACCTTCACCGCATCCGCCCCCGGCGTGCCGCTTTTCGTGTCGGGCACCAGTTGCGCGAGCACCGCGGTGATGTGGCCTTGCGCGTCCTTCTCGCACGCGGTGCACTCGATGACGTAGCCGTACTTCAGCCGCGTCTTGCTGCCGGGGAACAGCCGGTGGTATCCCTTGCTCGGAACTTCCATGAAGTCTTCGCGCTCGATCCACAGCTCGTTGGTCAGGAAGAAATCGCGCTTGCCCATCTCGGGGTGCGCGGGGTGCGCCGGCGCGTGGCAAGGCTCCTGATGTGACTCACTGCCAAACACCTCGGTGAAGTTCGTCAGCTTGAGCTTCAGCGGGTCTAGCACGGCACACGCGCGCGGCGCCTTCGGGTCCAGGTCGTCGCGCAGCGCGATGTCGAGGCTCGAGTAATCGATCCATCCACCGGCCTTGCTCACGCCGCTGCGCTCGGCCATCAGCTTCAAGCTTTCCGGCGTGTAGCCGCGGCGCCGCAATCCGACCAGCGTCGGCATCCGCGGGTCGTCCCACCCATCCACATGCCCTTCGTCGACCAACTGCCTGAGCTTGCGCTTGCTGGTGACGATGTAGGTGAGGTTGAGCCGGGCGAATTCGTACTGATGCGGCAGCCCGAAGATGTTCGGATGCTCGCCGTCCAGCGCTTGCGCGAGCAGCGGCGTGAACTGCGCGGTCTCGTGCTCGAGCAGTGCGAAGAACTGCGGCAGCTCGTGCACCACGCGGTCGCTGTCGTGTTCCCAGCGCTGGAACAGCGCGCGCATCTTCGCTTCGGCGTCGCTTGCGAACAGCTTGTCGGCGTGGTTGTGGCAGTGCAGCGCGAATTCTTTGCCGGCCTCCATGCCTTCACCTTCGATCTTCTCGATGAGCTGCCGCGCGCGCTGAAACTGCGGCTCGCGCAGGATCGGCACCAGGCGCTCCAGCGTCCAGTCGTAGAACGGGCGCTGGTCCTCGAACTCCAGCGTGCAGATGCTGTGGGTGATGTTCTCCAGCGCGTCCTCGATCGGGTGGGCGTAGCTGTACATCGGGTAGATGCACCAGGTGTCGCCGGTGTTGTGGTGCGTGGCGCGCTTGATCCGGTAGATGGCCGGGTCGCGCAGGTTGATGTTGGGGTGGGCCATGTCGATCTTGGCCCGCAGCACCATCGCGCCATCGGGGTGCTTGCCGTCGCGCATCTCGCGAAAGCGCCGCAGGTTGTCGTCCGGCGTGCGGCTGCGGTGGGCGCTGTCGCGGCCCGGCGTCGCGAAGTCGCCGCGGTTCATGCGCATCTCGTCGGCGGTCTGCTCGTCCACGTAGGCGTGGCCGGTCTGGATCAGGTACTCGGCCGCCCGGTACATGAAGTCGAAGTCGTTGCTGGCGTAGAAGAGGTGGCTGGTGCCGTTGGCATTCCAGTCGTAGCCCAGCCACTTCACCGCGTCGACGATGGCATCGACGTACTCCTGCTCTTCCTTCTCGGGATTGGTGTCGTCGAAGCGCAGGTGGCACACGCCGCCGTACTCCTGGGCGAGGCCGAAGTTCAACCAGATGCTCTTCGCGTGGCCGATGTGCAGGTAGCCGTTGGGCTCGGGCGGAAAGCGGGTGCGGATGCGCGCCGGGTCGCTGGTGCCGGTTTCATGGTGCGTGGCGTCGCCCGGCGTGCCGGCGAAACGGCGGCCCGCGTAGGCCCCCTGGGCCAGGTCGCGCTCGATGACCTGGCGCAGGAAGTTGCTGGGCTTGGCCTCGGCCGAAGGATGGCTGTTTTTGGGGGACGTCATGGGTGGGCGGCGCGGCGGCGCGGCGCGGAGAGATGTAAATGATTCTATCGGCGCGAGGCGGCTGCCGGGGCTGCCGTGGGCCGGCGCCGGAAACGTAGCTTTACGTGTCTGCCACGGCCCGGCGTCAACGACGGGGGTGGGTTGCCGCGTTTTCAGAGGGCGCGCAATCCCTGCGCAGAAACGGAGCCCCTCGTGAAGAAGTTATTCGCCATCGCTCTTGCCACCGCCGGCTTCGCGCTGGCCAGCGGCGCCGCCCATGCGGCCAGCAACGTGTACTGGTCGATCGGCATCAGCGCGCCCCCGATCGGCACCGTGGTGTCCAACGTGCCGGTCTACGAACCGGCGCCGGTCTATTACCCAGCACCGGTCTACTACCCGGCCCCGGTGTATTCGCCGCCGCCCGTGGTGTACCGCCCCGCGCCGGTCTACTACCAACCGGCCCCGGTCGTTTACAACACCGGTTACTACGACCAGCGCGGTTACTGGGGCCAACGCCGCCATCGCCAGTGGCGCGACCGTGACCATGACGGCATCCCGGATTGGCGTGACAACAATGACGGCAACCAATATCGGGGCGACCGCTGGGCGCCGGTTCCCGCCGACCCGCGGCGCTACCACCACGACTGAGCCTGAAACCCCGATCGCCCAGAGCTTGTCGAAGGGAGGCGGCCGGTCATCCTGAGCCTGTCGAAGGACTGAGCCTGAAACCCCGATCGCCCTGAGCTTGTCGAAGGACTGATCGAAACGGCCCGCGCCGGCCGCGCTCACTGAAGCGGGTCGGCGCTGGCGTAGCGCCCGCGCCCGTCCTGCTTGGCCCTGTAGAGCATCGCGTCGGCCCGTTCGACGAGCAGGTGGCCGTCGCCATCGCCTCGCTGCCAGAACGCGATGCCGACACTGGCGCCCACTCGCAAGCTCAGTTTGCCGACATTGAACGGCGCCTGCGCCGCCGCGAGCACCTTGTCGGCCACCCGTTGGGCGTTCGTTGACGCCTTCAATCCCGCCAGCACGATAGCGAATTCATCACCGCCCAGGCGCGCCACCGCGTCGCCCGGCCGCACCGCGTTGCGCATGCGCTTGGCGAAGATCTTCAGCAGCTCGTCGCCCACCGGGTGGCCGTGGCGATCGTTGACCTGTTTGAAATGGTCGAGGTCGATGTACAGCAGCGCCAGCAGTTCCTCGTCCGCTTGCGCGCGGTCGGCGCATTCGCGCAGGTGCTCGTCGAACCCGTTGCGGTTGAGCAGCCCGGTCAGCGGGTCGACGCGCGTCAGCTCGCG
>DASXQQ010000342.1:0-10847 GCA_036507085.1 Piscinibacter sp. | reverse complement strand
CAGGTGCAAGCGGGCGAGCCAGGCGTGGATGCTGCCACCCACCGCTCCTTCACCGGGACCGTCGAAGCGAGCTCGACCGCTGGAGAAGAACAGCCCCAGCACCTTGTCACCGGGCGGCTTCTCGGTGGCGGCCGCATTCGCCGCTTGGATGTGGTGGTCGAGCAAGGTCGACAGCAGCAGCCGCGCCTGCACGAGTGCATCGAGCGGCTCGTTCCTGCGTCCGCGGCGGCGCAGCACGAGCTGCGGCGGCAGAGCGCCGGCCACTTGGGCGAGCATGTCGCGCACCGTGGCATCGAGCTCGGCGGCGCACCAGCGCACGCCGAGCGTGCTCGCATCGAGCGCGAAGACCTGCGGCACGACGGCACCTTGAGCGAGCAGGTGCAGGGCCATCAGGCGCAGCGTGTGCAAGACCGCCAGTTCGCCCGGGAGATCGGCCAGGCGCGCCGGTGCGACGTTGGTAACAGCCTGGAGCAGTTCGGGCCACGCCTGCAGCGCGCGACCCGCGCATTGCGCCCCAGTGACGGCCAGGCGCCCCTGGTCGTCGGCGACCAGTTGCAGGCGGCCCTCGGGCAAGGACGCGCCATCGTCCGGCGACGCTCCTGCATCCATGATCTGCCGCGCCTGGCGCGCAATGCGCGCGCTCACGCGGCGCATCACCTCGCGGAAGTCGCCGCCGCGAAAGAACACCGGATTGGCCGGCAGCACTTGCCACAGCGGCTCGCGCAGCTCGGGGATGGTGGTGAAGTCGAGCCTGTCCAGCGCCGACAGGTCATTCGCAGGCACGGTGCCGTTGCGCGTGGCGTGCGGTTCGACGGTGAACAGTGCCTCTTCCGCGGTCGGCACGCTGGTGGCAGAACTCCCATCGATGCGCACACCGTGCTGCTCCAGCAACCGGGGCAAATCCAGCCCGCGCAAGCTGAAGACGAGAAACGGGTCGCCGTCGATCTCCTGGCTGAGAAGGTAGATCACGGCGGCCAGGTGCTTGCACGGCACGGCCCAGTCGGGGCACGAGCAGTGCATCTTGAGGTCGCTCCAGCGCGTGGGGAACACTGGGATCGACAGGCGCCGGGCTTCTTGCAGCACCGCCGGGTCGAGCTCGCGATTGAGCAGCCGCCCGATCAGGCCGGCGTCGGCGGCCAGGCGCTTGACCAGCCGTGCGGCGTCGGCCGCGGGCGTGGCGGGCACTTCGATGTCCACGTCGTAGAGGCGCGGGCGCGAGCCTTGCACGCGGGCGCGAACGTGGCCGTCCTGCACGTCGAGATCGAGCACCGCGCCGCGGTTCGCGTAGCTTCGCCCGCGCGGGAGGCGGTTCTCGTGGTCGATCTGTGTCAGCGCCTGAAGCCATTGCGCGCCCCACCAGGTGCGGCCGTAGGGCGTGCGGCTCGCGGGGCGTGATCCGACTGTGGAGCCTGTCGTTGCGGAAGGCATGAGATGAGAAGTTCTCGACGGACGATGGAGTGCATGCCGAGCACGCGCGCAAGCGGCGATTGTCGGTGCACTACGCGGCGCGGCCGCTGTCCCGAGGTTTGGCTATCCTGATGGGATGTCCGCCCCGCCCGTACGCAAGATCTCCGAGACGATCCTCGACTTCGGCGAGCCGCTGCTCAGGCAGCTCGACGTCGCTTTGCCGTTCGACGTGGTCCAGTCCACCTTCAAGATCGTGATCACGGTGTGGAACGCCCACGTCATGGCGATGCCGCGCTGGGGACAGCCGCGACTTCTGGCGGACCTGCATGAGCGCATGCGCGACCCGCAGATGCCGCCGGAGATGGTCGAGGCGATGCGCACGCTGTCGCAGCGGCGCTCGAACGGTTCGCGAACGACGGTCGCGCAGTCGGGGAATGGAGCCTCGTGATGGAGGCGGGCGAGTGGCGACTGCGTTGCGACGCTCGGGTGGCGAACGATCACTGATCAAGCACCATGCAGGCCCCCCGACCGGCCGTAGCACACAGCGGCCATGAGCGCGCATGGGCTTGCACGCCTGGTCATCCCTTGACAGGGTTCCTCCTCTGCTCACAGGAGGCACCATGGCTGCGACCCGCACTCCCGGCATCACGATCGGCGCTGACGGCCGGTTCTTCATCGACAAGCGCTACCGCGGCGTTCGCCTCGGCATGCGCGTCGGCTCAGTCACCCAGGAACAGGCCGAGCAACGCCTGCAGACCGAGATGGCGCAGGTCGACCTGGACTTGGCGCGCCGAGCTCACCGGCGCCCGAGTTTCGCCGACTGCGCGCAGCGCTATCTGGCGCAGTCGCAGGACATGCGCAGCCTGGAGGCCATCCGTGTCCACGTTCAGCTGCTCGTCGAGCACATCGGCCATCTGCAACCGCACCAGGTGCACGACGCCACGCTGGCGCCGCTCATTTCGCAGCGCATCGCCGATGGCGTCACCGCGATCACGATCAATCGCACGCTTGAGGTCGCACGCACGATCCTCCATCGCGCGGCGCGCTCGTACCGCGACGAAGACGGTCGACCCTGGCTGGAGGCATTGCCGCCGCTGATCACGATGGCTGCCCGAGTCACCGCGCTCGCCCTACCCGATCACGTGGGCAGAGCAGGACCGGTTGTTCCCGAAGCTGCCGGGGCACCTGGCGCGCATGGCGCTGTTCGCCGTCAACACGGGGCTGCGCGATGCCAACCTATGCGGCCTGCAATGGTCCTGGGAAGTGCCGGTGCCCGAGATCGGCCGCAGCGTGTTCGTCGTGCCGGCCGAGGCCTTCAAGGCCAAGCGACCCCACGTCGTGATCCTGAACGACATCGCCTGGTCGATCATCCAGACGCAGCGCGGTCGGCATGCCGTGTGGGTGTTCCCGTACCACGGGCGGCGCATCGCGAGGATGAACAACTCCGCCTGGCGGCAGGCACGTCGCGAAGCCGGCTTGCGCGCGGTGCGCGTGCACGACCTGAGGCACACCTATGCGTGCCGGCTACGCGCCGCCGGCGTCTCGGCCGAGGATCGAGCCGCTCTACTCGGGCATGCCACGCAATCGATGGTCGGTCACTACGCGAGCGCCGACGTCGGGCGCTTGCTGCGCGAGGCCAATCTGGTGCTGAACCGGCAGGAGACGCGCACGGTGCTGCGCGTGGCGAATGGTTAAGAAACAGAAGGACCGCTGGAGGACTTAAGGTCCCACAGCGGTCCCACGGTTACGTGAAGCACTTGGTTTTGCTCGCCAAGTGATTGATTTGTGGCGCGGCTGGCAGGATTCGAACCCACGACCCCTTGGTTCGTAGCCAAGTACTCTATCCAACTGAGCTACAGCCGCGTAGCCCGCAAGTGTAGCACGGCCCCTTTCGCGTTCAGCCGAGGCGCGCGGCGGCCTCGTAGCACTGCGCCGCGCGCGTCGCATCAGACTCCTCTTCGGCCATGCGCGCGAGCGTGAGCCAGGCATGGCGGCGCGACTCGGTGTCCAGCGTCGCGTCGTCGGCCGCCGCTTCGAGCAACAAGCGCGCCTTGCCCCACAGCCGCCGCTCGGCGAGCGCGCTGCCCACCCCGTGGGCGATCGCCGGCTCGCGCGGATAGGCTTGCGCGGCGGCTTCGAGGCGCGGCAGCCAGTCGGGCCCGATGCCAGGCAGCGCGGCGATCAGGCCTTGGGCGAGCGCGGCACGATCGTCGAGGCTCAACTCGTCGAGCCGGTCCCAGAACGGACGCAACCAGGCACGCGCCTCTTCGGGTGCGCCGAGCTCGGCCGCGCGCGCCGCGGCGTGGGCCGCGACGCAAGGGTCGCGTCGATCGGCGCTGTCGAACTGGAGCCAGATCCGGCGCAGCTGGTCGATGTCGTACGCGGTGGCGAGCGACTCCGACGCCAGCGAGCGCAGCAGGCCGAGTGCGGCGACCTTCGAGAAGCCCTGGTGCTTGGCCAACAGGCGCGCGGTCTTCAGTGCCTCTTGCGGCTGCTGGCCAAGGCGCGTGGCCTGCAGCTTCAGACGCAGCGCATGGGTGCGCCGCGCCACGCCGGGCGGCAACTCGGCGAGCAGGCCGAGCGCACGCGATGCGTCGCGGTCGTCGAGCGCCCATTCGGCAGCGAGCAGGCGCGCGCCCTCCTCGGCCGGCCGCGCCGCGGCGCTGTTGCGCGTCAGCTCGAGCGCGCGCTTCAATTGATCGTCGCGCCGCGCGCGGTCCTGCATGCGGTGGGCGCTGCCGGCGGCGAGCAGGTGGCCGAGCACGGTGAATTCGTTGTCCTGCGCGAGGTCGGGCGTGTCGGCCTGGATCGCGAGCGCCCGTTGCGCGGCGGTTTGCGCGCGGGTGTAGCGGCCACCGAAGTACTGGGCCAGCGCGTCGCGCAGCGCGGCTTGCGCCGTGCGGTCACGGCGCGCCACGCGCCACTGGCGGGCCCGTTGGGGCAAGCCGGTGAGCGAGTTCACCGCATGGATCGCCGTCACCAGCACGAAGCAGCTCGCCACCAGCACGAGCAGGAACAGGTTCAGCGAGGCGTCGAGCCGCCACGAGCCCCAGTAGATGCTGACCAGGCCGTCGTTGGTGCCTAGTGTGGCAGCGGTCACCACCGCGACGGCAAACAAGAGCAGGAACCAGACGACGGCGCGCATGCGGATCGAATGCGCTGTCAGCGGCCGGCCGACGCGGCCGCCAGCGCAGCGAGCGTGTCGTCGGGCCGCGGTATCGCGAGCTGGCGCGCCTGGGCGCTGACCTGCTTGACCAGCTCGGCGGCCAGTGTGAGGCGGCGCGACGAGCGGTCGAAGTAGCGCTCGAACGTGGACTGCGCGAGCTGCAGGTCGCCCTGCGCGGTGTCGAACTGGCGGCTCAACAGCGCGAGGCGCGCGTTCAGCAGCCGCAGTTTCAGGTTCTCTCGCACGAAGAAGGCCTGCTCGGGTGCGAGCAGCATCGCCTCGGGGTGGTCGATGCGCGTCACCCGCACCAGCGACTTCACCTCGGACCAGACGCGTTCCGACACCGTGGCCCACATGTCGTTCCACAGCTTGAGCCAACCCGTTGGACTCACATCGACCGGCGCACTGCGCTGCGCGGGCTTCGGCGCGGCCGCCGGCGCCGGTGCCTTGCGCGGCTCGGCCACCGACAGCAGCGGCAGCTCGTCGACCAGGCGCACCGCCTCGTCGAGCTTGATGCTGAGCGACGGCAGGTCGGCCACGCCGACCGACTTGACGCGGTCGAGGTCGCGCGCGATCGCGCGGCGCACGCCCTCGAGCCGCGGCTGGTTGTAGCGCGCGAGACGCTCGTCCGACTGCCTGAGCACCGCCACCAGCGGCTCGGCGCTGCCGGTGATCGCGGTCTGCTGCATCGCGACGCGGATGCCCGAATCGATGTCGACCAGCAGGTTCTCGTCGCGCGAGCGCGACAGCGACTGGATCAGGTCTTCGAGCTGGCTGCGCTGGATCGCGACCTCGGCCAGGCGCGCCTCGAGCAGCGCGACCTTGGCAGCCGCCTCGCGCATGCCGTCTTGCGCCTGCTTGGCCATCATCAGCGCTTCGCTCGCTTTGCTCTGGCTTTCTTGCTGGCGGCGCACGAGCTCCTGCTGCAAGCCGCCGACGCGCTGCTGCGCCTGCCAGGCGACGACGAGGCCCGCGACGGTCAACAGGAGCAGCGCGGCCACGCCGATCCAGAACCAGCGCTTGGAGACGGCGAGGCCGGGTGCGGCGGAAGGCAGCGCGTCGATGGGAAGCTCACTCACGATGCGATCGATTGTATGCAGGCCACCACCGCGTCGAGCGTCGGATGTGTCTCGCGCACGTCACCGAAACCGCATTCGCGCGCGCGCTGTGCGATGCGCGGATGGGTGGCGATCGCGCGCGACGCCGTCCATGCGTGGTTCGGCCGCAGTTGCATGAGATGGGTGATCGCTTCGGAGCTGCTGAAGAACCACAGGTGCTGGTCGGGCCGCGCGATCGCGTCGTCGAGACACTGCAGCGCGTCGGCGGTCAAGCGCGGCGCGAGCCGGCGGTAGGCGCAGACAAATTCGACCTGCGCGCCGTGTTGCGTCAAGGTGTCGGCCAGCCAATCGCGCCCGCCGTCGCCGCGCACGATCAGCACGGCGGCGCCCGACCAATCGCGCTCGGCCAGGCACGCCCACAGCGCCTCGGAGTCGAAGCGCGCAGCCTCGACGGGGGGTTCGATGATGGCCGCGGCGGGCACGCCCAGGCGCTGCAGGGCCTGCGTGGTACCGGGCCCGATCGACGCCGCGGCCACGCCGTCGGGCCACGCACTGCCCGCGGGCCTTTGCGTGAAGAACCGCTCGGCGGCGTTCGGGCTGACAAACACCACGAGGCGCTGCCGGTCGAGCCCGCGCCACGCCTGCGCGACCGCGGCGGCGTCGGGCGGCGCGGCAATGTCGATCAAGGGCAGCGCGACTGCGGCGATGCCGGCGTCGCGCAGATGCTTCACCCACTGCGCGGCCTGCTCGGCCGGTCGGGTGACGATGACGCGCATCTGCGCCGGCTCAGGCCGCGGAGGCAGCCGCGAGATAGTCGCCCGCGCCCTGCTCGCGCAACGCGGCCGCGGCGCGCTCGCCCAGGGCGCGGGCCTCGGCTGCAGTCGTGACCGCGCCCTGCACCTGCGCACGCAGTAAGGGCGCGTCGATGCGTTCGGGGTGACCGAGCACCGCCGACAAGGCCAGCGTCGCGCCGCTGCATACGCCGTAGGCCGCGAGCGGCATGCTGCAGCTGCCGCCGAGCGCGCGCGACACCGCCCGCTCGGCTTCGACGGCCAGCGCGGTGGGCGCGTCGCTCAAGGTCGCGAGCCGCTCGCGCAGCGCGCTCGCCTCGGCACGCACTTCGATCGCGAGCGCGCCCTGCCCTGCGCACGGCAGCATCTGTGTCGGCTCGAACAGCGCGCGGATGCGCGCCGCCAGACCGAGCCGCTTCAGCCCGGCCGCCGCCAGCACGATCGACTCGTACTGGCCTTCGTCGAGCTTGCGCAGCCGCGTGTCGAGGTTGCCGCGCAGCGGCTCGACCCGCAGGTCGTGGCGCAACGCGCGCAACTGCACCACACGGCGCAGACTCGAAGTGCCCACGCGCGCGCCTTGCGGCAGTTCGGCCAGCGAGGCGAAGCGACCCGACACGAAGGCATCGCGCGGGTCTTCGCGCGGCAGGATCGCCGCCAGCTCGAAGCCCGGCGGCAGGTCCATCGGCACGTCCTTCAGCGAATGCACCGCGAGATCGGCGCGGCGGTCTTCGAGCGCCGCTTCGAGTTCCTTGACGAACAGGCCCTTGCCGCCCACCTTGGCGAGCGTGCGGTCGACAATCTGGTCGCCGCGCGTGGTCATGCCCAGCAGATCGACCGCGAGGCCGAAGCGCTGGGCGAGCAGCGCGCGCACATGCTCGGCCTGCCACAGCGCGAGACGGCTTTCGCGGGTGGCGATGATGATGCGTTCGCTCATGCGCCGATGCTAGCAGCCCGGGGGATGTAACCTGCGTCACTGGTACCATTGAAATCCCGTAACCAAATTACAGTCCCACCGGAAACCGCCATGGCCCGAGTCGCTCCCGCCCACGATGCCGCCGAGAAGAACCGCCCGCTGGTCGACGACATCCGCCTCCTCGGCAGAATCCTCGGCGACGTGATCCGCGAGCAGGAGGGCAAAGAGGCGTTCGAGCTGATCGAGCGCGTGCGCAAGCTCTCGGTGGCCTACCGTTTGAAGAGCGACGCGCAGGCCGGCCGCGCGCTCGACCGGCTGCTCAAGAACCTGAGCGGCGACCAGACGGTGAGCGTGATCCGCGCGTTCAGCTACTTCTCGCACCTCGCGAACATCGCCGAAGACCGCCACCATGTGCGCCGGCGCGCGCACCACGACCGCCAGGGCCACTTGCAGGAGGGTTCGCTGGCCCTGTCGATGGAGCGCCTGGCCGAGGCCGGCATCCGCGCCTCGGACATCGCGAAGACGCTGGCCCACGCCTACATCTCGCCGGTGCTCACCGCCCACCCGACCGAGGTGCAGCGCAAGAGCATCCTCGACGCCGAGCGCGCCATCGCCGAGCTGGTCGAGCAGCGCGAGGTGCTGCCCACCGAGCGCGAGCGCCACGACAACGAGGCGCTGATTCGCGCCCGCGTGACGCAGCTGTGGCAAACGCGGATGCTGCGCACGGCCAAGCTGCGAGTGTCCGACGAGATCGAGAACGCGCTGTCGTACTACCACTCGACCTTTCTGCGGCAAATCCCGAAGCTGTACCGCGAAGTCGAGGCCGCGCTGCCCGGCCACCCCATCGCGTCGTTCTTCCGCATGGGCAACTGGATCGGCGGCGACCGCGACGGCAACCCCTTCGTCACCGCCGACTCGCTGCAGATGGCGCTGGCGCGGCAGAGCGAAACGGTGCTGCGCTTCTACCTGACCGAGGTGCACGAGCTCGGCGCCGAGCTCTCGATCTCGGCCACGCTCGCGCCGGTGACGCCGCAGATGCGCGCGCTCGCCGAGGCCTCGCCCGACCAGAACCCGCACCGCGAGGACGAGCCCTACCGGCGCGCGCTGATCGGCGTCTATGCGCGACTTGCCGCGACGCTGCACGAGCTCACCGGCACCGAGGCATTGCGCCACGCGGTGGCGCCGCAGCGGCCGTACCGGTCGGCGGAGGAATTGCTCGCCGACCTGCGCGTCATCGAAGCCTCGCTGCGCTCGCACCACGCCGACGCGCTGATCGCGCCGCGCCTGCACCCGCTGATGCGCGCGGTGCAGGTGTTCGGCTTTCACCTCGCCACCGTCGACCTGCGGCAAAGCTCCGACAAGCACGAAGCGGTGGTCGCCGAGCTGCTGAAGGTGGCCAAGCTCGAGGCCGACTACAGCGCACTGCCCGAGCACCTGAAGCGCGAGCTGCTGCAGCGCTTGCTCAACGACGCGCGGCCGCTGCGGGTGCTGGCCGCGGACTACAGCGAACACACGCGCAGCGAGCTCGCCATCTTCGAAGCCGCCGGCGTGATGCAGCAACGCTACGGCCGCGACGCGCTGCGCCACTACATCATTTCGCACACCGAGGCGGTGAGCGACCTGCTCGAAGTGATGTTGCTGCTGAAGGAAGTGGGCCTGATGCGCGGCACGCTCGACGATGCGCCGCAATCCGACCTGATCGTCGTGCCGCTGTTCGAGACCATCGCCGACCTGCGCAACGCCGCGCCGATCATGCGCGACTTCTATGCGCTGCCCGGCATCACCGGCATGGTGAAGCGCTCCGGCGCCGAGCAGGACATCATGCTCGGCTACAGCGACAGCAACAAGGACGGCGGCAGCTTCACCAGCAACTGGGAGCTCTACTGCGCCGAGATCGCGCTGGTCGAGCTGTTCGGCGAACTCGGGCGCGAGCAGGGCGTCACGTTGCGACTGTTCCACGGCCGCGGCGGCACCGTCGGGCGCGGCGGCGGCCCGAGCTACGACGCCATCCTGGCGCAGCCGCCGGGCACGGTGAACGGGCAGATCCGCCTCACCGAGCAAGGCGAAGTCATCGCGTCCAAATACGCGCACCCGGAGATCGGGCGGCGCAACCTCGAGACCCTGGTCGCCGCGACGCTGGAAGCGACGCTGCTGCACCCGACCAAGAGTGCGCCGAAGAGTTTCATCGAGGCGGCCAGTGCGATCAGCGACGCGAGCTACGCGGCCTACCGCAAGCTGGTCTACGAAACGCCCGGCTTCACCGACTACTTCTTCAGCGCGACGCCGATCCGCGAGATCGCCGAGCTCAACATCGGCTCACGCCCCGCATCGCGCAAGTCCACGCGTGCGATCGAGGATCTGCGCGCGATTCCCTGGGGCTTCAGCTGGGGCCAGTGCCGCGTGGCGCTGCCCGGCTGGTGCGGCTTCGGCTCCGGCGTCGAGGCCTTTCTCGGCACCGCGGTGAAGGCGCGGCGCGAGCGCCTCGCGCTGCTGCAGAAGATGCACAAGCAATGGCCCTTCTTCCGCACGCTGCTGTCCAACCTCGACATGGTGCTGGCCAAGAGCGACCTGCGCATCGCCGCGCGCTATGTCGATCTGGTGGAAGACAAGAAGCTCGGCAAGAAGATCTTCGCGGCGATCCAGGCCGAATGGGTGAAGACCAACGAGGCGCTGAACCTGATCACCGGCGAGACGCAGCGTTTGCAGTCGAATCCCGCGCTGGCGCGCTCCATCGAGCACCGCTTCCCCTACCTCGACCCGCTGAACCATCTGCAGGTGGAACTCATGCGCCGCTACCGGCTGCGCCGCGAAGGCGACCCGCAGAACGCGCGCGTGCAAACGGGCATCCACATCTCGATCAACGGGGTGGCGGCGGGGCTGCGCAATACGGGGTGAGTCAGCCGGCCAAGCCCTGAGCGACGAGCCAGCGCTCGGTGGTCTCGCGCAACAGGCGCGCTCTCGCCGATGCGGGCATCGTGCGCGCGAGCGTGGCCATCGGCACCTCGAGGCTGAGCGGCACGTCGCGCGGCACCGCGCGCAGCAGCGCGGCAAGATCGAGCCCGCCCTGCCCCGGCGGCAGACGCTCCGCGCGCGCCTGGTGCAGCAGACCCTCGAGCGTGCTGGGCCGCTCTGCCGGCGCGTCGCAGAACTGCAGGTAGGGCAGGCGTTGCGGCGCAACGCCTGCCAGCTCCGCAGGGCGGCTGCCGCCGCGATCGAAATGGATCGGGTCGATCAGCACGCCGGTGTTGTCGCGCGCGGCCGACTCGACGATGCGCAGGGCCTGCGCGAAGTTGCGCACGTCGGTCCAGGGCATGGGCTCGAGACACACCGTGAGCGCGTAGGGTCGCGCGAGGTCGGCCAGCATGGCGAGGTGCTCGCACAGCCGTGTTTCGTCGGGGTCGTTGCCGGCAACGAGGACGCAACGCGCATCCAGCCGCGCACCGGTTTCGAGCACCGCGGCGAAATCGGCCACGCGGGTGTCGGGCTTCAGGCGCAGGATTTCGATGTCCAGC